>CACZJR010000128.1 GCA_902781545.1 uncultured Spirochaetales bacterium | reverse complement strand
CGGCCTTTGCCGTCATTCTCTTCTGCCTCCTGAAATGGAAGAAGGTCCATCCGATCTTCTGGATAGGGGCAGGGGCTGTATTCGGACTGATAGCGCTGTAAGAGTGATTACTGCTGTCCGATGATTAAGTCGTACACATTCTGCCAGCTGTCAGGACGCACGGAATACAGGTATGAGACAGTTTCCTTGTCCTTGTACCCCTGATCCCATAGGATCAAAGCCTGCTCATAGGCTGTTGAGGCCTGTCCTGACTCCATGAGCCTTCCGATGAAGATAAGGCGCGTCTCCCTGTCATAGGGGTTCAGCTCCAGCATTTCCTTGTAAGCCTCAAAAGAGGCTCCTGTATTTCCTGCCAGATAAAGGAACTCAGCCTGTGCTTTCTTGAATGCGATGATGTAAGGGTATTTCCCGAAACCTATCTTGCAGAGATCAGCAGCCTCAAGATGAAGGCCAAGGTCAGAGAGGATAAGGGCCTTGTTGAAATACAGCCTGTAGTCATCCGCCTGCTCAAGGGCCCGGTCATAGGCATCAACGGCCTTCTCCGGCTGACCCGCCTCCAAGTAGGTGTTTGCCAGGTCTATGGCAGTGCGGACAATCTGGTCATGCTCCGAGCCTGATGTCGTCTTGCAGGAGGAGAATAATAAAAGTGCGGCCATCACAAGGATGACCGCCAGCAAGACTCTTCTCTCAGCCAAGGACTGTCTCTTCAATCTTCTTGACCTGAGCCCTGTAGAGGTTAGTGATGTTCGAACCATAATCGGCAATGAGCTGGATCATGTTTCTCGGATTTCCCGGATAGTCCCAGCCGTTGAGTCTGTCTCCTGCATCTCCAAGTCCCGGAAGGATATAGGCGGCATCGTTCAGGACAGGATCCATCCAAAGGGTATAGACCTCGCATTCCGGAAGGGCCCTGACAATGCGAAGAGATCCCTTCAGCGCGGAGATGACGTTGATGAACTTGATGCTCTTCGGCTTCACTCCGTTTTCCTTGAGGTAATTGACGATTGTAATCAATGATCCGCCTGTTGCGTTCATCGGATCTGCGAAGATGAGGTCTTTTCCGTCAAGGTCCTTGAAGTCAAAGAATGACTTGTCCAGGTCAAGCACATAAGCCATGTTGCTCTCTTTCTTGGTCTCGTCCCTCTTGATCTTGAAGAGTGCGAAAGGTGTCACTCTGCCGTCAGAGCTGTAGTCCTGGATCTCCTTGCTGATGATCATGCTTGGGAGCAGGGCACCGCGGAGCATGACGCACATGACGCAGTCCTTTGTGATCTCATCGACATCAGGGATCCTGTGCACGGCATAATTCCTGCACGGGTTTGTCACAGGCGTCTTTGTGATGATAGATCTCTTTGTCTGGATCACCGTATCTGTAAATATATGTGTGAAAAGAAGCTCATATGCTCTCTGGATGTAGTAGAGGAACTCCTCATGTCCTGTCTCTGGATCCCTGAGCTTTGCTACAAGGCGGCTGGCTGCGGCATGCTGCTCCTTCGGTTACTCGAAACAATAGACATGGATGCGGGGCTCTACCTCACAGATGCTCTCAAGATAGCTTCCGATGGCACCCTGAGCGGAGACAAGCTTGTCCTCTGATCTTTTTCCGCCCTCTATCTCCTTGCAAGCCTCAATGCTGCTCTCATAGAGCTTGTTGACATGATCGATTCTGTCCTTGTCGCTGTCCAGAAGGAATCCGTCCAGATCTGCTGCATGAATGATTACTTTTCTGCCTTCAATGTCCATTGTCATGACCTCCAAACGGTGTAACATGCACCAACAGAAAATTGTAATGCACACAGTGAATTTGCACAATACAGTTTTTTGTGCTAGTATTATCTCGAGGTTTCGAAGCCCTATATTTAGTGTCAGGAGGTAATCTGATGAGAATGGTTTTTCTTGGCCCCCCGGGAGCAGGAAAGGGAACAATAGCAGCATCCGCAAAAGAGTATTATGGAATTCCGCACATCTCAACCGGAGATCTTTTCAGGAGCAACATCAAGAACGAGACTGAGCTGGGCCTCCAGGTCAAATCCATTCTCGCTTCAGGCGGACTGGTACCTGATTCAGTGACAATTGAGATGGTCCGCAACCGCATTGCCGAGCCTGACTGCAAGAACGGATTCATCCTTGACGGATTCCCACGCACAATCCCGCAGGCAGATGCCCT
>CACZJR010000127.1 GCA_902781545.1 uncultured Spirochaetales bacterium | reverse complement strand
GCCATCGACGACTTCCTTGACGCGCTTGCCGTCTTTGTCCTTACGGGCAACCTTAGCCATGACAGTAACAGTCTCATAACTGTCACGCTCTTTGACAGCCATTGTGATCATGGGCTCAACGATCTTGCGGATTTCCTTGGCGCGGGCCTCGGTGGTGGTGATCTTTCCGTGATAGATCAGAGCTGTGACCTGGTTGCGGAGCAGAGCCTTTCTGAGCTTGGTCTTTTTGCCTAACTTTCTGTACATTGCCATCTTACTATTCCTCCATTTGTTATGATGATGCCGACGGCAGCGCACATCGGGCTTACCTGCTGCCGGTTCCGGCCAAAGACAGGTCTTCACAGACCTGATCTCTGCCGGCATCTCCTGCTGCGCACCTTATGGATTTACCGCAGCGGGACGGGTTTATTCTTAATGATTATGCGGGATCCTCGCTCGAATTGAGCTTGAGGCCCAGCTCTTTGAGCTTCTCAAGAACTTCTTCAAGAGACTTGCGGCCAAGGTTCCTGACCTTCATCATCTCTTCGGGAGTCTTGTTGCAGAGCTCTTCCACCGTGTTGATTCCTGCACGCTTGAGGCAGTTGTAGGAACGCACGGAGAGTTCAAGCTCGTCAATGCTCATTTCCAGAGCCTTCTCCTTGGGATTTTCCTTCTCCTCGGAGATGACCTTGGCGGTTCTGGCTTTCTCAGACAGGTTGATAAACACGCTGAGGTGCTCACTCAGGACCTTTGCCGCAAGACTTACGGCCTCGTCAGGTGCAATCGTTCCGTCGGTTGTGACATCCAGTGTAAGCTTATCAAAGTCTGTCTGCTGTCCGACACGTGTATTCTCCACCATCACATTGACCCTGTCGACAGGCGTGTAAATGGAGTCGATCGGAATCACGCCGATTTTGGTATCGGGTGTTTTGTTGCGGTCGGAGCTGACGTAGCCTCTTCCCTTTGTGATTGTAAGCTCCATGAACAGGCGGGTCTCCTTTCCGCTCAGGGTAGCAATCACGAGATCAGGATTCATGATCTCGATATCAGAATCGATCTGGATATCGGAAGCGCGCACAACGCCCTCGCCCTCATAGTCGATGAAGGCTGTCTTGGGCTCATTGGACTCGCTGTCATTCTTGATCGCGAGGCTCTTGATATTCATGATGATCTCGGTAACGTCTTCCTTGACGCCCGGAATCGTGCTGAATTCGTGCTGTACGCCATCAATTTTAACCTGACTCACCGCAGCGCCGGGAAGTGAAGAGAGCATGATCCGGCGGAGGGAATTTCCCAGCGTGATGCCATAACCCCTCTCCAGAGGCTCGATCACAAATCTGCCGTACTTCTTATCATCGGAGATCTCAACGACCTCGATGCTCGGTCTCTCAAAATCAAACACTCGTAAATCCTCCTTTGCGCTCTGCGCTCAGTCCTTATTACTTGGAGTACAACTCGACGATGAGCATCTCATTGACAGGAACGTCGATCTGCTCTCTCTTAGGCAGCTGGCTGACAGTACCCTTGAGGGCTTCCTTGTCAACATCAACCCAATCGGGGGTCAGTCTGCCGGCGGTAATCTCGGAGATATCCTTGAAACGCTGGATGTTCTTGGATTTCTCTCTGACCTCAACGACATCTCCTGCCTTTACAAGGTAGGAAGGAACGTTGACCAGCTTGCCGTTAACAAAGATGTGCTTGTGGCCGACAACCTGACGTGCCTCACGACGGGTGCGGGCAAAGCCCATACGGAAAACGACATTGTCCAGACGGCTCTCAAGCATGGTCATGAGGTTTTCACCGGTCATGCCTTTCATTCTGTCGGCCTTGTCGTAGTAGTTACGGAAAGGCTTCTCGAGGACGCCGTAGATGAATTTAGCTTTCTGCTTCTCACGAAGCTGGGTGCCGTACTCACTGAGTTTGCGGCTTCTGCGGATCAGCTGTCTCTTGGACTTCTTGTCATATCCAAGGAAAACGGGATCGAGGTCGAGAGATCTGCATCTCTTCAGTACCGGAGTTCTGTTTACTGCCATTGTAATTCTTCCTTTCTTATCTGCAGCCGAATACTGTGCATGCACCTGCCTGAATAAGCTGTGCGTGCCGGACTGCATGTTGTTTACAGCACAGAGAAAATAATATCTTTCTCTGTGTCTTCATCCAAACGTGTATTAAACCCTGTGTGATATATAAATATGATCACACTCTCCTTCTCTTGGGAGGACGGCATCCGTTGTGGGGAACCGGAGTAACATCAGTGATGCTGATG
>CACZJR010000126.1 GCA_902781545.1 uncultured Spirochaetales bacterium | reverse complement strand
AAACGCCTTATGTCCCTCTCCTCCTCCGCATCAGGCTGAGCCTGGACCGGAGTCTCGGCATCAGCAGATGCCGGAGCCTTGGCTTTTTCCTCCTCGGCAAGGAAGCACGTCAGTTCACAATGCCGTTTCTTTCCGAAACCCAGAAAGCCCTTGGTCACAACATCCTTCCTGCTGTGGATCCTGATGCTGCTGCCATACTGGTCCCTGGCGGAACGGACCGCATCCTCATATGTTGGAGCTACTATTGTTATGTACTTCACCTGACGTTTTTCTCCACTGTATATATAATGCCGACAAATAGAGCATAACACTATTGGGCGAATGAGGCTAGACTTGAATGCGGCAGTTTACAGTATATACCTGCTGAGGTCCTGGTCCTTGACCACGTTGGACAGGCGCTCGTTGACATAATCAGGAGTGATCTCCACGGTCTGGCCGCTCATCTCGCTGGCGTTGAAGCTCAGCTCGTCCAGGAGCGTCTCCATGATGGTGTACAGCCTTCTGGCTCCGATGTTCTCGGTGCTGGAGTTGACCTCATAGGCGATCTCGCTTACACGGTGAAGGGCATCATCTGTGAACACAACCTCCACTCCCTCGGTCCTGAGAAGCTCCCTGTACTGCAGCGTGATGGCGTTCTCAGGCTCCTTGAGGATCCTGTAGAAGTCATCCGCGGAGAGGGCATCGAGCTCGACACGGAGCGGGAAACGGCCCTGGAGTTCAGGAATCAGGTCGCTGGGCTTTGACACATGGAAGGCTCCGGCGGCGATGAAGAGGATGTGTGAGGTGTCGATCACGCCCCACTTGGTTGTGACCTTGGTGCCCTCGACAATAGGCAGGATGTCACGCTGCACGCCCTCACGGGAGACATCCGGGCTTGAGGACGAGCTGTTCTTGCCCGCGATCTTGTCAATCTCATCAATGAAGATGATGCCCATCTGCTCGGTGCGCTCCTTGGCGATCTCGGTGGCCTTCTCCTGGTCTACGCTGCGCTCGGTCTCCTCCTCCGTGAAGAGCTCGCGGGCACGCTTGATGGTGACCTTTCGCTTCTTGTTCCTCGGGCCCTGTGCGGCGTTCTGGAAGATGGAGCCCAGGCTGTTCATGGCGTTCTGGATGTCATCCATGCTGCCGCCCATGAGCTCAATGCCCACCTTGGGCCTTATCAGCTGGTTCGGGATCTCGACCTCCGTGTTGTCAAGAAGACCAGCCCTGAGCTGGACACGGATCTGCTCTCTGGCGCTGATTCTGGCGTTGTCGAACTGGGCGTCCGTGTTGGCTGTGGAGCTGACATTGGGGATAAGGACATCAAGAAGCCTCTCCTCCACCCTTTCGCGCACCATTTTCTCGTTCTGTGCCGCAAGCTCACGCCTGACCATCGAGACGGCGCTTCCCATGAGGTCCCTGACCATGGACTCGACGTCACGGCCCACGTAACCGACCTCGGTGTACTTCGTGGCCTCCACCTTGATGAAAGGCGCGTTGGAGAGCCTTGCGATTCTCCTGGCGATCTCCGTCTTACCCACACCGGTGGGTCCGATCATGATTATGTTCTTGGGATAGACCTCGTCCTTGATTGACTCGGGAAGTCTCTTCCTTCTGGTCCTGTTTCTCAGTGCAACGGCGATGGTGCGCTTTGCCTTGTCCTGGCCTATGACATACTTGTCAAGCTCAGCGACAATCTGCCTAGGTGACATATCGTCCAGTGAAAGTGCCTTTGCAGGCTTATCCTCTGCAGGGACAACAGCCTTTGTCTCCTGCTCCTTTATCTCTTTGGTGTTATCAGCCATTATTGTTCTCCTGTTCAGATTTCCTCGAAGGTGTAGTTGGAATCAGTGTAGATGCAGATTGAGCTTGCGATCTCAAGTGACTTGAGGGCAATGTCCTTGGCAGACAGGTCCTTGGCGCAGTCAAGATAGGCGCGGGCTGCAGACAATGCGTAGTTTCCACCGCTTCCAATCGCCACGGCGTCATACTCCGGCTCAAGCACATCACCTGTTCCTGTGATCAGGAAGATCTTCTTTCCGTCAGATGCGATCATCATGGCCTCCAGCTTGCGCAGCGCCCTGTCAAGCCTCCACTCCTTGGCAAGGCTCACAGAAGCCCTTGTGAGGTCTCCGTTGACCTCTGAGAGCTTCTTCTCAAAGAGCTCGAAGAGCGTGAAGGCATCGGCAGTTGAACCTGCGAAACCGATGGCCACCTTGTCCTGATATATTCTTCTCACCTTTCTGGCGTTACCTTTCATGATTGTGTCGCCTGCAGTGACCTGGCC
>CACZJR010000125.1 GCA_902781545.1 uncultured Spirochaetales bacterium | reverse complement strand
GAGCTCAAGCATCAAGGAGATGGCCGTATTCGGCGCTGATATATCGAAAATGGTCCCGAAACTGGTCCAGCAGAGGGTCAAATCTAAGCTTAAAGATGCATAAAGCATTGACTTAAATAGGTATTTCCTATATTCTCACAATGTTCGATTAAATCATTGGTTATACAGAGGTAACATTATGGCAACACCGAAATATAAGACATCCAAGTCCAGGGCTGCTTCCCGCAAGGCATCAAACATGAGGCTTCAGGCTCCTACACTTTGCAAGTGCACAAAGTGCGGTCAGCTTATTCTGCCGCATCGTGTCTGCCCGCAGTGCGGATACTACAAGGGAGTCCAGGTAGTCAATCCTGAGGAGTGATTTCAATGACAAACAATGAAGTTTTCAACAAGGTAAAGGCAATCATCGCTGATAAGCTCGCTGTTGATGAGAACACCATCACCAGAGAGTCATCTTTCGTGAACGATCTCAAGGCAGACAGCATGGACATCCTTGATCTCGTCAGTGGTTTTGAAGAGGAGTTCGACATCACCATTCCTGATGAGAAGGGCAGGACATTCGAGACAGTCGGTGAGGCAGTTGACTATCTGGCAAGTCTTCTTTGATTAATGTCTGATTTGAAGTCAAGAAAAGCTCCTTTCATTTCTGAGGACAGAAAGAGGGAGCTTTTATTATTTCAGGACCGTGCAGGTCTTGATTTCTCTGATATCTCTTTACTGGATAACGCATTCATCCATTCCTCATTCGCTAATGAGGTAAGAAGCCGCGACATCTCCGACAATGAGAGACTTGAGTTCTTGGGTGACAGTGTGCTCTCTGTTGTTGTCTCTGAGTGGCTTTACAAAAACCTCAAGGGAGACGAGGGCCAGTGCACCCGCGTCAGAAGCCTTGTCGTAAGTGAGGACGCTCTCTTTGAGGTGGCTACAGGCCTAGGACTGGACAAGCTTCTTGTGATGGGAAGAGGAGAGGAGCTCTCAGGCGGCAGACAGAAGAAAGCCATCCTTGCGGACTGCACGGAGGCCGTGATTGCTGCCATATTCCTTGACAAGGGCTTTGAGAGCGCAAAGGCTTTTGTGCTGCGAGAGATAGTCCCGATCATCGATAAGGTCATTGGAAACCAGTACCGCAAGGACTACAAGACCATGCTTCAGGAGCATGTTCAGAAGCTCTACAAGAAAGTTCCTTTCTACACCCTTGAGGGATCTACCGGGCCTGAGCATGACCAGGTGTTCTATTATTCTGTGACCGTCCAGGGCAAGACCTACGGACCTGCCACGGGACACAACAAGAAAGATGCCGAGCAGAATGTGGCAAAGCTTGCCCTTGAGCAGATGGGCATCTCTATTTAATTTTTCTCAAACAAAATAACAGCCTGTTTAAGTAATGTCTCTTTTGTATTCAAGGTGGGGTAGTCCAGTACCATATCAAGAAGCTGGTTGAGAATCTCTCCCATGACCCTTGATTTCGGGATTCCGGCCTTTGCAAGGTCATCACCTGAGACCGCCAGGTCCTTTATGCTCATCGGCTGGTTCTCAAGGTCATGGATCCTTGAAATGAACTCGTCATATTCATCAACTCGTGAGCGTCCCTCAGATGCGATCTGGTCGCACCACTGGAGCTCGAACAGGTTGTCTATGTTCTCTCTGCCCACACGCCTGATGAAGCGCTTCACGGCTCCGTCCGTCCAGTCGCTGCGGTATCTGACCATGTGGTTCTCAATTATGATGCACACCTCGTCAGTGAGCTTGTTGGAGCATTTGAGCCTTCTCATGACATCTCTTGCCATAGAGGCGCTCTTTATGTCATGACCGTGGAAACGCATTATGCCATAAGCATTTATGCTCATTGTGGAGGGCTTTCCGATGTCGTGGAGAAGGGCTGCGAGCCTGACTGTGAGACCATAGCCGAGTGAGGCTGCGGCATCGACAGTGTTGTAGATATGCTCAAGCACGTCCTGGGCGCCGACCTTGGTCTGCTCGATCCTTTTGCAGTCCGTGAGCTCAGGGAGTATATGCTGCATTATACCAGTCTGCTCAAGGAGCCTCAGTCCTACTGTCGGGACCTTGGACATCAGGATCTTGGAAAGCTCATCAAAGATCCTCTCCTGAGAGACGATAGTTATGTTGGATGAGAGCTCGCTTGCCGCAAGAAGGGTGTCCGGGTCTGCGGAGAATCCGAGCTTTGAGCAGAAACGCGCCAGGCGCATCATCCTCAGGGCATCCTCCTGGAAGCGCTCATGAGGCTTGCCGATGGCACGGATTGTCTTTGTCCTGAGGTCGGAGAGCCCGTTAAAGAGGTCTATTATCCTCCCGTCGGTGCAGTCCGCGGCAAAGGCGTTCACTGTGAAGTCACGTCGAGATAGAT
>CACZJR010000124.1 GCA_902781545.1 uncultured Spirochaetales bacterium | reverse complement strand
ATGCGGTGTACGGCAAAGACACTGTCGAAAAGATAAAAGAAAATCCATACAGGCTCGTTAACGATCTGAAGGGATTCGGATTCAGAAAAGCGGATCAGATAGCGTCACTTCTCGGGTGCGATCATGATTCGGAATTCAGGATCGAGAGCGGAATCAGGTTTATGCTCAGTGATTCGGCAGGAAGGGGCAGCACGTGTGTTCCGTACAGCAAATTTCGCTCTGACTGCGCGGCAATGCTCGATGTATCACATGAGATGATAGATGAAGCAGCACAGCATCTTGCGATCGACAGGCAGACTGTTCTTGCCTCTGTCGACGGTGAGCTTGTTATATATTCCTATCCGTATTATAAAGCTGAAACTGATGTTGCCGGCAGGCTCATAGCGCTGAACGACAGGAAGCTTCAGCCGCTCATGTCGGATATAGATGGTCTCATTCTCAGATCTGAGACAGACGCCGGCATCAAGCTGTCGGATAGTCAGATATCTGCTGTAAAGGCAGCTGTTTCAGACGGTGTATGCGTGATAACAGGAGGCGGAAGCGGCATGGGTCTTGCTGCCGCCAAATTCATGGACAAGGAGAAGATCATTGTCCTTTCCGGAAGAACGGTCGCCAAACTGGAGAATGCAGTGAAGGCTCTTGAGGCTGAAGGCTTTGAGGCCCATGCACATGCGTGCGATACATCAGACAGAGAGAGTGTGAGGAAGCTTGCGGAGTATGCAACCGGCCTCGGAGAGGTCACCAATGTGATCAACGCTGCAGGGCTCTCGCCTGCCATGGCAAAGCAGGAGCAGCTTCTTAGGGTCAACGCGCTTGGCACGGTGTATGTGAACCAGGAGTTCTCCAAGGTCATGGGCAAGGGGAGTGTGATTGTGGACATCTCGTCCAACTCTGCATACATCCTGCCGAAGTTCCTGATCAACGAGAAGGTCTATGCCCTGGCGGAGACGGATGAGGACCTTTTTGTGAAAAAGCTCGTCAAGAAGTCGAACCTTGCCAAGACTGACTACCAGAAGTCAGGCTTTGCCTATTCGCTCTCCAAGAACTTTGTTGTCTGGTACGCCCAGAAGAGTGCATTCGAGCTTGGAAAGAAGGGCATCCGTGTCTGCTCGCTCAGTCCAGGGCTCATTGCAACTGACATGGGCAACCTCGAGGCCAAGGACGGAAGCTTCATGCTCAAGTACGGGGCAGAGGAGCGGATGGGACTTCCGGAGGAGCTTGGATATGCCATTGCAACAGTGGCCGACGAGAGAAACGGCTACCTTGCCGGAGTGGACATCCTGTGTGACGGTGGATGCACCACAGGAAAGAAATTCAAGAAATAAGGGGGCGCCAATGTTCAACGTGCTTCTTCTGGATGATGACAAGGACTTTCTCAAGGCCCTGCAGTCCTACCTGGTCAAGGAAGGCTACAGCGCCGATGCCGTGACCTGTGCCGACGATGCCTATGACGCAATGTACCATACCACTTATGACCTGATCATCAGTGACATAATGATGCCTGGTGTCGATGGCTTCCAGTTCGCCGAACACGTCAGGGCAATCAATTCAAACGTCCCTCTGCTCTTCATCTCCGCACGTGACGACATAGGTGCCAAGCACAAGGGTTTCTCGGCAGGGATCGATGACTACATGGTCAAGCCGATCTCATTCGAGGAGCTATCAATGAGGATCCGAGCCCTTCTCAGAAGAGCCGGAATCTCCAGCTCAAGGCGCATTGAATTGGGCAGCACCATCCTGGACAGCGATGAACATGCAGCCTATGTGGACGGTGTTGAGATTCCGCTTACGCAGAGGGAGTTCAACATAGTATTCAAGATGCTCTCCTATCCCAGGAAGACATTCTCCAGACAGCAGCTGATGGACGAGTTCTGGGATGTCGAGTCCACATCGACATCGCGCACGGTGGATGTCTACATGACAAAGATAAGGGACAAGTTCTCAGTCTCCAAGGACTTTGAGATCCAGACAGTGCATGGACTGGGCTACAAGGCGGTGCCAAGATGAAGTTCTCAAACATCGCGCTCAGGTTTCTGATGTTCTTCGTGCTGTGCTCGTTCATAATCACGTGCAGCATGATAATAATGCTGAAGGACGCCGACATAGGCGAGCAGCTGCTGAGGCGACGAGCCCCAATGGTGTTTCTGAACGTCTTTGTCCTCAGCGCTTTGCTTGCGGGCTCGGATGCTCTGATCCGCTACTACTCGGAGATCCGACCTGCCAGGAGGATACTTGACGGGGTGAAGGCCATCTCTGGAGGGGACTTCTCATGCAGGATTGACAGGTTTCCGGACTCTGGCCTGACGCATATCTACAATCCTATCATAGACGGCATCAACACCATGGCTCAGGAACTGTCCAACACAGAGCTTCTCAGAACCGACTTTGTGTCCAACGTCTCCCATGAGCTCAAGACCCCGCTTTCTGTCATCAGCGCGCACTGCGAGATTCTGCAGGACCCGAGCCTTTCTCAAGAAGAGCGAACCCAGCGCATACAGGTGATTCTGAAGTCAGTCAGAAACCTATCCGACCTGATAACCAACATCCTCAGGCTGAACCGAATAGAGCATCAGGAGATAATCACAGACAGAAAGAACTTCAATCTCTCAAATGCACTGATTGAGTGTGTGCTCTCCTTTGAAAGCACATGGGAGGCCAAGGGGCTTGGGATCCAGGCGGACATAGACGACGATGTCTGTGTCAATGGAGACAGCGAGCTTCTGGACATTGTCTGGAAGAACCTTCTCTCAAATGCAATCAAGTTCACGGAGAAGGGTGGAACAATCAGTGTCAGCCTGAAAGGGAAAGGTGGATCTGCGGTTGTCTCTGTGTCTGACACAGGCTGCGGCATGAGCGAGCAGACAGGCAGGCACATCTTTGAGAAGTTCTACCAAGGCGACACCTCTCAT
>CACZJR010000123.1 GCA_902781545.1 uncultured Spirochaetales bacterium | reverse complement strand
GATGTCCCCGAACAAGATCGTCCAGAACGGTCTTGTGATGGTCCCGGAGGGAAGAAGGATATTCCTTGGCCTGACCGTTGAGGAGAACCTGGAGATGGGTGCATACACCAGGCCGAAGTCCGAGATCAAGGACAGCATGGAGCAGGTGTACGAGCTTTTCCCGCGCCTTAAGGAAAGACGCTCCCAGATAGGCGGAACCCTCTCAGGCGGAGAGCAGCAGATGCTTGCGATGGGCCGGGCCCTCATGGCAAAGCCCAAGCTGATGATGCTGGATGAGCCGTCCATGGGACTGGCTCCGCTTCTTGTGGACCTGATCTTCGAGATCATAGCCGACCTTCACAAGGCTGGCTCCACAATCCTTCTGGTCGAGCAGAACGCCCAGGCCGCGCTCTCAATCGCAGACAGGGCCTACGTGCTTGAGACCGGAAAGATAGTCAAGACCGGTCTTGGTTCCGAGCTGATCTCGGATCCGGACATCAAAAAGGCCTACCTTGGTGCCTGACTTGTGGTATCATTAAAGAACAACTGGAGGAAGAACAATGATTATCGCTGATAGAATGAAGAAGAACCCGGCAACAGCCACTCCCGACATGAGCATCTCAGATGCCTCGGCCAAGATGAAGGCCGAGAAGGTCCACAGGCTGCCGGTCCTGGACGATGAAAAGCATCTTGTGGGTGTGATCTCTGAGAAGGACATCCTTCTTGCCGCGCCGTCTCCGGCATCGACATTGAGCACCTATGAGATCAACTATCTTCTCTCCAAGCTCAAGGTGAAGAACATCATGAGCCGCAATCCTCTGACAATCACCCGTGAGACCACGATAGAGGAGGCCGTGAGGCTGATGGTCGAGAATGACCTGTCCTGCCTTCCTGTTATGGACAACGGATATCTCTCAGGCATTGTCTCAAAGAGCGACCTGTTCAAGATCCTCCTGGAGATGCTGGGTGCGAAGCATCAGGGAATCCGTGTGGAGGCCCTTGTGGAGGATAAGGTCGGTGTTGTCTCCAACCTTTCCGACCAGTTCTCATCAGCCGGAATCAACATCATCTCCCTGGGTACCCTCGAGGGCCCTGACCCGTCACTGAGGGTTCTCACATTCAAGCTTGAGAACGCCACGGAGGACCAGGTCCGCCAGATCATGGAGCCGGTGTCAAAGAGCCTGGATATCAGGACGGTCTGAGAATAAGGAATTGTTTAGAGACGCGTGGGTTCACATGAACGCCACGCGTTTTTTTGTGCTGATTGAAAGGGGACTGATCAGTCAATCTCCGGCATGTTCATGTAGCTGAGCTTGGTCTGGTACTCGCGCTCGTATATGGTGCGCCAGATGTCTGAGTTGCGCTGCTTGAGGTCCTCGATCCTGTCACGGTAGCTGAGGCTGTGGTCAGGGTAGATGGGCTCCGGGATGTGGATGGTGTACTCCTGGATGGGGAAGCCTGTCTCGTCAAGTTCCTCCGAGTCCTTCATGGTGATGAAGCAGGGGAGTACGGGGACATCGGCCTTGCATGCGAAGACGTAGGCGCCTCTCTTGAGCGGCTTGGGCTTGCGGTAGTTCCACCACATGCTCTGCTCAGGGTAGACGAGTACGAAGTTCCCTTCCTTCAGTAGTGTGTTGGTCGCATCGAAGAACTTCTTCATGGTCTCGAGATTGGATGAGAGCGGCAGCGTGTTGCAGTGGCGCATCAAGAATCCGTAGAAGCCTGGGAAGTTGGTGTAGTTTCCTTCCCTGATGACTCTGTAGAAGGTCCTGTTGGGCTGGTCGGCTGCCTCATAGGCGAGCTGTATTGCAAAGCTGTCAAACGCATTGAAGTGGTTGCATGTGATCAGGGCACCGCTCTGCAGGTTCTTGAAGTTCTCAATGCCCCTGATCTCCTTGATGATGAGCTTCTTGTCCTTGATCAGGTTGTCAACAAGCCTGTGGGCGAGCTTGAATGCAACCTTGGTCTTTGCGCGCTGCTTGATGCTCCTGTTCAGGTAGTTGATGTCATCAGGCATCAGGACCGGTGCAGGAGGATCGTCCTCCACGTCCTCATCGAATCTGCCTGCGCGCTCATACTGCTTGATCTTCTGCAGGATCGCGATCCTGTCCGCGGAGTGCCTCTTGTTTATGATGCTGAGGTAGTTGTCCTCTTTGTTGGTCTCCTTGACGGCAAGGTTCAAGAGGTTCGCATAGCCTTCATGGTCGCGGGCCTTCTGCTCGTCGGTATAGCTGTGCAGGTCCTCAAGGATGTCGTTGTAGACCCATGTCTGCTTTGCATATCTGTAGAAGATATCCGCATGCGGGCAGGTCTCATAGTGCCACGGCTTGTTGAACATGATGTAATGGAGGACCTTGGCTTCCTCGATGGGATAGGGGATTACGCCGAAGATCTCGGTGTTCCATCTCTGATCCACGAACAGGACATGGTCCTTGCAGAGGAGGTTCAGGTAATCCTCGTCCTGGGTGACGACAAAGTCGTACTCTGCCAGACGTTCGGCAAACTTTTTGAGCAGTCCGCTCTCTCTGGAACGTGCGCAGTTGATCAGCAGAACGCCCGCGTTGAAGAAGTTGTAGCGTGATACGCCGACGACGCTCTCGGCATAGGTACCGTAGTGATCCGCCTGTACCATCGCCTGTTCGTGGCAGGCTCCCAGCCAGTAGTCGCCCAGCTCGGTCAGATACAGCTCGCTGATGTTGCCCTGTATGACGGTGTCGCTGTCGATATACAGCGCCCCTCCTTTATACTTCGTTGAATCCTTCTGGCTTCCGTCAAGGGTGATGTTTTCTGCGATCAGCTTTATGTCGTTCGATTGCGTTTTGAGCATAAAGCTGTTACCGTCGCCATTAAACCCTCGCTTGATGATGCTGGTAAATCCCAGCCCCGGCATGGTGCGCACGGTGATATTGGCCGCGTTGTTGAAGGTGAAACCCTGGGTCAGGGTGTAGCGGCTCGTAGTGGAATCGGCGGTATCGGTGGTAATCACAGAATCATCCGTTCCGCCATCCACAGGCCCCTGCTTGAGCGTTTCGATGATCACATCGCCGGTGAGGGTGTTGGCTTGGTTGAAAGCGCCTTTCCTGATGGTTTTGCCGTTCTGGCTGGCTTCTGTATCGTTGATCAGGTATTCGTGGTAGGTCCAAGTTGCACCGTTATCGTTGGATACCCTGGCAACGCATTTGGCGCGGTCAATCCACTGGGCGGTGAGGGTCACGTCGTCATTGTCCATATGACGATAGAAGACGATCTCGTTGCCCCCCTGATAAACAGTCCCTGCGATATTATCCTCTTCGGTTTCCGTATGGCCGTCGGTATAGCTAGCCAGCCAACCCGTGAATACATAGCCCTCCCTGGTGGGGATGTCCGAGGTCACGGTAAAGGTGTGGTGGGTTTCGCTCAGGG
>CACZJR010000122.1 GCA_902781545.1 uncultured Spirochaetales bacterium | reverse complement strand
GAATGAGTGAACACAAGAACCATGTCATGGTCATCAGCGGCCCTGATTATGTCCTCATCCCTTGCGGACCCGCCTGGCTCAGCCACGTAGCTGACGCCGGACTTGGCGGCCCTGTCGATGTTGTCCCTGAACGGGAAGAAGCCGTCAGAGGCAAGGCTGATGCCTGAAAGGCTCTCCCTGAATGACTTTTTCTCCTCTGCTGTCAGCCTCTCAGGCTTCTCTGAAAAGTAGCTCTTCCAGTCGGAAACAACGTCAATCTCAGGGTCATCGGCCAGATATTGCTCGATTATGTTATCTTTATCGTTTCTAGTTTTCCCTATTAGGAATGGTAGGTGAAGGACCTTCTCAGACTGTCTGAGACTCCACAGATCCGCCTTGGTCCCCGCAAGACGGGTACATGCCAGGCGTGACTGCTGCCCTGCTCCTACCCCGATTGTCTGCCCGCGGTAGGCATAGCAGACAGAGTTGGACTGTGTGTACTTCAGGGCAATAAGGGCAACGGTGAGATCCAGCCTTGCGGAGGCAGGGATCTCTCGGCAGGCAGAGCGCACATCACTGAACGTCTCCTCCGACGGGACCCAGCCGTTGTGGTCCTGAACCATCTCAAGCCCGAAAAGCGTCCTCTTCTCTGAGACAGCAGGGACATAGGAGCTGTCCATCTGCAGGACCAGGTATCCGCCTCCCTTCTTGCCCTTCAGGATCTCAAGGGCCTCAGGCTCATAGCCGGGCGCGATCACTCCGTCGCTCACCTCCTTGGCGATTATGGATGCGGTGCAAACGTCACAGACATCTGAAAGGGAGATGAAATCCCCGAAAGATGCCATGCGGTCAGCACCTCGTGCCCTGATGTACGCCGTGGCAAGAGGGCTCAGGATTTTCTTGGAAGGGATGAAGTACATACGTCTTTCTGTATCGGAAAGCGGTAACGCCACCGCAGCCCCCGCAGGAGACACATGCTTGAATGATGTGGCCGCCGCAAGACCTGTGGCACTTTTAAGCTCCTGCACAAGCTGCCAGCCGTTGAGGGCATCCATCAGGTTGATGTAGCCCGGCCTTCCGTTCAGGACCGTAAGCGGCATGTCGCCTGCTGACTCGATATAAGCTGTCTTCTGATTCGGGTTGCACCCGTATTTGAGGTCAATGCGCATTCTCTTCCTCCCTTGCGTTGTATAGCTTCTCGCCGCTGCCTTCCCTCACATAGAGGGATATGCGGTTCTCCCTGTCCAGGCTCTCCCACAGGACCGGGGCATATGAGTTCTCCGCCTCAAGGACCCTGGGCTCGCCGGAGAATGACGGAAGCGGACTTCCGTCCCCGTCATAGGTGTGGATCATGTAAAGGACCCCTGCCTTCCGCGGAAGATTCCAGGTCGACCTCTCGCAGGAGCCGTCCTCACGGCGGCGCAGGATGCTGAACTCAAAGTCATCGATCCCCACCACCATTGAGATCCTGGGGGTGAAGTTTGGCTCATCGGGCTCATAGGTCCTCTTCTCAAGGGCGGATGCGACCGAATCGCTTGCCAGAAGTGCCTTCCGGATGTCCAGGCTCTGGTCCCCGTTGGCGACAATCACACGGCTTCCGGCCATGAGGATCGCAGGATAAATGATGAGTGACGGGTCCTGGACCTTGCTTTTGTCATAAGGCTCGGTGAAAAGCTCATTGCCGCTTTGGCGGAACACCCTGTTTCGGCTGTTCTGGCTGCGGCCCATGATCGAGTAGGCATAGACGAGGCTTCCGGACGGAGTCACGCCTGCGGCGATGAGCCTTCCGGGATATCTGTTTCCGCATAAATATTCAGAAGTTTTCATAGGAGCATAGTAACACTAATGGAAAGATGCACGCAACGAGTATGCCGGTCAATTGAAAACAAATTCAAATAATAGTACATTAGTGACGGAGAAAAAGATGGCTGACAATCAGAGATATGATGTTATTATAATCGGAGCCGGTCCCGGCGGTATATTCTCGGCATATGAGCTCATGAAGGGCAACAGCGACCTCAAGGTGGCTGTCATAGACATGGGAAACTCGCTGGACAAGAGAAAATGCCCCATCGACGGCAAGAAGATCAAGACCTGCATCGGATGCAAGCCCTGCTCCATCATGAGCGGATTCGGCGGCGCCGGAGCATTCTCTGACGGCAAGTACAACATCACAAATGATTTCGGCGGAACACTTTGCGAGTACATCGGAAAGAGCCAGGCGACTGAGCTCATGGAGTATGTCGACCACATCAACATGACCCACGGCGGCGAGGGCACCAAGCTCTACACCACAGCCGGGTCAGACATCACCAGGCTCTGCATGCAGAACAAGCTCAAGCTTCTGAACGCATCCGTGCGCCATCTCGGAACCGACATCAACTACGTCGTGCTCCAGAACCTCTACGATGAGATGAAGGACCACATCGACTTCCACTTCCTCGAGCCAGTCAGAAGCATCAGGCTCTCAGACGGCACCTACCGCGTCATCACCGACAAGGCCTCATACGAGTGCACAAAGTGCATAGTCTCCGTCGGCCGCAGCGGCAGCAAATGGGTCGAGGAGGTCTGCAAGGACCTGGACATCGAGACCCTCTCCAACCGCGTGGACATCGGCGTGCGCGTCGAGCTTCCCGCCCAGGTGTTCGCACCGCTGACGGACAAGCTCTATGAGAGCAAGATCGTCTACCGCACCGAGAAGTTCGAGGACAATGTGCGCACCTTCTGCATGAACCCCTACGGCATCGTCGTCAACGAGAACACCAACGGGATTGTCACCGTCAACGGCCACAGCTTCGAGGACCCCTCCCAGAGGACAGAGAACACCAACTTCGCCCTCCTGGTCTCCAAGCACTTCACAGAGCCCTTCAAGGACTCCAACGGCTACGGCGAAGGCATCGCAAGACTCTCCAACATGCTCGGCGGCGGCGTGATAGTCCAGCGCTTCGGCGACCTGATCCGCGGACGCAGGAGCAACAAGAAGAGAATCGAGGAGTCCTTCGTGCGCCCCACGCTCCAGGCCGAGCCCGGCGACCTCTCCCTCGTGCTGCCGAAACGCATACTCGACGGCATCATCGAGATGATCTACGCCCTTGACCGCATCGCACCGGGTACAGCCAATGACGATACCCTCCTGTACGGCGTTGAGGTGAAATTCTATAACATGGAAGTGAAAGTGGACAATCATCTGGAGACCAGATACAAAGGCCTCTACATGATCGGTGACGGCAGCGGAGTCACCCACTCGCTCTCACACGCCTCCGCAAGCGGCGTCTTCGTGGCACGCGAGATCCTCGAGAACTGCAATAAGTGACAGTGATTGCTTCTAGATGTAGTTAGTTGCTCTAGAAGCCCTAAATGCCTTAGTTGCCCTAGTTGCAGGCAACGACCCAAGCGCAACGACGCCTAGATTGAGCCGAAGCACCTTCCAATATTTACGATTCGGCCCAAGATCAAGAAGCAAGCGCGGGACAGTGCTTTCTGCACGGCCCAAGCGAAGTGACGCCGAGATTGGACCGAAGCACCTTCCTTATTTAGTCCAAAAACCTTTATGGACTTCGCGCACAGCCTCCTCAATCTCCGGAAACGGCCCCAGGACCTCAATGTTCTTCTGCCCTGCGGCGAGGATCGTCCTGCATGAGATGTTGAAGGTGGGGTTCTTCTCATCAGAGCCGGTCATCTCAAG
>CACZJR010000121.1 GCA_902781545.1 uncultured Spirochaetales bacterium | reverse complement strand
CGGGACACAAGGTATTTCTTCCTCAAGATCTGGGAAAGAAGCAGAAAGCACACCAAATCCAGAGACTACTCATCCCCACAAAAGTGTGCTTGAGCCAAATAATAAGGACCGTCACACTGCAACGGTCCTTGTCATCGCTCACGAGGATCGAACTCGTGTTGACGGGATGAAAACCCGTTGTCCTAACCACTAGACGAGAGCGACATCTGGCTGTGAATACATGAGCCAAGTTGGGCTTGAACCAACGACCCACGCCTTAAAAGGGCGTTGCTCTACCTACTGAGCTATTGGCCCGGTCTCACAACAAATCGAGATTAGCAAAAGGAGCCTATGATGTCAACAGATTTCAATTAACAAAGAAATTGATTTGTGCTAGGATTTTGCACATGACGTCAGAGAAAACGAGAAACATTGGAATCATCGCACATATCGATGCCGGAAAAACCACAACGACGGAGAGAATCCTCTTCTACACAGGGGAGAACCACCGCATCGGAGAGGTAGATAACGGCGAAGCCACAATGGACTGGATGGAGCAGGAGCAGGACAGAGGAATAACAATCACCAGCGCCGCAACCACCTGCTACTGGAAGGGTGTCCAGATCAACATAATAGACACTCCAGGCCACGTGGATTTCACTGCAGAGGTCGAGAGATCGCTCAGGGTCCTTGACGGAGCTGTCGGTGTCTTCTGCGCCGTAGGAGGCGTAGAGCCCCAGAGCGAGACCGTCTGGAGACAGGCCAACACCTACAAGGTCCCGAGAATCGCGTTCATCAACAAGATGGACAGACTCGGTGCGGATTTCTATGCTGCGATTGAAGATATCCAGACAAAACTGAAAGAGGTACCGGTTCCACTATTCATCCCAGTTGGGAAAGAAAGCAAGTTTGAAGGTGTAATAGACCTTTTGAAGATGAAGATGGTCACCTTCGACCCGGAGACCTCCG
This sequence comes from uncultured Spirochaetales bacterium, assembly GCA_902781545.1. Taxonomy (GTDB): domain Bacteria; phylum Spirochaetota; class Spirochaetia; order Sphaerochaetales; family Sphaerochaetaceae; genus UBA9732. The sequence goes on along the minus strand of CACZJR010000121.1, from coordinate 2,756 downwards.
GTTTCGAATACAGCTACTCTGACATTCCTTCCGACATGGAGGACGAGGCACAGGCCTGGAGGGAGAAGCTCCTGGACAGCGTCTCAAACTACTCTGACGAGATCACCGAGCTTTATTTCTCAGGCGAGGACATTCCTGAGGACCTGATCATCAAGGTCCTGAGACAGTGCACCCTTGACAGGAGCCTGCTTCCGATCTTCTGCGGATCATCGCTGAAGGATATCGGCGTGCAGTGCCTTCTTGACGGCATTGTAAACCTCCTGCCCTCCCCTGACGACATTCCGCCAGCTACCGGCCTTCACGTGAAGAAGGACCGTGAGGAGGAGGTCCAGGTCAAGAATGACCCCAAGGCCCCGCCACTTGCCCTTGTCTTCAAGATCCAGTACGACCGTGAGGCAGGTCCTCTTGCGTTTGTCAGGGTCTACTCAGGAGTGCTCAAAAAGAGCACAGCCGTGCTGAACATCTCAAAGAAGAAGCGTGAGCGCATCAACAGGCTTCTGAGGATGCATGCCAACAGGCCTGAGGAGCTTCAGGAGCTCCAGGCGGGTGACATCGGAGTCATTGTAGGCTTCAAGCTCGCCCAGACCGGAGACACGATCGGCTCAGAGGGAGCCCAGATACTCCTGGAGAAGATGAGCTTCCCCGTCCCTGTCATCTCAATCGCCATCGAGCCTGCAAACGCCACAGAGAGCGCAAAGCTGAAGAAGGCACTTGAGATCCTCTCGATGGAGGATCCGACGTTCACATACAAGGACAACGAGGAGACCGGACAGCTTGTCATAAGCGGAATGGGAGAGCTCCATCTTGACGTCCTTGTCACAAGGATCACCAAGGAGTTCAAGGTCGACTGCAACATCGGAAAGCCGCAGGTCACCTACCGTGAGAGCATCACGAGCACCGTGGAGAAGAGCTACACGTTCAGCAAGGTCCTCGCAGGAAAGGAGAACAGCGCCACGGTCACCCTCAGGCTCACTCCCCAGCCGCCCAAGAGCGGGACAAGCTACGAGAACCTCGTCTCCTCCAAGGTCATGCCGCCTGAGATGTTCGATGCCATCCAGCGCGGAGTGGAGAACTCATTCAGGAGCGGCATCAAGTTCGGCTATGAGGTATGCGACATGAAGGTGGAGCTCACCGATGTCAGATACAGCGAGCTGACTGCCACCGAGTTCGCCTTCGAGGCATGCGCGGCAATGTGCTTTGACGCCGCAGCCCAGGAGGCAGGCCCTGTTCTGATGGAGCCCATCATGAACGTCACGCTGATCGTCCCCTCACAGTATGTCGGAGACACAATCTCCAGCCTCACACAGAGAGGCGGAATCGTCTCCAGCATGGAGAGCAAGACCTCTGCGGACCACATCAACGCGGAGGCTCCGCTGGCCCAGCTCTTCGGATACTCCACTGCCCTCAGATCCTCCACACAGGGCCGCGGAACCTTCAGCATGGAGTTCAGCCACTACGCCCCCAAGACCGGCAGATAGCCTAGATGTAGATAGATGCCCTAGATGCCTTAGATGCCCTGAAAGCCCTAAATGCCCTAGTTGCGCACTAATCGCATTACATACTTCTATTTTTTCTCAGAATCATATATAGTATGAAAGGTTGCCCTTCGGGACGGCCTTTAAATCATTTGAAACAGAAAGTTTTGCAAATATTGCCAATGTTCTAGGAGGGAATTATGGCTCTTTCAACGAAAGACATCAGAAACGTCGCAATCGCTGGCCACAACGGAACCGGAAAGACTTCTCTTTTCGAGCAGTTCCTGTACTACAGCAATGTGATCTCAAGACCTGAGACAGTTGACTCAGGTAAGACAACAAGTGACTACACAGAGGAAGAGGTCGCACGCAAGATCTCAATCCATGCAGCACTCGCAAACGTCTCATGGCAGGGCAAATCCCTCAACTTCATCGATACTCCGGGTACCGCGGACTTCGTCGGAGAGGTCATATGCGGTTTCAGGACATGTGAGAGCGCTCTCATGGTCGTTGATGCCCGTGACGGAGCACAGATCGAGACAATCAAGCTCTGGAGGAACCTCAACCAGAGACAGAAGCCCAGAATGGTCTTCCTCAACAAGATGGAGCGTGAGAGAGTCGATTACGGCGCAACATTCAGCCACCTCAAGGAAGAGTTCAAGACAACATTCGTTCCTGTCACAATCCCCATGGGAGAGGGCACTGGCTTCAAGGGTGTCATCAACCTGATCGAGAACAAGGCATATTTCTTCCAGGCCGGACAGAAGGAGAAGGAAGGAGCCATCCCCGCAGAGTACAACGATGAGGTCGAGCAGTACCGCGAGAGCCTGATCGAGGCCGCAGCTGAGGGTACCGAGGAGCTCATGGAGAAGTACCTCGAGGAGATGACACTTGAGCCGGAGGAGATCCACGAGGGTCTCAAGGAAGGTCTGAAGAACAACGTCCTGGTCCCTGTCTTCTGCGGAAGCACAGCCAACAACGCAGGTATCACAAACCTTCTCGACTTCATCGCAGACATCGCACCTTCCCCGGAGGGAGCAAAGGACGAGATCATCAAGGAAGACGGCTCTGAGGAGCAGATCACAGTCGGTCCTGGCGCAACAGCAGCCTTCTGCTTCAAGACAGCAATCGACCAGTTCTCCGGAAAGCTCTCATACCTGAAGGTCATCAACGGAACAATCACAGGTGAGTCAGACCTCTTCAATCCGGCAATCGGAAAGAAAGAGAAGCCGGGCAAGGTCTACCATGCAATCGGAAAGAAGCTTGTCGAGACCGACGCCC
>CACZJR010000120.1 GCA_902781545.1 uncultured Spirochaetales bacterium | reverse complement strand
GATCCACACCATCCGGGGTGTCAAGGTGATGCTTGACTTTGACCTGGCGGAGATTTACGGGTATAGCACCGGAGCCTTCAACAGGCAGGTCAAAAATAACGCCGAGAAGTTCGAAGGTGATGATTTCATGTTCAGGATTACCATTGAAGAGTTGAACGAATTGGTGAAATGCAAAAATTACATATCACGGACGGCTAATATGTTCAAAGGACAATCCGGAGGAACCCGCCACTTGCCTTATGCCTTCACTGAACAAGGCATTTACATGCTGATGACTGTCTTACGAGGTGAACTTGCAGTCAGGCAGAGCCGGGCCTTTGTGATGGCATTCAAGTCCATGAAGGACTACATTGTCGAGAACACTTCCGCTGTCTCAAGCAGGGACATTCTCCGTCTATCACTGCAGACAGCTGAGAACACGAATGACATAAAGGAAATGAAAGACGTGCTTTCAGACCAGAGTAGAATCCTCATAGAGCATGATGACAGACTGATGAAGGCGTTTGATGAGATAAGCGAGACAGTCAGGAGATCTGAGATTGCTCCCTTCATGCTCGACTTCAGCAGGTCTGAGGAGAGGAGGGAATATCTCTTCCTTGACGGACAGCCCATGAGGTCAGATCTGGCATACATGGAGATATACGGCAGGGCTAAGAGGAGCATCCATATAGTGGATGACTACATAAGCCTCAAGACACTGCATCTTCTGTGCGGTGTGGATAACAACATAAGGATAATAATTATTTCAGACAACCTGAGGAGCCTGCTGCATAAAAGTGATTATCAGGACTGCATAAGGGAGAACCCTGACTTCCATGTGGAATTCATTAGGAGCATGGGAGCATCGCATGACAGGTTCATAGTGCTGGACCACGGGATAGAGGATGAGAGGCTGTTCCACTGCGGATCTTCATCAAAGGACTCCGGGAACAGGATAACCGTGATATCGGAGTTGCTTGATCCGTACATCAGGACAATGTTCAGCAAGAGGCTCTCTGAGCTCCTCGGGAATCCTCAGCTGGTGCTTTGACTGTCGGCGGCGCTCAGAACTGGACATTTTCCACATGAAACAGTACGGAACCCGAAAAAATGCGTTCTGTACTGCATAAAACCGCGAAAACAACAGTACAGAATCCCAAAAAAGGGATTGTGTACTGTTAGGGATACGGAAATCGCTGCAAAAAGCCTTCTTCATTCAAAACCTCAACATCGGTTTGTGTGATAATATAAAGGTACCCACAGGAGGCACACCCGTGAACAGCATATTCCACAGGACCAGCGTCAGACGCTATCAGGACAGACCGGTCGAGAAGGAGAAGATCCTCGCGATCCTCAAGGCCGCCATGCAGGCCCCGTCAGCCATAAACCAGCAGCCGTGGGAGTTCTATGTGGTCACCGACAAGGCCACGCTCAGGAAGCTTGCCAACGCTGCCCCGTACGGGAAAATGACCGCAGACGCACCCGCAGCGATAGTGGCCGCATACAGGACAGACTGCAGCCTGCCCGAATATGCCCACATAGACATGTCAATCGCAATGGAGAACCTTTGGCTGGAGACCGATGCCCAGGGGCTCGGCGGTGTCTGGATAGGAACCGCCCCTCATGAGGACAGGATGAGGGCACTTGAGAGAGCCCTCGGAGGCCTGCCATCAAACCAGAGGGTATTCGCGCTCTTCCCGTTCGGATACCCTGCAGAGGAGCGCCCCCAGCAGGACCGCTTTGACCAGAGCAAGATTCACTGGGTCTGAGTGATTCAAGAGATTTATTTGTCACGATAATGTGAACCGCATTGTGCGATTTCTATCTCATTATCTTTGATTCTGAACACGATGCGGTTTTTATCATCAATTCTAACACTCCAGAAGCCAGACAGATTGCCTTTGAGGGGCTCTGGTTTGCCTTCACAGTTATAACCGTTTCTATCTATGCTTTTGAGGAGATAATTGATTCTCTTGAGATACTTCTTATCCTGGCCTTGCCAGTAAAGATAATCCTCCCAAGCAGCATCGTGCCATTTCTTTTTCATCAGTCAGCCTCAATTAGTTCATGCTCAGACATGTTGCGGCCTGCCTTTATGTCAGAGATTGCTTTATTCAGACGATCCATGTTCTGAGCACTGTAAAACGGATCTGCAGTGATCTCAAATGGAATACGTCTCTCCTGAGTCACCTTCTTTGCAAAGAGATTGTAAGCTGCTGATGGTGTTAACCCCATCTCCCTGCAAACTTTCTCCATGTCATTTTTCAGTTGCGAATCCATACGGAAGTTAACCATTGCCTGTGCCATTGCTTTCCTCTCCTAGTACATTCAATGTACAACAAAAATAATACAAAGTAAAGCAAATGATGAATGATAGCTTATCTGGTTCCTGATTGTTTCCTGGTAATTGCAGATTTATAATCAAACTCATGAGAAAAGTCTTTGTCGGCGGGATGCATCATGAGTCGGACACGTTCAATCCGATCGTGACATCACGGGATGATATCTGGGTCCTCAGGGGGAATCAGCTGCTTGAGAGCAGGGGGAAGGGATCGGTCAACGGAATAATCGACACCCTTGTGGCCGCAGGCTATGATGTGGCCCCCGGCCTGATCGCCAGGGCAGTGCCCAACGGGGAGTGGGACCATGACTATTTCATGGAGCTCAAGACAGAGCTCCTTGATTCCCTCAAAGCCTCTTTGCCGCTGGATGCCCTGTGCCTCAGCCTGCATGGATCCATGCGGGTTAAGGGTCTGGGGGAGGCCGAAGGTTATCTTCTTGAGGAGATCCGAAGAATCTGCCCCGATATCCCGATCATTGCATCGCTGGACATGCATGCCACAATCACTGAGAAAATGATGAGGAATGCCGACTGCTTTGTCGGCTATAAGTGCGCGCCACATACCGACACCTATGAGACAGGCGTCCTTGCCGCCAACATAACACGTCATGTGCTTGAGGACGGAGTCAGGACATACATGGCCGCGGTGCACCTTCCGTTCATAATCGCAGGCGAGCAGTCGGAGACAAGCGTGCAGCCCATGAAGAGGCTCACAGACCTGCTCCGGGACATGGAGAGAAGGCCCAATATAATCGGAGCCTCTTATCTTCTGGGGTTCCCGTGGGCCGATGTCCGGGAAAACGGGGTGACCGCGCTTGCCGTCAGCGATGACTGCCAGAAGACTGCCGACGATGCTGCGCTGGAGCTAGCGCATGAGTTCTGGGACTCGAGGGGAGAGTTCGGTTTCTACAACGAGACGCGCGAGGTCTCAGATGCGATCGAGCATGCCTACAGGAGCCTGGAGGAGGGCGTTTGCCCTGTGGTCCTGTCTGACAGCGGGGACAACCCCACGGCCGGTTCTTCGCAGGATGTGACGAACTTCCTAAAGACCATAATCGCAGACGGGAGGCTTGCCCGCCTGGACCCGCCGCTTTGCTATCAGGCCATCTATGACCCCGCATTCTGTGCTAAGGCAATCAAGGCCGGGGTTGGCAATCATGTCACCGGGGACCTGGGCGCCTCCTTTGACAGGGTCACCAGCACACCTATTCCAGTGGACGGTCTTGTCAAAGCAGTCTGCCGCAGCTGGGAAGGAGCCCAGGGCGCGGACATGGTCCTTGTGGATGTCTGCGGGGTGGATGTGGTGGTGACATCAAAGCATGTGGGCTGCTACGACCCTGAGATGATGAGGGCCCTGGGAGTCTGTCCTGAGAGGTGCAAGGTGATTGTGGTCAAGCTCGGATACCTGGAGCCCGAGATCAGGGCAATCGCAAGGCGCTCCATCATGGTCCTGACAGACGGCAGC
>CACZJR010000119.1 GCA_902781545.1 uncultured Spirochaetales bacterium | reverse complement strand
AAGTTGAATGAATAGTTTAATGCAGCTTTTTACTCTGTAGGCCGATAGCATCTACATTTTCAGAAAACTGATGTCCTGATCTGCATTTAATGGTACAGTAATCCTCGTGCATGTCAAGGTTCCTGAATAAAGGGACAAAACATGAAAGGAAAACAGAAAACAAGGAAGGAAAGAGAGAAAGGCAAGATTAAGGGGCACATGACCCAAAGTGACCGTCTTCTGATAGAGAGAAGTCTGAATGAAGGCAAAAACTTCAAAGAGACAGCCCAAGCTGTAGGGAAAAGCCAGACCACAATATCCAGAGAGGTAAAGTCACATTTCGTTGAGATAAAGAGAGGTTACGGCAGCGGGAGATTCAACGACTGCGGCAACAAACCGGAGTGCAGGGAGAAACGACTCTGTGGGCCGGAATGCACTGCAGGCAGGCACAACTGTCCGGCATGTGCAATCAAGTGCAAGCCGGGCGGATGCCCGAGATATGTGAAGACCACCTGCAGAAAGCTTGAAAGACCGCCATATGTGTGCAACGGATGCCCCGAGGACAAGAAGAGATGCACCATGACACGCAATTACTACAGGGCCGTCGAAGCACAGAAGGAGTACGAGACGACCTTGGTGGAAAGCCGTCAGGGTGCAAGCATTTCAGAACAGGAGGCACGGGAACATGCCGAAATGATCAGGCCGCTGCTGAAGAATCACCAGTCTGTCTACAATATTCTTCTGGCGTGTCCGGAGATCACCTACAGCGAGAAGACGATGTACAACTACATCGAGCAGGGTGTCTATCCGGGAATCGGGAACCACAGCCTGCCGCGCAAGGTGCGTTACAAGCCCAGGAAGAGACAGCGGGCCATTCCAGTAAAGGTGGACAAGAAGTGCACAATCGGACGTGGATGGGATGATTACAACATCTACATCAAGGCACATCCTGATGTGCCCACGGTGGAGATGGACTGTGTCGAGGGTCTCAGAAGCGAGCCGAAGACATTGCTGACGCTGCATCTCAAGGACATTCATTTCCAGCTGGCTCTTGTTCTGGAAAGGAAGACCTCGGAGAACGTGACTGCGGCCTTCAGCAACCTGAGGCAGCTTCTCGGCGATGATTTCAGGAGGATTTTCCCGCTGATTCTGACGGACAACGGTACCGAGTTCTCCAATCCGAGACCCATTGAGGAGGCTTCAGACGGAGAGCTCACCACATTGGTGTTCTACTGTCAGCCGTACTCTTTCACCCAGAAAGGGGCCTGTGAGAAGAACCATGAGGAGATTCGCTGTATCCTGCCCAAAGGCAAGTCCCTGCAGCATGTGACGCAGGATGACATGAATACCGTCATGAGTCATGTCAACTCACTGGCCAGGGCCAGTCTGGGAGGTCGGACACCCTACGAAAAATTCGTGGAGAGATTCGGCGAACAGCCGTTAAAGAAACTTGGCATCAGGTTCATTCCTGCCAAAGACGTGAACCTGACGCCAAATCTCATCAAGTAAACAACAACGGAACCTGACATGCACACGAAAAGTATTCATCTCAATGGATTCAGCCCAAGGATCTGCATTCACGATTACCATGACTGCATTCACTACCACTGAAATGCATTCAGTGTTGCAGAACCTCGAACAGCTGTGCCCGGACAGGTTGCATTATTATCTACATTCTCATCTACGGTCATCTGTTTGTAAAGAGCATTGTTTCAGATTCCTGCATTATCAAATCACTACGGATGCATTTTTGTCTGCAGGAATGCCGATGTTGCATTCAGTATTTCGCAACTTGCATTTACAGGGTGTAAAGTTGCCTTAAGTTTTTCATTCAACTAAGCCCAAAAAAAGTTCAAATAGTATCTTAACTTTTGATAAGCAGTGTGATAGTATGAGATAAAGTACTTAACACATTGGGGGTAGCATCATGAAGGGACTTACCGAGAGACAGCAGGAGATCGCTCTTTTCATTGAGCATTATTTTGATGAGAACGGCTATGCGCCAAGTCTCCGTGACATCGGAAACCATTTCGGTTTCTCCCCCAAGGCAGCCTATGACCATCTGCGCGCCCTTGAGAAGAAGAACATAATCAAGACCGCGGACAACCTTCCCAGAGGCATGGCTCTTCTCAAGAGGACCACACCTGAGAGCGGCACCATAATCAGGGTCCCGATGCTCGGCACAACAGCTGCCGGAGCTCCCATTGAGTCTGAGGAGGTCTATGACGGCTTCATCTCCGTCCCGGAGGACCTTGTTGGTGCCGGCCGTACCGACCAGCTCTATGCAATGCGCATCCGCGGGGACAGCATGATAGAGGACGGCATCAATGACGGTGATATCGCCATAATCAAGAAGACGAACTATGCCCAGAACGGCGAGATTGTGGCCGCCAGCATAGGAGAGGATGAGAACTACGGCATAACACTCAAGCATTTCTACCATGTCGGAGACCGTTATGAGCTTCATCCCGCCAACTCCGCCTACAAGGTCATGGTCTCCACACAATGCCAGATTCATGGTAAACTTCTCATGATAATCCGCCAGTATGGGAGGTGACCGTGGGTCAATCCTATCTTCTTCTGGGTCCTGAGAAGGGTCTGAAAGAGGATTTCATAAGCAAAGTACGTTCTCAGATCGGTTCATGTGACACCTCCAAGTTCTATGCCTTTGAGGACTATGAGGCCGAGCTCTATGCGCAGCTGAACAACAACGACCTATTTGCAGACCACAAACTGGTGATCCTGGATGAGGTCCAGGAAATCAAGACAGCAGACAAGGTCAAGCCTCTTGTGGAGTACATCCAGAACCCGTCTGACTGCGCCACCCTTGTCATGACCAGCACCGAACTTTACGTCAACTCGGCGATAATGGGTGCCGTGGAGGCCCAGGGCAAGGACCATGTGGTCAAGTTCTACGAGCTCTTTGAGAGCAAGAAGAACGAGTGGCTCTCATCCTTCTTCAGGAGAAACGGATTATCCATAGAGCAGAAGGCAATTACCGCGATCATCGAGAAGGTTGAGAACAACCTGCAGGAGTTCCAGAACACCTGTTCCCAGATGGTTGTCTTCCTGAAGACGATTCCGGGAAAGGACAGCGTCACCTATGATGATGTGGAGGAGTTCCTCAGCCACACCAGGGAGGAGAACGAGTTCACCCTTTTCTCATACATCGCCCGGTGCAAGCTTGAAAGCGCGCTTGACTGCCTTCACACGTTACTCAGGACAAAGGACGCTGCCACGGTCACCGCGATGTGTGCTTCGCGCCTCTCCTCTTACTTCAGACGTGCCCTCTCGGTGCAGATCAACGTGAGAAACGGCTGCGGCATGGGCCTGCGGTACGGAGAGGATAACAGCGCCTTCTCAAAGAAGGTCTTTGACGGAGATCGTCCCATCTCAATGCCCAAGGACCGTGAGATCTACCGCGACTGCTGCAACAACTACACGCAGAAGGACATGGAGCGCATCCTTGTCACGCTGGCGGAGTATGACATCAAGATCAAGGAGATCGGCACCGCACTGCAGCCTGTGATGATGGAGAAGTGCATAGTGGATGTCATCTGCAACAAGGGAAGGCACACCAAAGCCCTTGAGTTCGCCAAGCTTTAAGTATTACAGTAATTTCAGGGAGCAAACAAATGGAAAGACTCATTGAGAATTATATGGATTTCATCAGCTGCAACAAGACCGAGCGTCTTTGCGCTGAGGCATCGGTACGCATCGCCGAGCAGAACGGTTACAGGAACATTGAGGATGTTGAGAGCCTCAAGGCAGGGGACAAGGTCTACATCAACAAGATGGGTAAGAGCCTGATCCTGTTCAACATAGGAACAGATGACATCAGCAAGGGCATGAACATCCTGGGCGCGCACATTGACTCGCCGCGCCTTGACGCCAAGCAGAGCCCCATCTATGAGGACCGCTTCTACAAGTCAGGCATCGTGTATCTGAACACGCACTATTACGGCGGCATCAAGAAGTACCAGTGGCTTGCGACCCCGCTCGCACTTTACGGCGTGGTCATCAAGACTGACGGCACAAGGGTTAACATCGCTATCGGAGATGATCCTGAGGATCCTGTGTTCTGCATATCCGACATCCTGCCGCACATCGCCCAGGACCAGATGAAGAAGCCTGCATCAGAGATCGTCGAGGGTGAGAAGCTTGATGCGATCCTGACTGTCTATCCCAACGTCAAGGACTACCATGACAAGGAAAAGGCCGCCTACAAGATCGGAGACAACAAGGATAAGGTGATGAAGTTCCTTGATGACAAGTACGGCATCAATGAGGAGGACCTTGCCTCAGCAGAGCTTGAGCTGGTTCCCGCCGGAAAGGCCCGCTATCTGGGATTCGGCAAGAACCTCATCCTTGGTTACGGTCAGGATGACAGAGTCTGTGCATACACATCACTGATCGCCCTGGCCGAGGGCAAGGCCGGTAAGAGGACAAACTGCTGCATCCTCTCTGACAAGGAGGAGATCGGAAGCGCAGGTGCCACAGGAATGAACTCTCATCTTCTGGACAACGCTGTTGCCGAAGTTGTGGCAAGGCTTGACGTGAAGGGCAATCCGGAGCTGGTGATCAGAAGGGCACTGGCGAACTCCGACATGCTCTCAAGTGACGTGAACTCCGCATTCGATCCGCTGAACGCGAACCTCTATGACTTCTACAATTCATCATTCCTCGGACGAGGTGTTGTGTTCAACAAGTACACGGGCTCCGCTGGAAAGCGCGGCGCATCCGATGCCAACCCAGAGTTCATCGCAAAGGTCAGGAACCAGCTTTACAAGAACGACGTTTACTTCCAGAATGCCGAGCTTTCAAAGGTCGATGTCGGTGGAGGTGGTACTATAGCTCATTATGCAGCCGAATACGGAATGAATGTTCTTGACTGCGGAGTCTCAGTCATGAGCATGCACGCACTGTGGGAGGTCACATCAGCCTACGACATCGAGCAGGCCTACAGATGCTACAAGGCGTTCCTTGAGCTCGAGTGATCAACATCTATTAGCCAACTTCAGCCGGTCAGAAATGGCCGGCTTTTTGTATCAACACAAAAAAAACAATCTTTTTTCATGAGAGCTGAAATATTTCCTGCACTTTTCTCGTATATAAGGGCAAAGAGTTCCCTTGGATTATCAGGTGTGCTCTTTGCAGAATGATGATTCAAGCTTGATTGTCAATAACTTATTAGTTATTATTAGGAGGGAGATAATTGTACAGGATCATTATCTATCGTACAGAATCGGGGAAAGAGCCGGTATTGGATTTCATCCGAGCATTAAAGAAGAGGAAAGACAAGGATGCAAGGATCAACTCGGATAGGATAAACGATTATCTTGAGATTCTTAGGATTTGCGGGAAATCAGCAGGAGCGCCTTATGTGAAGCACCTGATCGGTGATATATGGGAATTGCGTCCCATAAAAAACCGGATTCTATTTGTCGGATGGACAGGTGACAGTTTTGTCTTGCTTCACTGTTTTGTGAAGAAAACGACAAAGACCCCTGCAAACGAGATTGAGAGAGCGCAAGGGGAGTTCGATGATTTCAAGAGGAGGAACGGAGATGGCTGAGAATTGGACTACTTGGGAAGAAGCCAGAAATGAGATTTATACCT
>CACZJR010000118.1 GCA_902781545.1 uncultured Spirochaetales bacterium | reverse complement strand
AGACAGTATCTGTGATATAGGAGAACTTGACACCCTTTCTGGGACTTCCGAGAACCTGATCCGGATGGATGACGGTGCCGTCATCAAGGGTAATGTCAAAGCCTTTCTGGAGCTTTCCCCACATCGGACCGCACGGGATTCCCAGAGCCTTTGCGTTCTCCACGCTGAACTCGCCGGGACGGTCCTTCTCCTTCATGACAAAACCCATGCAAGGCTTGGTGTGAAGAAGCGGGACTGCCTCAACGCTGTACTCCTCTGTCTCCAGGATCACGCCGGGCTCGGTGGGCACAAAGCGGATCTCGTAGTTGATGTACATGTCCAGGAGCCTTCTGTTGGAATCGATGTATTCCTTCAGTCTCTCAGGTCCATATATATAAAGGGGCTCGTCCCTGTCCACCTGGGAAGAAAGCATCATCAGGCCTGGAAGGCCCGTGACATGGTCAGCGTGCATGTGGCTTATGAAAATGCGGTTGATCCTCTTCCAGTGAAGGTTGAGCATCTTGAGCGAGACCTGCGTCCCCTCTCCGCAGTCAAACAGAAACAGCTCGCCGTTTCTCCTGACCATTGCAGATGTCAGGAATCGACCGGGAAGAGGCTGCATTCCGCTTGTTCCGAGCACAAAGACTTCAAGACTCATAACAGTACAATTCTACCAACTCTACATCGATGTGAAAAGTCGGATCGGTGTTATCCTCTTTGTCTTACCAAGAGAGACCTGGATTGATATATAAGATATAAGGAGAAGGCTCGCGGATATGAGGAGAATCGAAAGCCATGGGACTGTGATGTCAAAATCAAGCAGGTAGAATGACAGGCTCTTCAGACCCATTGAGGACAGCCATGTGAGAATCGGTCCCAGGTTCAGGCCGATCAGGAGTCCAAGGATAATACCGAGTATCATACCTATGAATGTGACCGTATAGACGCTGAGGAAGGCAGATCGCCTGACGAGTGTGTCAGATGCCCCTATCAGTTTTGTGATTGCTATCTCCTGCATGTCGTCCTGGATCATCTGCTGGGCGACCGATGCGGTGTAGAATGCGGCAACCACAACCACAAGCATGAGTATGATGAGGATCATCTGCCTGCTGGTGACAAAGTTCTCATAGACAGAGACATTATGCTCGTTCCACTTGGAGATGTCATAGCCGCCTCCTATGGCGGAGATCACATCATCCAGCTTCTCCATGTATTCGGATGTTACCAGAAGCTCGAGGCATGTCGATTCCTTGGCTCCGTAGAGGGTCTTGGCATAATCGATGTCCACGAAGCACAGAAGACTGTCCAGCTGGTCATATCCGCTTGAGAAGATGGAGTCAATCCTGCAGAGCACAGGCCTCAGGACCTTGTCCACATCATCAGGCACAATCATCAGAGCCACCCTGTCGCCTATGCTCACCTTGAGCTCGTCGGCGGTGGCCCGGCTGATTGATATCCCCTTGAGATTTGATGTGGAGCCTTCAGCAAGCTGCGACACGGCAAAAGTCACCTGATCCATGCGCCTGTCATTGAAGTATGACTTCCCAACGCCCTTGACCATGACATTGCTTGTGCCGGTTGCCGAGTACATCAGGGCATAGCCGCTAGTGACCTCATCACAGCTGTAGAGCATTGAGCTGTACTCATCAGCCTTGAAATCAGATAATTCCTTCTCACCGTTCCAGTTAAGCTGAAGATGTCCGTCTGAGAGATAGATGTATTTGCTGGTTATTCCCTCCATCATGCTGTCTGAGAAGATAAGGGCGCAGACAAGCGGAGCCATGACAAGCGCGATTAGTATCAGGCAGCTTGTCAGACGGCCTCTCTTGAGTACTCTCTTTCTGCTCCAGAGCAAGACAAAGGGATTCATGTAGCTTCCTTCTCCAAGGTAAGGTTTCTGTTCTTCAAAAGATAGACGTTGTCACACTTGAAAGCGAAATCCTGGTTGTGGGTGACAAGCAGAAGGCTTCTTCCTTCCTCTCTCACAAGGTCCAGAAGAAGATTCTCGACCTCAGAGGCATTCTCCTCATCAAGGGCTCCTGTAGGCTCGTCGGCGAGGATGACCTCAGGCCTGTTCATCAGGGCACGGCAGATGGCCACGCGCTGCTTCTCTCCTCCTGAGAGCTTTCCAGGCACATGATCCATCCTGTCGGCAAGGCCAAGACGCTCAAGAAGCTCCACCGCCCTGTCCTTGCACTCACGAGCCTTGACACCGCTTATGAGGGCGGGAGCCATGACGTTCTCAAGGGCGGAGAAATCCTCAAGAAGAAGGTTCGCCTGGAAGATGAAGCCTATGTGGCGGTTACGCAGAACTGATCTTCTCTTGTCATCAAGGGTGGCAAAGTCCGTTCCGCTGCAGATGACCTTGCCCTCAGTGGGACTGTCAAGGCCGCCTGCGATATGAAGCAGCGTGCTCTTTCCTGAGCCGCTCTTTCCGATTATGGCAGTGGACTGCCCCTGGACAATGCTCAGATTCAGGTCCTGAAGGATCGTGATCTCATCATTGCCCTTCTCCGCCGCCTTGAAACGCTTGGTGATGGAAACTAGCTCAATAGGATGCATGAAGAATAACCTCCATTATCTCTGACCTGTAGATCCTCCTGCACCCGATTGAGGTGAACAGAAGCGAGAGGGCAAAGACAAACAGGCAGACAAGGGCTATCTCCCCGTTTCCTATTGCCGCATTGAAAGGAATCTGGGTCAGTACGGTGGAACTGCCGGTGAAAAGCGTCACCAGCCTGTCCACAAGCGCGAGTATGTTCTGGATGTTCATTATGACAATCTTTCCTGTTACCACTCCGATCAGCTCCCCAAGAAGACAGATCACAATGCCCTGACCGAGGAACACGGAGTTCACGAAGGCCCTGCTGCAGCCAATTGCCCTGAGCATTGCGCCCTCCTTCTGCTTGTTGGAGAGAAGCCTTCTTGTGGAGTTCTTCAGGTTCACGCAGATGATCAGGAACATGAACGCCAAAAACACGTACATCAGGGTCTTCTCGAGCATCAGTGCCGAGTAAAGGGCCTTGTTGTATTCCTGCCATGTGACCACACGGGCATCGGGATCAAGGGCCAGGATGGACTGGACCACCTTATTCTGGTTCCCGCTCACGTATACACCGATACGTGATGTATCCTCTCCGATTATCGAGGCAAGGGCCGCATAATCCATGAATGCCGTGGAGCTGCTGAACTCAGTCATGCGGGAGCTGAAATAGCCTCCAAGCCTCATCTCGGAAGTATAAGGGACAATTGTGGCGGTGCGGCCGGGCTTGAGGAACGTCACCCTGATGTCGTCACCGCTTCTCAGCCCGAGCGACCTTGTCATTGTGAATGAGACAAGAAGCCCCTCAAAGGATGACGGCACGTCATATGACATGAAAAGACTCTCCATCATGCGGGAGCTCTGATAGGCATAAGAGTCATAGGCACGCACACGTGCGCTTGTGCTTGTCTCACTTGTCTTGTCAACAACCAGCACGTTGGTCTCAAGGAACCTGAAGGCGGTGTCAACACCGTCAATAGAGCCAACGCTCTCTGCTGACAGCTTCTCAGAAGACACAATCAGGTCAAAGGACTCCAGGTTCCTGAGCTGGTCCATCTGGGCATTCTGAAGTCCGTTCATCACGGCGGAGATGACAAGAAGAGCAACAAGGCCCACAGCAATGCCCACCATGATCATTATGCTGGTGGTCCTCTGGCCCCTGGTCCTGGAGAAAGCGTATCTGAAAGCCGTCTTCAATCCGAACATCTTTTAATCGTACTCTATCCTGTCTACAGTCCTGTTGTCCTGCCTGTAATAAACCGTGGCCACCTTCCTGCCGTTCTTATACAGTACCTGGATGTTGCCCTCAGTCCTGTATTCAGTGCGGCTGGTCAGAATCCCGTCCTCATAGACAAGTCTCTCCACAGCCCTGCCATC
>CACZJR010000117.1 GCA_902781545.1 uncultured Spirochaetales bacterium | reverse complement strand
TTCAGGCGCATTGTGGCATCGGGAAGAGACAGGCAGTAGAAACCGCTCTTTCCGTCCTCCTCAAGCTTGGCGTAGCGGGCCTTGTAGATCGGATCATCAGGCATGCGGAACGGAAGCTTTGTGATTATGACCATCCTCAGCGTGTTTCCGGGGGCATCCACACCCTCCCAGAAGCTGTCGGTGGCAAACAGCACGCTGTCCATATCCTCCTTGAACTGCTCCAAAAGAGCGTAGCGGTCGGCATCGCCCTGCTTCAGGGTATTGAGTCCCATGGCTGAGAAACGGGGCTTTAGGCGCTCATACACATATTCCATAAGGCGGAAGCTGGTGAAAAGCACCAGTGCTCCGCCGCCTGAGCTGGAGACGGCGTCATAGACGGTCTCGCATGTGAATGCGGCATACTCCTCCTCGTTCTCACGTGTGAATGTCGGAGTGTCATATGGGGTGAGCAGCATCAGCCTGTTACGGTAGTCGAACGGAGACTCATAGACCTTGTGCAGGAAAGGCTTTCCCTCTGCGGGAAGACCAACACCGGAGCACCAGTATGAGAAATCATCATGAAGGTCCATCGTGGCACTTGTGCAGATGACAGAGTCAAGCTTCTTGAACAGGGCATCAGCAAGCACATCAGATACCTCAAGCGGAGCGATGTTGAATGTCACGTACCGTATGCCTGCATGCTGCTCGATGTCAAGGTAATGGATGTCTTCCGTCCATTTCTCGAAGTTCATGAACGATGAGAGGATGTCGATCTGGTCGCTTATCCTGTTGACATGAACAAGCATCTCATCGGCCTTGAACTTCAGGCTCTCATCAAGGTCCAGCTTCGACACAAAGCTGTTGAGCCTGGCGATCAGCCTGCCTCCGTTCTCAATGACCTCTGTCGCCGCAGGCCCTATCTCAGCTATCAGGCGTCCCATGTTCTTCTTTGTGCACAGAAGATGCGCCAGCTTGTTGTAATCAAGCAGGTTCAACGTCGCCATGTTCAAGGTCTCAGCCTTGGCCTTCACAAGGGCATAGAAATCAAGGATCTCCTGATAGAGGTTCTTGTCCGGACAGAATGCAAGAAGATCGTCAAGGATTCTTCCGGAGCCGCTCCCCTTCAGGCCCCTGTTGTCATAGATGTGGTCCATCTGACGGCGCAGCGAGTAACTTGAGCAGGTGCTTGTGAACAGGTCCGTCGCATGACGCTCCATGTTATGGGCCTCATCCACGACCAGATGCCTGAACGGAGGAAGAATCGCATCCTCATCATAACCCAGACCATTTTCCAGCCTTGTGTTGCTGTCAACAAAAAGCAGATGGTGGTTGCATATTATGATAGATGCCTCTGAAAGCTTCTTCTTGGCCTTGAAATAGAAGCAGTCAGTGAAGTACGGGCATTTGCCGCCCTGACAGAAGTCCGTGTCCGAGCAGGCGGATGACCAGACCTGATAATCCAGGCGTCCCCTGTACTCTGTCCGGAGCCCGGTCTCCGTCTCCGCGGCAAAGCTGTTTAGCTTTGATATCTCTGAGACTCCGTCGTATGCATAAAGCTCATTGTCCTTCACCAGCTCTGCAAGACGGCGCAGGCAGAGATAGTTGTTCCTTCCCACTGCTATGGCCACAGGGCAATCCTGGCCAAGGGCCTTGAACAAGGCAGGAAGGTCCTTCTCCAGAAGCTGCTTCTGCAGGTTGATCGTTGATGTGGCAATGACAGTGCGGTCATCCGGGTCCTCGAAGGCATAGAAAAGCGCAGGGACCAGATAAGCGAAGCTCTTGCCTATTCCGGTTCCCGCCTCAATGGCCGCAACCGCATTTCTTTCATAGGCGGATAGAACATCCAGGGCCATGAGCAGCTGGCCCTCACGGAACTCGAAGGAATCGATCTTCGTGCTCAGAATTCCGTTATGGTCGAATATGCGGTATATCTGGTCGCTGGTCATTCGGTCACCGATCCAGTTTCCGCGGCCTGCTCGTACTCCTGCATCTTGCGGATGATCGTCTTTCTTCCAAGCCCAAGGACATCGGCGGCCTTGGATTTATTACCCTTGCAGTAGGCAACAGTCCCGAGGATTATCTTCTTCTCCGCCTCATCCATGGTGGTGCCGAGCTCAATCTCGATTGAGTTGCCGGACCTTGCCTTGCTCACAGCAGGAGGAAGGTCTGAAAGTTCTATCTGGGATGTCCGGCACATGACTACGGCACTCTCGACGCAGTTACGGAGCTCACGTATGTTTCCCGGCCAGTCATAGGAAGCTATAGCCGTCCTTGCCTCATTGGAGAAGCCCTCTATGCTCTTCTTGTTCTCCTTGCAGAACTCGTTCAAGAATGATGTGGCGAGAAGGAAGATGTCCTCCTTCCTCTCCCTGAGAGGCGGGACCTCGAGGCTCACTACGTTGAGCCTGTAGTAAAGGTCCTCACGGAAGTTGCCCTTCTCTATCTCATCAAGCAGGTTCCTGTTCGTGGCGGCAATGACACGCACGTCAGTCTTGATTGTCTTCTCACCGCCGACTTTCTCGAACTCACGCTCCTGAAGGACCCTCAGCAGCTTGATCTGGGTGCTGGGGTCAATCTCTCCGATCTCATCAAGGAAGATGGTGCCTCCGTCTGCAAGCTCGAAACGGCCCTTCTTGTCGGCAATAGCACCCGTGAAAGCGCCTTTGACATGTCCGAAGAGCTCGCTCTCAAGCAGGTTCGAGTTCAGGGCGGCGCAGTGGACCTTCACGAACGGCTTGTCGCGCCTGTCAGAGTAATTGACTATTGCATCGGCCACAAGCTCCTTGCCAACTCCGCTCTCTCCTGTTATCAGGACGCTGGCCTTTGAAGGTGCGATCTGCTGGATGGTCTCTATCAGGCGCTGGATCTTCTGGCTCTTTCCTATGATGCTTGAGTAACTGTTTTTCTTCTTCAGGTTCTCAAGTTCTGTCCTGAGCTCACGGTTCTTCTCAGCCATGTCCTTGCTGGCAAGGGATCTCTTGATCAGAACTGACAGATGGTCCAGGTTTACAGGCTTTGTCAGAAAATCAACAGCACCGTTCTGCATGGCGGTCACGGCATCCTCAATTGTCCCGTGTCCTGTCAGGACAACCACCGGAATTGTCGGATATGTGCTGTAGATTTTCTTAAGGAGATCGCTTCCGCTCATGTCGGGCATGCGGAGGTCTGTTATGACCATGTCCACAGGCTCAGTGTTTATGATCTTCCAGGCCACCTGGCCGTTCTCTGCCTGAAGCCCGTTGTAGCCGTCCATCTCCAGTGCGGCTACAAGTCCTTCGCGTATGTATTTCTCATCATCTACAACAAGAATCGTTCTCTTCACTGCTGACTCCCCGGAAGCCTGAAGCGCTCATTCTGCGGCACAGGAATCTGAAGGATGAACTCTGACCCCTCTCCGTAAGTGGAATGGACAACAACATCGCCTCCGTGCTGCTTCATTATCTTGAAAAGGACAGTGAGCCCCAATCCTGTCCCTGAGCTCTTAGTGGTGTAATAAGGCTCGAATATCTTGCTCATCTGGTCCTCTGTCATGCCGCAGCCGTTATCCTGCACGGAGAGCTTCACCATGTCATTCTCCATATAGGAACTGATCGTGATGGCAGGGTCCTTCCTGTCGGAAGGCATCGCCTGCATGGCGTTCTTCACAAGGTTCAGGATGCTCTGCTCAAGAAGCGATGAGTCCGCGAAAACCTTTGGAAGAGATGTTGCAAGATGAGTGGACAGCTTTATCCCCTTCTCCTGAAGCTCTGCGGACACGACTCCCAGGGTCTTCTGAACCACATCGTTGACGTTGCATGCCGCAAGATTGACCTTCATGGGCTTTACGGCGAACAGGAAGTCAACCGCAATCTTGTTGATCCTCTCCACCTCCTCGGCAACGACATCAAGGTACTTATGGGCCTCCTCACGTGTCATGGAGCCGTTCTTCTCCATCATCTT
>CACZJR010000116.1 GCA_902781545.1 uncultured Spirochaetales bacterium | reverse complement strand
CCTCTCATCATTTCAGGAAGAGGGGACGATTCCACGGATCTCTACGCAAGAGCGGACAAGTTCGTAAAGGACCTGAAGCTGGACGAAGACTTCACCATGGATGAGAAGGACAAGAACGGTAAGTTCGCGATCTACACCGAGGGTGAGAACTATGCCCTCCAGTCAATCGAGGCAAAACCCAACTATCTGGCATATCTCTGGAAGTGCGCCAATATCGGCCGTTACGGCCAGACAAAGGGCGTCATGGACTCACTGGGAAAGGTCAAGCCGATGAAGGCTGACCTCAGGGTCATCACCGATGACTTCAAGGTCCTTGACTCCTCAGAGGCATGGTACACTCTTGCGGTTCTGAATGACGCCGTTCCGGGAATCCTGGGCGGAGATTCTGATGCCGCGATAAGTTACATGAGAGCGGCATGCGACACCATCCCCGCGAAGTACATCTACGGCGGAACATACAAGGCCCTCGCGGAGATGCTCTACAAGCGTGACTGGTCTGCAAGCAAGAGAGCCAAGGAGCTTCCGAAGATGCAGAAGAAGTGGGACAAGGAGACAAAGAGCAACTTCGACAAGTACGCCTATTATGAGGGAGCCAAGGGTGCTGACGCCATGCCGATCTGGACAAAGACAAAGCTCTCTGCGATGAGTGACAGGCAGGAGGCCCTTGTGATCCTCAAGTATGCCCAGGCCGTCTATAACTCAAGGCCCAGCCACACCAAAGGTGATGAGAAGAACTACGCCGAGATCCAGGATCTGATCAACGAGTGGTCAAAGTAAGACTTATCCTCTTTTGAGACATCCGGGACTGCTGCATCATTGCGGCAGTCCCTTTCTGTCTTCTGGTATGATCTTACTCGACTTCCTTCTTGAACTCCTCAAGGAATTTCACCATGAAATCATGCCGCTCAACGGCCATCTGCTTTGCTTTGGGTGTGTTCATCAGGTCCTTCAAGAGAAGAAGCTTCTCATCGAATCTCGCGATCGAGTCCTCATAGGAACGGCCTTCGTGAGAAAATACCCTGGCAATTCCGATAGCACCTATTGAATCAAGCCTGACAGCGTCCTGCACGATCTGTCCTTCAAGGGTGTCCGGACTTTTACCGTTGTTCCTGCTGAAAGATATCTCGTTTATTGCACGGCAGATCTTGTCGGTCGTGACCTTGTCTACATGCTCTCCGTCGAGGAAGTATCTTGCATTCGCGTTGTTCTTTGTGTCGAACAGCTTGTAGTCATCGACATCGTGCAGCAATGCTGCAAGTGAGACAATGTCCATGTCGCATGAGGGGTATTCCTTTGCGATCTTCATGGCGTTCCTATAGACTCTCATGGTGTGGGCCTCATCATGACGTCCGCTGAAGCCCGCGAAAATGATCCTCACATACCCGAATGCGTCCTTGACCACATCTTCATATTTCATTTCAAACCTCCAAATTATGCAGGGGTGCTGTTTTCTCCTGTTATCTCATTGTCCGTGACACTCTCTGATTGCCAGTATATCCCGGACAGAATCTCATGACCACCGGATGATAATCATAGCAGGTGGAAATGCACTACAAGGCCCGAGAACACAATGGACACTGTGGCGCAGAGCTTGATCAGGATGTTGAGTGATGGTCCCGATGTGTCCTTGAACGGGTCTCCGATTGTGTCGCCTACGACGCTGGCCTTGTGGGAAGCCGATCCTTTTCCTCCGAAATGTCCGTCCTCGATGAATTTCTTGGCGTTGTCCCATGCACCGCCTGCATTGGACATGAATACTGCCATCGCGAAACCGGAGACGGAGACTCCACCGAGCATTCCCACAACACCGGTCGGTCCCAGGACAAAGCCTGTGGCTATGGGAACCACTATCGCAAGCGAGGCGGGAAGGATCATCTCATGCAGGGCGCCCTGGGTGCAGAGGGAGACGCATGCGGAATAGTCCGGCTCCGCCTTTCCCGAAAGCAGTCCCTTGATCTCATGGAACTGTCTCCTGACCTCTTTCACGACAGATTTTGCCGCGTTCTCCACAGCTCTCATGGTGAGGGCGGAGAAAACGAACGTGAGCATCACGCCGATGAACATTCCCACCAGGACGTTCGGGCTGACAAGACTGAAATTGAGGACCTCGATGGTGTTCTCCTGGACGATGTTGACATACGAGACAAGCAGTGCAAGCGACGTCAGGGATGCCGATCCTATCGCAAAGCCCTTGCCTGTGGCTGCGGTGGTGTTTCCGAGGGAGTCCAGGGCATCGGTACGTTCACGCACTTTTTCCGGAAGCCCGCTCATCTCCGCTATTCCGCCTGCGTTGTCTGCAACCGGACCGTAGGCATCGGTTGCCAGAGTGATTCCCAAAGTCGAGAGCATTCCAACTCCGGCAATTCCTATCCCGTATAGGCCCTTGTTGAATGCGGCGGTGAAGATTCCGCTCGAATTGACAATGACGGAAGACCCGCCTGCCGCATAATAGCTTACGATGATGGCGACGGCGACGATTATCACGGATGTCAGTGTGGAGGTCATTCCCAGCGACATTCCTCCTATGATCAGAGGCGCCTCACCTGACATTGAGATCTCAGCCAGCCTCCTGGTCGGATTGTATGTGTCAGAGGTGAAATACTCAGTGAAGTATCCTATGAGGACACCCCCGAGCAGTCCGCAGAGGATGGAGATGTAAACACCGCTGTCACCGATGAGCCAGAACGTAAGTGGCGCTGCGACCACTGCACTGAGTATCGCGGAAGTGTATGTCCCGGTCCTCAGGCTTGCCAGAAGGTTTTTCTGGGTTGCATTCTCCTTGGTTCTCACCAGAAGGGAACCCAGGACGGAGCAGACAACTCCGCTGACACAGAGGAGAAGGGGAAGGAGCATCCCGTTGAAGCCGTAGCCTCCTATGGCGCTCAGGGCAAAGCATGCCAGGATCGAGCCAACATATGATTCATACAGGTCCGCGCCCATTCCGGCGACATCACCGACATTATCACCGACATTATCAGCTATTGTAGCTGGGTTTCTGGGATCATCCTCCGGAATTCCCGCCTCAACCTTTCCGACAAGATCGGCTCCTACATCAGCAGCCTTCGTGTAAATTCCTCCGCCGACTCTTGCAAACAGCGCCATGAAGGAGGCTCCCATTCCGTTCATCACCATGATGTTGCCCAGGGCCGTAGGATCCTTGACTCCGAAGAACCTGTAGAGGATGAAGAACCATAAGGTGATGTCAAGCAGGCCCAGGGCCACGACGGTGAAGCCCATCACGGAACCTGCGGAGAAAGCAACCCTGAGACCCCTGTTCAGGCTCTCAGAAGCGGCCTGTGTCGTCCTTGCATTCGCATGGGTGGCGATCTTCATGCCGATGAATCCTGCGAGCATCGACCATACTCCACCTGTAAGGAAGGCAAAGGGGGTGAACTTGGAGAGTAATCTTCCATGAGAGAAGATGGCCACGCAGAATATGATCGCGAATACAATCACGAATGCGATGAGCACTGTGGAATACTGGCGTTTGAGGTAGGCGTTCGCTCCTGTCCTTATAGCACCAGCAATTTTTCTCATCAGATTATTTCCCTCACTGAAAGAGAAAACCTTCTTTACCTGATATAAGGCAAACAATCCTGCAATTGCCGCCCCGATGAATCCTATTCCGAACAATTTCAGCATTCAGAACCTCCTCTTTCGGACATGTACGCCTTATCTGCATTTTTTACGCAAACGTTTGCGAAAGCCTGTTATAATACATATACAACACTTTCGCGGAGAACGCAAACGTTTTCGTAAATTTTTTCGGCGCTGGTGCTCATCTCAGGGACCTCCAGTAGTAGTCCCCCAGGCCGTAACGGCGCAGTTCGTTGGCTTTGGAGAAGTCCTCTTGACTGATTGGTATCAAATCTCTCAATGCCTAATCAGCGGGACCTGTTCGACACACAGCTCTTTTCCGCTCCCTAGACCTATGGGGTTGACCGTACGGTATACACAGACCATCAAGACAGCCTTGGTGCCTGGCTCAGGCTCAAAGCTGCAGTCGAGAGCTTCGAAGGAGGCCTGCTCATACTCTCATCCCTCAAGGACATTGGAAGGACAGTAGGGGAGGTTGCAGATGAGGTGGATTGGATCATGGAGAAGAGCCTTGAGGTCATTGTCATGATGTTTTCAGTAGAATTGATGACCGTTACTGCTTTTGTGGATATCGACTGTCGCTAACGCAGTCATGGAACAGCCAGCACCCCGATTATTTGAACCAGAGTGCTTGAATGGATAAGTGATTAAACTTTTCAGAAAATCCATCCTCAATTGCTGGGATGCAATTCTGAATACAGCTTCGGATGGGTTTCCTTCAGCGGCCTGAATTGCTTCAATTGCTCTGGAGTCTGTGCCGGGCAATCCTCATCCGGATTGGCAAGGGCTTTGCTTATTCGATTTTTGTCCTTACCGGAAAGGGGTGGAAGATTGCGAATGTCATCTAGTGTCATAATTACTGTAGTATTCTTCAATTTCATTCCTTGTTGCGGCTCGTGCCGATATCAATCTGATTGATTCTCTTCTTTCTGTGACAACAACAAACAGAATCCTGTTCACCATGCCTATTATATCCCAACGCTCTTCTTCAGGTGTAGAGTTTTTGATGTCATATTTTTCAATCCTTTTCTCATCTTCAAATACTCGGATGGCATCATAAAATGATAACCTATGCTTTCTTATGTTCTCTTTGTTCTTATTTTCATCCCATTCGAATCTCAATTCCAGCCTCCTATTTATCTCAACGATCTCCAGTAGTAGTCTCCAAGCCCGTAACGGCGGAGCTCAGAGGCCTGGGCGAAGTCCTCCTCGGTGACAGTCGGCCGGTCATCGTAGTCGGCGATGCTGCGGGCAAGGGCGATTGTGCCGATCTGGCTCCTGGAGTTCATCTGGCTATTGCCTGAGATCCTGTTGAAAAGGGTGATCTCGTCCCTCAGCAGCAGGAGTGCGGAGGTGCTGTAATGGATCTGCCCGTTGTAGTCTACATTTTCTATATACTTATACCGCCCGCGCTGGCGCTCTGCCGCCTGAAGTGATTTTCCGATGTAGTAGGCATCGTCCTTTGCTGTGTCCAGGGCGGATGTGAGCATGTTGTCGGGGCTGCTGACGGGAAGCCGGATGTCAAAGCGTTCGATCATCTGTCTTCCGACGTGGCCCCAGTGGGATGTTATCTTCTGTGCCGTGCAGGTGCAGATGGCGTTGTGGTCTCCCATTGAGCCGCAAGGGCAGGGGTTCAGGTTGGCTGTGAGCAGGAAGCGCGAGGGGTAGGTGATGACCTCGCCGCTTCTGGTGCTCTGGGTGTAGCCTTTGTCGTAGGCGTCCTTGACTGTCTCCAGGAGTTTGGGGGTGAACTTGTTGATCTCGTCCAGTACAAGGGTTCCCATGTGTGAGAGGGCGCCTTCTCCCGGAGATTTCGGGGTTCTGCCGGAGACGAACTGGGTCTGGGTGCAGTCGTGGCTCAGGATGCGCATGCGGCTGCGGAGACCCAGGTTCCTGGAGATGTCGTTCTGGTCCGCGCATCCGAGTATCCTGGAGACCTCCTCCTGCTCCTTTTCCGTGTAGTCCGGCATGAGCAGGTGGATACGGCTGCAGAGCATTGTCTTGCCTACGCCCGGAGGTCCGAACAGGAGCGTGCTGTGAAATCCGCTTGCGGCCATTGTCAGTATCTCTTTTTCCCTCTCAAGGCCGATGACGTCCTTGAATATTGTTCTGTTCCGGCTTTCCTGGCCTTCGGCCGCATTCTGTATCTCGATTGTGCCGCACATGATGTCGCAGCAGATTCCGAATACCTGCGGAAGGTTATAAGCCTCAATGACGGTTATCCCGTCCTGCTCGGCCTCCGGAATGCGGACGGGGAGGATGCAGATGCCGCATCCGCATGCGGCAGCAGCCTGCATGGCGCCGATTGACTGAGGGGACTGGAGGACAGTACCGTCCAATGACAGTTCTCCCGCGATCATGATGTTTATTGTTCCGCCGCCCTGGGCTGGGTACCGGTGACTTGTCCCTCCGTTCTGGCCTCGGGTCTGGCTGCAGAGGATGGCGCATGCGAGCGGAAGGTCAAGCAGGGTGCTGTCCTTTGACTGGCTTGCAGGACTGAGGTTGACGAGGATCCTGCTTTGCGGGAACTTGAAGCCGCAGCTTCTGAGGGCGCATCTGACTCTCTCGCGCGCCTCCTTCACGCTTGCGCCGGGAAGTCCGGTGATATCAAAGCCCGGAAATCCGTTTCTGATGCTGCATTCGACCATGATGCTCTGGCCGGTGTAGCCCTTGTCGATGTAACCGAAGATTCTGATGTTGCTTGGCATGTTCTGTCTCCTTTTTTGTTTCTGAAGACATATACGAAAAAAGTGCAGGAAATATTTCAGGTTTTCCGGAAAAACACACAAAAAAAACGATTCTTTTTTTTCGGTTTAGTTTATTTTCTTGTCTGTGAAGGAGAAGGAGGCTGCGATGCGCATTTTGTTGCGATTTTTTGAAAAAGTTGTTGACATTAAAATGCCTTTGTGGTAGCTTACATGACGCACGCCAAAAGGCGGGCAAGATAAAGTTCTTTACAAGCATAGCGAAGGAAAGAGGAATTAAGGAAGCTTTGAGGGCTTCCAGTCAATTCAAAGATTCGGACAGAAGATAACGTACAGTTGTTCGGAGAGCATCCGGGAGGATGCGGAGTTGACAGGAGAGAACGGAATAAATCATCCGGTC
>CACZJR010000115.1 GCA_902781545.1 uncultured Spirochaetales bacterium | reverse complement strand
TTACCTCGTTTGATACGCGTGTTAGGGCGGTGCATCAGTCCCTGAACGATCCGCACGGACTCATCCTTGCCGGCAAGGTCTACAGGGGAACCCACAATGCCGCGGGCGAGTTCAAGTCCATCACATGGAAGGAGGGGCTGACCAACCAGAGCGGACTTCCTGTCGAGGTCCTCAACAGCACGATCGACAACAGGGCGAGCCTTTCCGACTGGATCGAGGACACCTTCCGCTCGTTCATCCCGATCATATCCGTGATGGATGTGGAGAAGCTCATCCTCCACGGCAGGCCTTTCGCGGACAGAAAGTGGGTGATTGACACATTAAACTCGCGTGTCCCGTCTTTCCTGGGACTTCTGGACCAGTACAGGTGCCAGATGGTCTTTGACTCCCAGGATGAGTGCGTCAGCGCCAGCGGCGCGGCGATGATGTGCCTTCACAACCTGTTCAGCGTTCCTCTCCTTGAGGATGCCGAGAAGGATGACACATTTACATGGCAGAAGACAATTGATTTCCTGCAAGGGCAGAAACAATAGTGAATTAAGGGGGTATATGTATATATGGGCAGTTATGCAAGCATGTATTCAGCTTCGAGGATGACATCCCACGGTGAGGAGAAGAGGGCGTTCTGGCTCTTTGTCCTGCCGGCATTCCTCATTTACCTGTTCGTCATGGCGTTCCCTACTGTGTTCGCCATTTTCCTGAGCCTGACAAACTACAAGGGCGGAGCTCTCTTCGGACCGAAGAGAAGACCGGTCTCAATTGTCGGCTTCCAGTACTACAAGCAGATGTTCTCCGACGAGTATTTCTGGCTTGCACTCAGGAACAACCTGTGGATCGTATTCATCTCAGTGTTCGGCCAGATCCCTCTCGGATTCTTCATGGCATATCTGATCTTCAGGGGCATGATAAAGGGCAAGGACTTTTTCCAGACCATCATCTACCTGCCTTGTGTCATATCTACTGTCGTCATTGGACGTCTGTGGAAGGCTATCACCGCGCCTAACGGGGTCCTGCCGGACATAATACGACTGTTCAATCCCTCATATGTGGCGGGAAACAGCGAGCATCCGATGATCGCTGTCCTGCTGGTCATCCTGTGGATGTACACCGGAACATACCTGATCATCTTCCTGGCGAACCTCCAGAAGATCGACACCTCAGTCATTGAGGCTGCCAAGATCGACGGTGCCACCGAGATGCAGGCCCTGAGGTACATCATCCTTCCGGCTCTTTCCGGAGTCATCGTGACAAGCGCCATCCTTGCCATATCCGGATCACTGAAGAGCTTTGACCTGATCTACGTCATGACAAGCGGAGGTCCAGCCAAGCAGACGTACGTCCTGTCCATATTCATGTATGACACCGCATTCAAGGGAGCTCCCAACTATCCGCTTGCGAACGCAGTGTCAATTGTCATGTGCATAATCAGCTTTGCCCTCATCGGAATCACAAAGGCTGTTGAGAGAAAATTCGGAGGCAGAGAATGAGCTATATCAAAGATGATGTTTCAGCAAAGAGAAAAGTGGGGATGATCCTCACTTATGCAGTCCTGATCCTGTTCGCCATTCTTGCCATAGCACCGCTTCTCTGGCTTGCGATCAACTCCTTCAAGACATCCCAGGACTATCAGATGAACCGCCTCGGCCTTCCCAGGAGATTCTTCTGGCAGAACTACACACAGGCATGGCAGAGAGGTCATTTCGGCATCTTCATCGTGAACAGTATCATCTATACCTCGATCACGACGGTGTCCATCCTGATCCTGAGCTTCATGAGCGGCTTTGCGTTCGCCAAGATCAGCAACCGCAACACAAAGTGGATCTACGGTTCCTATGTCGTGGGAATCCTCATGACGCTGCAGAGCATCATGATCCCGCTCTTCATCGTCATCAACCAGGTCGGCCTGTATGACACGAGGCTCGGAGTCCTTATCCCATATGTAGGAATAGGGCTTCCCATGGGAATCTACCTTGCCACAGAGTTCATGAAGAGTATCCCGAACGCGCTTGTCGAGTCCGCACGCCTTGACGGGGCGCATTATTTCAGGATCTTCCGCTCCATCATGGTCCCCATGGCTGCTCCGGTCGGAACAACCATCGCGATCCTTCAGATCTCCGGAACATGGAATGAGTTCATGCTGATCAACATGCTCACATCCAGCCAGAAGAACAAGAGCCTTCCGGTCGGAATCCAGAGCTTCGCAGGATCTCTATCCACTGATTACGGCAAGCTCTTCGCGTCCCTGATGATCGGCCTCATCCCTATGCTGATTTTCTACATCGTCTTCAGAAAGGAGATCACAAAGGGTGTAAGTGCAGGTGCCGTAAAGGGTTGATCTTTTCAGTAAATGTGTTTTACGCAGACCTCCGGCTTTATTCGGCCGGGGGTCTTAATTATGTCTTTTTTTATTTGACAATTTTTATCAAATTTCCTTTGACAGGTTTGTTCTTTGGGTGTACAATGTAATTGTTCAGTGCATGAACAAACCAAAAAACTAAAAGGGAGAATTCAGTATGAAGAAAGTTCTTGCCATCATGTTGATTGCTCTTACAGTCTGCACAATGGTTTTTGCACAGGCTGCAGCAGAGAAGTCAGACAAGGTACAGCTTAGGGTCCTGAACTACATCGATATGTCAGAGCCTAACAGCGCTAACGAGATTGCTCAGGTTTGGGACAAGTTTACAGCAGAGCATCCTGAGATCGAGATCATCAGAGAGGATCTCTTCAATGAGCCGTTCCACCAGAAGGTTGAGGCTTATGCAGCTCAGGGTCAGCTTCCTGATGTCATGTATGCATGGCCAAGCGGAAGATCAAGCACACTCCACACAGAGGGTCTGCTTTATGATCTCACAGGCCTGCTCAAGAGAGACGGTCTGTTCGACAAGTACAACCCGCTCTGCACAGCTCCGCAGCTTGCCGGTTACCTCGGAGAGCTCCCGAACGGAGTCACAGCAACATCAATGATGTTCGTCAACAACAAGGTCCTGAGAGACAACGGACTTGAGGTTCCTAAGACATATGCTGACCTCAAGGCTATGGTTCCTGTCCTCAACGCAAAGGGAATCGAGGTCATCACAATGGACTGCCAGGACGGTTGGGTCATGCAGAGCTGTCTGTTCTCACTCATCACCGGAAGATTCGGTGGTGCTGACTGGGCAGAGAAGGTCGCAGCAGGCGAGATGGACTTCGAGGACGACTGGTTCAAGAAGGCCCTCACAGTTGTTGACAACCTCTACAAGGACGGTATCATCAACCGCAACACACTCAGCATCTCCTATGGTTCAGGCAGAGCTGACTTCGCAGCAGGAAAGAGCGCCTTCTACATTGACGGTGACTGGGCATGCGCATCATTCCAGACCGACTCATCAACAGGCGAGGCTCTGTTCCCACCTGAGCTCCAGAAGACAGACATTGATCTGATGAACTTCCCGGCACTCGACGGTGAGGTTGTACACGAGTCCAACTCAGCTGTTGTCGGAACAGGTTGGGCAATTGCCAAGGACATTGATCCTGCCAAGCTTGAGGCTGCATGGACACTGGTCAAGTACCTCGAGGGCGAGTATGTCCAGACTTGGAGACTCACCACCGGTGCAGCATTCCCATCACTCCTTTCAATCGATGTCGCAGAGGTCTGCGAGAAGAACAACCTCGAGCCGCTCGTAGCAAAGAGAGCTGACTGGTACAACAGGATCCAGGTCGCAACACCGGTTATCGACGGTGTCCTTGATCCTTCCGTTTACGAGGTCATCAACCAGGTTCTTGCTGAGATCGGTCTCGGAAAGAAGACAGTTGATCAGGCAGCAAAGGAAGTCAATGCTGCATGGCACAAGTTCGCAGGAAAATAATTCCGGTGCTTGAATGACACGATAGGCGGGTTTTCGGACCCGCCTTTTTTAAATCCTTGTTTTAGGTTTTCACATGGAAAGACATATTGATAGACTGCTGACTCCGCAGATTCTTACTGAAAACGTCGTATATGATCAGCTGACCGTGCTTGGCGGACACATAACGGTGCTTGACTCATGCGGAAACAAC
>CACZJR010000114.1 GCA_902781545.1 uncultured Spirochaetales bacterium | reverse complement strand
AGCATGACCCAGAGTAGGATTCGTCTCATGCCGGTTCACACCCTTGAACTTGATCTTGTGTCCGTTCAGGAGATAAAGGTTGCCCCTGATGTCTATGGACTTGAACCCTACGCGCTGATGGATGCAGCTGTACGGGCTTTCAATGTAAAGGTCGTAGAGCACCGGGTTCTCAGCGCTCCACTGCAGGACCTCAAGCTCGGTGAACGTGACCTTTGCCTCGCCCTCCTTGGAGATTGCCTTCAAGGTATGGCACATGGGGTTTCCGTCATGGTCTGTTCCCTTTATGGTGAAGCTCACCTCCCGGCCGTCTTCTATGTATGCCGTGACATCGGCGCTGTAGACCGCACCGAGCTTTCTGGTCTTAATATCAATGTCCCAGAAATCATTCTTGTCAGATATTCTGAGTAAAACATCACGGAATATGCCATTGTTACGAAACATGTCCTGACACTCAAGATATGTGCCGTTACACCATCTGCGCACAACGCAGACAAGCTCGTTCCTACCTTCACGGACCTTGTCGGTTATGTCGAACTCTGCGGTGTTGTGAGACTCTTCAGAGTACCCCGCAAACTGTCCGTTCACATGAACCTCAATGCAGCTGCAGACACCCAGGAAGGAAAGAATATACCTTTCGTTGTCCTTGAAGTCAGAGAGGTCAAAGAACGTCCTGTACAGCCCCACATGGTTCATCTCATCCTCAGGGGCCTTCTTGAACCCGTCAAGGGCGCTGAAGTAACCTTTCACCGGCTCAAGTGTGGGAATCACCGGCGGCTTGTACGGGAAAGGATAGCGCACGTTCAGGTACATCGGATGCGAGTACCCGCGGTACTGCCATACGGACGGAACATCAATCCTGCCGAACTGCATCTTGTCAGAGTCGAACTCCAAAGGAAGATCATTCGGATCATCGTAATAGTTGAAGTCCCAGTCCCCGTTCAGGCATCTCACCATGGGAGACTTATAGCGTTTCTCAAGAAGCGGAACACTCTCCGCACTGACCCTGTCCGGATAAGGTATGAAGTAACTGCGCCCCGGAAGACGGTTCACATCTATGGTATTGAAGTCACTGTAATGCTGGCTCTGAAGTTTATATTGCATCAAATCCCTCGGTTATTTAGTAAAGAATATCATAATCCATAAAGGAAATAGATTCCACTCTGATTGCGTTTATTATCTGAGTATGCCGCATATTCCCTTTGCCATCCTGAGCTCGGGCTCCTGGAAATGATTGCCGGGATTCAGCTCATAGGTGACATCAACACCCCGGTCCCGGAAAAGCTGAGCCATCTTCTCCGTGTTATCCTGGACAGTGGCCATGACGGGATTACGGGTCTTTGCCTCCCTGTCACCGAGTGAGAGATACACCTTGGACGGACTTACCGCAAGGTCATGGGATGAGGCGAAATCTATGAAATCCGGGAACCACATGGAGCCGGATGCGCTGGCTGTGCCGGAGAACACCGGGGTCCGGAACAATGAATAAACCGCGAACAGTCCTGCTAGGGAATAGCCTGCGATATATACAGCTGATGGTGCGGCTCCAAGGTCGGAGACAGCAGATGGGATAACAGATTCTGTCAGTTCTTTAAGATAATCATCCGCTTTTCCGCCGAAAGGGGCATCGTTCTTGAATACTGCAGGAGCCTCCCACGGGCTCAGGTCCCTGTTCCAGTCCATGCAGCTGACTTCCAGAAGCGAGAAATCCGCATTTGTCAGGGACCTTACTGCCTTGAAAACTGCCTCCCCCTCGTTCTCGAATGTGTTCAGTACCACAAGAGGAGAAGAGGTTTCTTTTGCACGGAATAATTGAGTTTTCATGGCCTAGATTATATCACATTATTCTTGGAATATATGTTATACTGGCAGACAACTAAAAACCTAAGAAGGAGCCCCTAAATGAGCTATGCCGACAAAGTATTCGTAAGCAACATCAAGGACATTCTGGAGAACGGATTCTCCGATGAGGGACTTGCGGTCAGACCGCACTGGGAAGACGGCACACCCGCCCATACAATCAAGAAGTTCGGTATAGTGAACCGCTATAACCTCCAGGAGGAGTTCCCTATCCTGACAATCAGACGCACATACATAAAGAGCGCGATGGACGAGCTTCTCTGGATATGGCAGAAGAAGAGCAATGACATCCATCAGCTCAAGAGCCATGTATGGGACAGCTGGGCAGATGAGAACGGAACAATCGGCAAGGCTTACGGCTACCAGCTGGGAGTAAAGCACAAGTACAAGGAGGGCATGTTCGACCAGGTGGACCGCGTGCTCTATGACCTGAAGCACAATCCGCAGAGCAGACGCATCCTGACAAACATCTTCGTCCATCAGGACCTCTCGGAGATGGCCCTGTACCCATGCGCCTACAGCATGACATTTAATGTAAGCGGAAACACACTTAACGCGATCCTGAACCAGAGGTCACAGGACATGCTGGCAGCAAATAACTGGAACGTCGTGCAGTACTCGATTCTCGTGTACATGATGGCGCAGGTCAGCGGCCTTGTTCCGGGTGAGTTCGTCCACGTGATTGCGGACGCCCACATCTATGACCGCCACATCCCGATTGTGAAGGAAATCATAGAGAACGAGCAGTTCCCTGCCCCCAAATTCACTCTCAATCCTGAGATCAAGGACTTCTACCAGTTCACGACCGATGACTTCAAGCTTGAGAACTACGTCTACAACAAAAAGAAGTACGACATACCGGTGGCAATCTGATGCAGGCCATCCTACACTGCGACAGAAACTGGGGAATCGGGAAACGCAACGACCTGATGTTCCATTTACCCAAGGATATGAAGTTTTTCCGCACAACAACCACAAACAAGGTCGTTGTCATGGGTTCAAACACCCTTCTCTCATTCCCAGGCGGCAAACCTCTCAAGGGCAGGACGAACATCGTGCTCTGGCCGGGCGGAGATGAGAACCGTGCAAGGGAGGACGGCTTTGTCATGGTCCAGAGCCTCCCGGAGCTATTCAGGGAGATTGCCAAATACCCGCCGCAGGATGTCTATGTCATAGGCGGGGCCATGATGTATCACACACTTCTGCCGTACTGCGACAAGGTACTTCTGACCAAAGTAGATGCTGACGGACAGGCCGAGGTCTTCTTCGACAACCTGGACAAGCTTGACAACTGGAGCATGACATACCAGTCAGAGCCCCAGGATGACAACGGCCACATCATCAGGTTCACAACCTATGAGAACAGCAACGTCCTGCCACTGGAGGTGAAGGATGTTTGAGGCAGTCCTTGAGGAGATCAGAAGAGCAGACACAATCATAATCCACCGCCACGACAATCCTGACGGAGATGCCATCGGCAGCCAGGTCGGCATGATGCATCTTCTTCTGGATAATTTCCCTGACAAGAAAGTCCGCATTGTCGGCGATGAGACAAGGTTCTTTGGTTTTCTGGCCTTCCAGGGCATGGATAATGTCGAAGACACGGAATATGAGGAGGCTCTTGCCATAATCCTGGACACTTCCGCGGTGCAGCTGATCAGCGATGACCGCTACAGGCTGGCCAGAAGGACAGTGAGGATAGACCATCACCTGTTCATCTCTCAGATTGCTGATGTCGAGGTCATTGACCCATCATACGAGAGCTGTGCGGGCCTTGTCACCGAATTCGCCATTGAGTGCGGTCTTACCATATCAAGCAAGGCGGCCACCGCCCTGTACACCGGTATTGTCACAGACAGCGGGCGCTTCAGATATGATGCAACCTCAAGCGGAACATTCAGGCGCGTCTCCGTGCTGATGGAGCATGACATTGACATCAACTATGTCTATCAGAGGCTTTATCTGACAAGCATAAACACAGTCCGTCTCAAGGCCAAGTTCATGCTCAAGATCCGGTTCACAGGAAACAAGGTTGCTTACTACTACACAACAAAAGAAGAACTTGAGGAGCTTGGAATAACAGCCCACAGTGCGGTGCGCGGCTATGTGAACACAATGGCAGACCTTGAGGGTGTTGGCATCTGGGTGGCATTCGCCGAGAAACCCGACACCGGCGAGGTACAATGCGAGCTGAGGTCCTCGGAGATAAACATCAACCCCATAGCCGTCAAATACGGCGGAGGCGGACAT
>CACZJR010000113.1 GCA_902781545.1 uncultured Spirochaetales bacterium | reverse complement strand
CCTCAAAAGTCATGTGCTTCTTAGCGCTCTGGGAGGATTGTGACTGCTGGGCCTGCTGTGAAGGCTCATTGCCCTTTCTGGAGTTCTTTCTCTTCTTTCTGTTTCTGTTGTCGCTGTTGTCCATCAGAAATCATCCCCATAGTAATATGTGACCTTGCCGCCGGTGACGGTTGCCACATCGAAACGGATGCCTTTGAAACGCACCTTGGAATCAGATGAGAGAAAAGACTCAAGGGTTTTTCTGAGTCTGTGCTGTTTCTGGGGACTTACCATATACCTGATGTCGTCAGACGGCCATCTGGCTGTAAGGCTCTTGACCTCAGTAACGCAAAGTATTCCCTTGTCAGACAAAGAGATGATATCTATCTCCCCATATGGGCAACGATAGTTCCTGGCAAGGACCTCATAGCCCAGGGAGATGAGATGGTCACATACAAGAGACTCGCAGATATCCCCTTTCTTCTTTGTCTCCATCTTCTTCCTTATAAAAAAGACGGAAACCACACAAGTGGTTGTCCGTCTTTCCTGTTATTCTGATATTGAACTCAGATGCCCTTGTGTCCGCGGATCTGCTCAGGAACCTTGGCGGCCTTACCGACCTTGTCTCTGAGATAGTAGAGCTTGGCTCTTCTGACACGACCGCGTCTGACGACCTCGATCTTCTCAACTCTCGGTGAGTGCAGCGGGAAGATTCTCTCGACTCCGACACCGTAGGAGATCTTTCTGACAACGAATGTCCTTCTGATGCCTGTGTTGTTCTTTGCGATGACAACACCCTCGTAAACCTGGATTCTCTCGGTTGTTCCCTCGACGATCTTGAAGTAAACCTTAACGGTGTCGCCAATGTGGAAGTTCTCGGCATCCTGCTTCATCTGTTCCTGTTCAATAGCCTTAATCAAGTCCATTTTTTAACCCCTTGGTCAATTTTAATTCTTCTAATAGTTTGCTGGCAGCCTCATCAAGTGAAGCGTTCTCCAGCAGATCCGGCCTGTTGGACAAAGTCTTCTCAAGCCTTTTTTGCAGCCTCCACTTCTCTATATTGGCATGATGGCCTGACAATAATATATCAGGAACCGACATTCCGCAATAGGTTTCCGGTCTGGTGTATTGTGGGTATTCCAATAACGGACCGGTGAAGCTCTCCTCATCGAGTGAGGAATCCGTGATAACTCCGTCTATCAGCCTGTAGACGGCATCGATTATCACCAGGGTGGCTACTTCCCCTGAGGAAATAACGTAATCACCTATGCAAATCTCGTCATCGACATAACGGTCGATTATCCGCTGGTCAATACCTTCGTAATGCCCGCAGATGAAGACCAGCTCAGACTCCCGGCTCAGTTGTCTGGCATAGTCCTGTGTCAGCCGTTTTCCCGATGGGGATGCGTAGACGACACGCTTGTTCATGGCATCAATGCGATCTAGAGCTTTGAAGAGCGGTTCGGGTTTGATGACCATGCCCGCACCCCCGCCAAAGGGTGAATCGTCACACTTGTGGTGCTTGTCCTCGGCATATTGCCTCCAGTCAACTATGTTGTAGGAGACAAGGCCTGACTTGACAGCCCGCGCCATGATGGAATTCGTGAAAAAGCCTCTGACCATCTCTGGAAAGAGCGTTAGGATATCAATGTTCAATCCAACAACTCCGGCCTGAGCAGCCTCATGGTTCCCTTCTCGACATCCACATCATCTATGAACACGCCTCTCATGTACGGTACTAGATGAAGTCTGTCGTTCCTTGTGGTCTTCACCTCAAGCAAAAGCGCCTGGGCTCCGTCCATCACTGAAACCACTTCAGCGACCTCTTCGTTATCATATACCAGCTTCATACCCTGTAGGTCAGCTGTGTAAACCTCTCCTTCCTCAAGCCTGCTGGCCTGATCTCTTGGTACCAGAATTTCCCAACCAGAAATGAATCTTGCATCCTCAGGTGAGTCTATTCCCCTGAACTTCATGAGAAGCTCGTCGGAATGGTTCTGCACCTTTTCGACCTCGACTCTTCTGGTCTTATCTCCACGCTGAAGGGTAACTTCCTTCAGCTTGAAGAAATGATCAAAGTCATCCGAATACGGATGCACCTTGACATAGCCTTTTACGCCATGCGGGGATCTGATCACTCCGGTTGAAAGGACCTGTTTCATACCAATCAGTCCAGAATCTCAAGGCTGGCGTGCTTGCCGCTCTTGGTTGCCGTAGCGCTGAGGATTGTCCTCAGGGCCTTGGCAATCCTGCCCTGCTTGCCGATCACCTTGCCGATGTCATCCGGAGAGACTCTGAGC
Organism: uncultured Spirochaetales bacterium; assembly: GCA_902781545.1. GTDB lineage: Bacteria > Spirochaetota > Spirochaetia > Sphaerochaetales > Sphaerochaetaceae > UBA9732. The sequence continues at coordinate 1,891 of CACZJR010000113.1, read as the reverse complement.
TCAAGGATTGTGGACTTCTCACCCTCAACCACATTGACCTCAACGCTCTCTGGCTGGTCGACCAGGGATCTGACAATGTATTCAACCAGTTCCTTTTCCACTTACTCAGTCCTTTGCAGGAGCTTTTGTGGTCTGGATACCCTGCTTTGCGAAAATAGCCTTGACTGTATCTGAAGGCTGTGCACCGTTCTGAAGCCAGTATGATGCTCTCTCCGCATCAATCTTGACCTGGTTCTCCTCAGCCTCGATCGGATGGAAGTAACCGATCTCCTCAAGAGGTCTTCCTGAATCTGAAAGCCTTGAGTCAATCACAACCACTCTGTAATAAGGTCTCTTCTTTGTACCGAATCTCTTCAATCTGATACTAACGCTCACGTCTGTTCCTCCTACACGAATCTCAATTCATGCCCATCTGCTTCATCATGGCAGACTGGTACTTCTTATTTTTTGCGAGCTTCTTCATACTCAGCCGCATCTTTTCAAATTTCTTGAGCAAATGGCCGACTTCTCCGACGGAGGTGCCGCTGCCTTTTGCTATTCTTCTCTTTCGAGCCGGACCAATTATATAGATATTCTGTCTTTCTTGGAAGGTCATTGACTGAATTATTGCTTTTTCTTTCAGTAATTCCTTCTTATCTATGTCATCTTCCGAGATATTTCCCTTTGCTCCGGGCAGCATATCGATGATTTTCCCGATTCCGCCCATCTTGGTCATGCTCTCTATCTGCTCCAGGTAATCCTGCAGGTCAAAGGTGTTCTTTGCCATCTTCTCCTGCAGCTTCTCAGCCTGTTTCTGGTCAAATGCCTCCTGGGCCTTCTCGACAAGGGTGACGATATCTCCCATGCCCAGGATCCTGCTTGCCATCCTGTCAGGATAGAACGGCTCGAGGTTATCAAGCTTCTCACCCACACCGATGAACTTGATCGGCTTGCCTACCACCTCTCTCAGTGAGAGAGCGGCTCCGCCACGGGTGTCAGAGTCGAACTTGGTCAGGATCACGCCTGAGATTCCGACCTTCTGCTCGAACTCCTGCGCGATGGTCACGGCGTTCTGACCGGTCATGGCATCTGCGACGAACAGGGTCTCATCGGGCTTGACGGCTGCGTTGACATCCATCAGCTCCTTCATCATCTGCTCGTCCAGGTACATTCTTCCGGATGTATCGACAATCAGCACATCATACTGCTCGCGCTTTGCCTTCTTCAGGGCATTGAGCGCAACCGCAGGGGCATCCTTTGACTCGGGCTCGGCATAAACGGGAACACCGACCTGCTCGCCAAGAACCTGCAGCTGTGTGATTGCAGCCGGCCTGATCAGGTCACATGCGGCCATCATCACGCGCCTGCCCTGCTTCTTGAGCATCATGGCGAGCTTTGCGCTTGTGGTTGTCTTACCTGAGCCCTGAAGTCCCATCATCAGGATGACAGTGACTGTGTCAGGTCCCTTGAGGTTGAGCTTCTGATGGTCAGGATCTCCGAGAAGCTGTACCATCTTATCATAGACGATCTTGGTGAACTGCTGCCCGGGATCAACGGCCTTCAGGACCTTGTCGCCCTTGGCCTCCTCCATTGTCCTGTTGACGAATCTTCTTACGACACGAAGATTTACGTCAGCATCAAGAAGCGCAACCTTTATCTCTTCGACAGCGTCCTGGATGTTCTTCTCGGTAATCTTGGACTTGCCGGCTATTGAGCGGAATATAGATGAGAATTTGTCACTGATTGAATCAAACATAACCGAAGAATTATGCAATAAATCTATATTATTGTCTAGTATAGCTCCCCTGGTTCATGATGTGAACCCCATTTATTGGACACAACATCTACGAAGCCATCTTAAAGGCTTGTCTCCTGAATTGTAAAGGAGTCAGGCCTTTCAATTTGACCTGGA
>CACZJR010000112.1 GCA_902781545.1 uncultured Spirochaetales bacterium | reverse complement strand
AAGACCCGGCATGGACAGGCTTAGGTCCGTGCTGTAACCATCCTTGAAACTTATGTGTCTCTCCGTGATCTCGGAGACCTCATCACCGAGGTAATGGAAGTCAGAACCTTGCTCATGGGCCTCGGCTCGGAAGACCTCAAGGGCATCGGGGACCTGCAGCGCGCTGAAGCTGGGTCTTCCGGCCTTGATGATCTTGGATTTCTCCGTGGCGATCTTCGTTATTGTGTCGCCGAGTATGTCTGTATGCTCAAGCTCGATCGGTGTCAGGACCGATGCCTGGCTCATGATGATGTTGGTCGCATCAAGCCTTCCGCCGAGTCCTGTCTCTATCACAGCCCACTGGCATCCGATCCTCTTGAAGAGGAGGAAGGCGAATGCGGTGTAAAGCTCGAATGTGGTGGGGCTGCTCTCTCCCATGCTGTCCATGAAATGAAAGCCCTCAAGGGAATCTGCGAGGATGTTTCCCGTCTCGACAAGGATGCTGTCTTCCACAAAGCGCCCGCATCTGGTGAAACGCTCCCTGTAGTCGGAGACATGTGGTGACATGTAAAGCCCAGTGACATAGCCTGCCGCCTCAAGACCTGAGGCTATGTAACTTGCAGTGGAGCCCTTTCCCTTGCTGCCTGCCACATGGATGGTGCGGTAGCTGTCCTGGGGATTTCCCAGGACTTTCATGATCGCCTGCATCCTGTCCAGACGGTAGGTCCTTGTGCTGTATCTGTCGGTTTTCTTCTCCAGATTCGTGAAATGCTCCATGTAGCAGATCACCTGGTCGAACGTCTTGAATTCCATGAATTCATATTCTACTCCAATGCCTTTCTGTTGTCCACGGTGGCATGTTTTGCTCACATATTGATTTCATATGTGTTCTTTGCTATGCTACGCATGAAATTAACGGCCGATAGTAAACAATAACTATTGTGCTTTCGGAGTTGATTTGGGGTAAAACATGAGAAAAAGCAGTCTTGATCCCAGACCCTGGAGATTCCTGGATGAATACAGGGGGAGGATATTTGATTCTGAGTGGCCGTCCCTGCCGCAGATGTTCGATATAATGACGGAGAGGTTCCCGGACAACAGGTGCTACGAGGCATTCACTCCGAAACACACCACTTTCACATACACGGAAGCAAAGGCCCAGTTCGACAAGGTCTCACGCTGGCTTTACTCAAAGGGTGTCAGAAAGGGCGACAGGGTGGCTGTCACTGGAAAGAACAGCCCCGAATGGGCTATCGCATACATGGGCATTGTCTACATGGGCGCCGTTGTAGTCCCGGTTGACGCCGCCCTGACAAACGCGGAGATAGAGCATCTGGTGGATTTCGTCGAGATCAAGGGCATTTTCCTTGATGCGGACAGGTTCGACGCAATAGGTGCTGACGGCAAGTACTCCTTCAAGGTCAGCCTCGAGGAGCGAGGACACGAGGACTCCTACATCCTGAATCTTCCTGATGTGGGCCCGCAGCCTGTCAAGGAGCCTGAGAGCTCAGACCTGGCGGCATTCCTCTTCACGTCCGGGACCACCGGAACACCCAAGGCTGTCATGCTCAGTCATGAGAACCTGACTTTCGACGCCTACAGCGTGCAGTCATTCATGAACGTCAGGCCGATTGATGTCTTCTATGCGATCCTTCCGATCCACCATGCCTACACCATGCTTGCGGTGTTCATCGTCTCGATGTCCGCCGGAGCCAACGTGGTGTTCGGTAAACGTCTTGTCGTGACCTCTCTCCTGAAGGAGATGAAGGAAGGTCATGTGAACATGCTTCTTGCCGTTCCGATGCTCTATAACAAGATTTATAGCGCAATAATGAAAGGTATTGACAAGAAAGGGGTATTCGTCAGCGGTATTATCCATCTGCTGATGAGGTTCTGCGGATTCATCAAGCAGACTACCGGCCTCAATCCCGGAAGAGTGATATTCAGGGGAATCAGGGACAAGGTGTCGCTGGCAGACAACCGCATCTGCATATCCGGAGCAGGACCTCTTCCCGCTGAGACATTCAAGGGCTTCAACCAGCTGGGTGTTGACTTCATCCAGGGCTACGGCCTTACCGAGACAAGCCCGATCGTCACGCTCAATCCGGCTTACTCCTACCAGTACTCAAGCATAGGAAAGCCGTTCCCGGGAGTCGAGGTCGACTTCATCAACAAGGACGCGCAGGGCAACGGTGAGATAATCACACGCGGCAAGCATGTGATGAAGGGTTACTACAAGAACCAGGAGGCCACAGATGAGACCATCGACAAGGACGGATGGCTCAGGACAGGCGATGTGGGTTATGCCGACAAGGACGGCTTTGTCTATCTGACTGGAAGGGCCAAGAACATCATCGTGACTGAGGGAGGCAAGAATGTCTTCCCGGAGGAGATCGAGGACCACTTCCAGCTTTACTATGATGTTGAGCAGATCTGCGTCGTGGGTTATGTGGCCGATGAAAAGCTGAAGATCGAGGGTGTGGCTTGTCTGATCCACCCGTCTGCCGAGGCTATGCGTGAGTTCCCTGACCATGGTGCCATGCAGGTCCATATGGAGCAGATAGTGGAGTCTGTAAACAGAGAGCTTCTTCCGTACAAGAGGATCAGGAAGGTCTTTGTGGTTGATGAGCCGCTTGAGATGACATCCACAAAGAAGATCAAGCGCTTTGCCGTTGCCCAGAAATATAAGGAAATGATAAATGGCTGAGAAGAAGAGTGAGATGACAAGTAAATACAGGGCACAGCTCAGGAGCCAGGCCCAGAGCCTCAATCCTGTTGTGATGGTTGGTCATGAGGGGATTACCGAGGGCGTGATAGCGGCCCTGGATGCGGCGCTTACGGACCATGAGCTGGTGAAGGTGCGCTTCCAGGATTTCAAGGAGATGGTCAGGGACCTTTCCGTGCAGCTTGCAAACAAGACAGGATCCGCTCTTGTGTCAACCACCGGCTTCACCGCGGTCTTCTACCGCAAGAACCCGGAGAAGAAGTGAGCAATTTTTACACACCTTTGTAAATCTTTTCACATTTATTCCTTGAAAAAGGTGATATGGCGCGGTTTTCTGCCGGAAAAAGCCTTAATCCGGCACTTGGCACGGTATGTGCTATATAGAAGGCAGAGCAACAGTTTTTTTCATACCTCCTTTTAGTGTGAAGCACCTGAATCAGATTCAGGTGTTTTCTTTTATGCCGGGGCAGTCCTCCGGATTGAGGCAAAAAAAAGACAACCAGAAGGTTGCCTTTTGAATTATAAGAATCCCTGAACAGATTACTTGTCCATCTCGTTCTTCTCTTCCTGGATCTCAAGTCTCCTGACTTTGCAGAGCTTTGCGATGTCAGCAAGAGCCTTTCTTGCTCTGGCAGCAGAAGCCTTTACCTTCTTCTCCTCGAACTTCTGGTTCTCCTGCTCGTAGGTTCTGAACAAAGCAATGAGCTGATCATGATTTGACATGCACTTTTCCTCCTATCGTGGGTTGTTTTATACTGGAATTTTACCACAATTCGTTCACATTACAACAATTATTGTTGGGAAAAGGCGTAAAAATGCCCTTTTTTCATGCTGTTTTGAGGATTTTTCTGCTTTTTTGCATCCATCACAGACGTATTTCCTTGCGGATTATGTAACCGTCGCGTATTTTAGCTGAGGTCCTGATATAGCCCGTCTTGCAGTGGTCAATGTGCTCTGCATGCCTCATGTCCTGGTCCAGGACCTCGACCTCGGGCTCCCTGATGAAGAGTACATCCGGGCCTATGAACTCGATTGTCTCACCGCTTCTGATCTGGTTCTTGATGTCAACGGCATAGACTCCGGGAGCCACCTCCTGACGCACCGTTCCGAGGAACAGGTAGTCCCTGAGGTATCCGCCTGTGGTGGGCTTGTTGATGTCATCATTCATGACAAGTGGATCGGGCTCATCCACGTCGATTGGGCCCTTGCCGAAGAAGAAGCCTGTGGAGAACTCACGGTGGCTGACATTGAAGAGCTCCTCACGGTAGGGGAGGTAGTCCACGGAGGGATCGTAGAGATGGTCCAGGGCCTTGCGGTACGCCCTTGTCACGGACGCCACATAATAGATGCTCTTCATCCTTCCCTCGATCTTCAGGGTGTCCACTCCGGCATCCTGCAGGTCCTTGAGGTGGTCTATCATGCAAAGGTCCTTGGAGGACATGATTGTGGTCCAGTCATTCTCCTCAAGGACAGGGTAGTAGCGTCCCGGACGCTCCTCTTCCTCCAGTG
>CACZJR010000111.1 GCA_902781545.1 uncultured Spirochaetales bacterium | reverse complement strand
TAAATGCCGTATTTCTCGGCAAATGTGCGCTCCCCGCTTACCACATCCAGGATATGGTTGTAAAGCTCATGTCCCATCTGGGCTATGGTCTTCTCACCGGTAACGACAAAGCCTGCGTCCATGTCAAACAGGTCAGGCCACTGCTTCTTCATCGAATGCTGGGTGCAGATCTTGTAGACGGGGATCTCCTTCAGTCCGTAAGGGGTCCCGCGTCCCGTGCTGAACAGCTGCATGACTATACCAGATGCCAGCTGGCTGGGTCCGCACACAATGTCGGACGCAGGGGTGGCGGCAAAGATCATGCCGTTGCATGATGGAGTCTCACCGGGCCCGATGACCTCCACAATGGGGGAATGGCCGCTCTTGGCGATTGATCCCATGGCCTTCTCCACTATGTTGCTCAGACCGCCCTTCTTGTTGCCCGGGCTCGGGTTCGCGCTCCTGTCCACATGGCTGCGGGCAAGATAGTCATCGTACCAGGAGATCTCCTTCTTGAGTCTCTCAACGACCTTGTCATCCGAGCAGCGCTCTGCAAGGATGTGCACCCCGTCACGGACCTCAGTGACCTCGGAGAAAAGCACCTGCGCCCCGCCTGCGGCAAGAAGATCCGAGGCATAGCCGATAGTCGGATTGGCTGATATTCCGCTGAACGCGTCAGAGCCTCCGCACTGGGCACCGATCCTGAGCTTCTCCAGCGGGAGTTCGGTTCTTCTTCTCCTGTCCAGGACCTCGAGCTTCTTCTTTGCCAGAGTGCAGATGCGCTCCAGCATGTCTCCATAACCGTGACATTCCTGAAGGACCACTACGTTATCAGGATTGTTCTCCTCCGGTGTCAGGATCATGTCCAAGGTCAGTTTCTCACAGCCAAGGGCCACAGTCAGGATCTGGCCGCCGAAATTGGGATGATGGACCAGGTTGCGTACGCTTCTGATGGGAATCTCCGCGTTGTCCGCCTTGATGGCCACACCGCAGCCGTACGGATGGACCACGGCAACGACATCATCAACATTCGGATACTGGGGGAGGATCTCCTTCTTTATCTTATCCACGGCGTTGCGCAGCACACCGGCGGTGCACTGGACCGTTGTGGTGATTCCAAGGATGTTCCTGCTGCCTGCGGGAAGTCCCGGTCCGTTGTCATAGCCCATCCAGGTCTTTCTCTCAGGAAGATCGGTCAGGACCCTGCCCTTGGACCCTTTGACAAGGTCCGCCACAGCAGGAGATGAGGGAAGCTCGATGTTGAACTCATTGATCCATCCGCCTGCCTCGATGTCCTCAAGCATATAGCCCAGGACAGCGCCGTAACGGATGACCTCCTCACCCTTTCTGATCTTTCTCAGTGCAATCTTATGGCCCTGCGGAATATCACACAGTGCCTTGATGGATGTGCCCTCCAGAACCTCACCCTTGGTGACAGGGGCAACAACCACAGCAACATTATCCAGATCTGAAATCTTGACCACTCTCATTTTCCCTTCCTGCTTTTACTCTATTGTTACGTTTGATACCTTCTCATAGAACTTGGCAATCGCGCTGTGGTCATCCTTGCCGCAGCCGTCCGCCTTCAGCGCCTGCATCATCTCCATGACCTGTCCTGTGAGCGGGACATATCCGTTGATTGCATGAGCGGCGTTCAGTGCGTTGGTCAGGTCCTTGATGTGGAGCTCAATCCTGAAGCCGGGCTTGAAGTTCCTTGAGAGGACCATCGGTGCCTTTGCATCCAGGACAGTGGATCCTGCAAGACCGCCTCTGATTGCCTTATAGATGAGAGACGGGTCTGATCCCATCTTCTTTGCAAATGCAAGTGCCTCGCTCATGGCGGCGATGTTGCATGCCACAACAATCTGGTTGGCGAGCTTTGCGACGTTGCCTGCTCCCAGATCTCCGCAACGCACCACTGATGCGGCCATTGTGCTCAGAAGAGGCCTGTACTTCTCAATAAGCTCCTCTTTTCCACCTGCCATGACGGAGAGTGTTCCGTCAATTGCCTTGGGCTCACCGCCTGAGACAGGGGCATCTATCATCTCAATGCCCTTCTCTGCAAGTGCGGCACCGATGCTTCTGGTCTCGACCGGATCGATTGAGCTCATGTCAATGACAACCAGGCCTTTCTTTCCGCTCTCTATGATTCCGCCTTTTCCAAGAGCGACCTCCCTGACCTGAGGGCTGTTCGGAACCATTGTTATGACAACCTCAGTCTCGCATGCGACCTTGCATGCGTTGTCACATGCATGTGCGCCAAGAGCCTCGAGCTCAGAGACGACATCTGCATGTCTTGAGTTGAACCAGACCTCATGTCCGGCCTTGATGATGTTCTTGCACATGGGCTTTCCCATGATTCCCAAACCGATAAAACCGACTTTCATATCTATCACCTCTCAATTAAGTTTTAATGATTGCAATTAAAGCAGACCTGCCTTGACAAGCTGCTGCCTCAGTCCCTCAAGCTGCTCCGGTGTGGAGTTCTTGGTCGGAAGATAAGGGGCACCGAGCTCAAGGCCCAGCAGGTTCGCATAGTCCTTTGTCGCGACAGGGAAGCTTGACTTGTCCATCTGGAGCCTTATCGGGTTCAGGACGAACTGCCTGTCCAATGCACCCTTGATGTCCCCGGCGACGAACCTGTCATAGATGGAGCAGACAAGCCTGGGGACAAAGTTCGCCATGCAGCACACAGCACCTACGGCACCGACGCAAAGACCCGCGTAAATCAGGGTGTCCTTTCCGCACATGACCTTGAAGTTCACATCAGCGTTGCGCCTGATGAACTCCTCCGTCTGAGTTATGTCACCGCTTGAGTCCTTCATCCCAACGACATTGGCCTTCTGGTGAGCAAGCTTCTCCGCCACCGTCTGCGGAATCCCGTATCCGGTACGGCCGGGATTATTGTAAAGGAGGACAGGAACGTCCTGAACGCTGTCTGCAATTGCCGCGAAGTGGGTGTAAAGCTCATCCTCTGAAGGCTTGAGGAACATGGGCTGGAGAATGGACACCGCCTTGGCCCCGTGCTCAACTCCCATCTGTGCCAATCTTATACATTTAGAGGTACGGATTGCTCCAATACCCATAAAAACGGGCACTCTTCCTGCAACTTGATCTCTCATTACATCGAGGATATCTTTCATCTCATCCTCTTCCTGCATGTAGAACTCGCCGTTTGACCCGAATGCCAGGATGGCGCTGACACCACCTTCTATGACAAAGTCGACATGGCGGCGGAGCTTCTTCTCATCAAAGCTCTCATCGTCCTTCAACGGAATTGCAATCGGCGGGATAATGCCCTTTATGAATGATGTGTCAATTTTCTTTCCCATAAATCAAAACTCCTCCACAAGGATCATAGGATCCGTGTTCACAGTCACATTCTCGAACTTCGCATCAGCGTTGATCACCCTGATTCCCCTGTAATCCGACTCCGGGATCCCACGGCACATCTCAGCCTCAAGACCAGGTTCGATCTCTTTCTTGACCTCAAATGAGCTGTCTCTCACCACGATGTTCTGGAGATGGACCTCAGGAAGTCCTGCAAGGAACGCCGCAGCGCTTCTGCAGTTGACAGCCTTGACCCTCTCAATCGTCACATCCTTGATCAGCGGGGTATCCTCTGTCACAGGCTGGCTCTTGAGGGAGTAAAGCTCAGGGTCATCGCTTCCGCATCTGTAGAACATGTTGATTGAGATGGGGCAGATGACATCGTCCATGAAGATGTCACTGGCCACGATGTCTGTCATGTGTCCGCCGCGTCCGCGTCTTGTCTTGATCCTGATTCCCCTGTCGGTGCCGATGAACCTGCAGTTACGGACATATGCGCCCTTGACGCCGCTTGCAGTCTCAGATCCGATCACGAATCCACCGTGGGCGTTTCTGACGGTGCAGTCCTCGACAGTGATGTTCTCAGATCTCTGGAAGGCCATCATCTCCTTGCCGCTTCCGCACTTGACGGCAATACCGTCATCTCCGACATTTACGTCGCAGGCCCTGACATCCACGTTCACGCAGGACTCGATGTCTATTCCGTCTGTGTTCGGGGAGTCGTACGGATTATCAATCTTGATGTTGTAAAGCTTCAGGTTAGTGACACATACCGGATGGCAGGTCCAGAACGGACTTCTGGTCAATGTCACCCCGTCAATCCTGATGTTCTTGGAGTCAAGAATCTGAAGCAGTGCCGGCCTGAGGAACTGGCAGGGTCTTCCACCGCCGCCTTCCGGCTCGCTGAGGTAGTTCGGATTGA
>CACZJR010000110.1 GCA_902781545.1 uncultured Spirochaetales bacterium | reverse complement strand
CAAGTGCCGAAAAACTGAAAGTCTTCCCCTTACATTCTTATTGTCAAATACCCTTGGAAAAGGTATTGACGAACGGTCACTTCATATCAGTTGTAGTTAGATGCCCTAGATGCCCTAAATGCCCTAGAAAGCATAGTTGCCCCAGATGCACTCTGATTTTCCTTTGCCACATCTGATTATTGTTGGTACAATTAGGACATGAGTACCAGAAGAAGCAAGATCAAGGCGTTTGACACTTTCGGAAAGGCCCTGGCCCTCCTGGAGGCCAATGACAGTGTGCTTTACACATGGCCCAGAAACAGGATCGCCCTCTCCCATGCACTTGCAGAGCACATCAGAGACCTGATTTCAGAATCAGACAAGAAGCTCTCGGTTGACCTTTGCCCTGTGCTCTCCAAATCAGGAAAGACCCTCAATCCGGACATACTGGTGCATGACCGTGAGAGCGGCCACCAGATCCTCTCAATCGCCTGCAGGAACGAGTACATGACAGAAAGCGAGCAGGATGAGCTTATCCGCTTCAGGCGTGAGAGCAAGTGCGAGCTGGTGCTGGCCCTCTCATTCATGGCGCAGAAGAACTACATGCTCATATATGCGGCAAACGAGGACAGGATCGAGTACTATCACTTTGACCGCAACTCCCTCACCATGGAGCCTGTCAGAAAGAGAAGCCTTGAGGATGCCCCCGAGAGCAAGGACCAGCTTACCCTGGACAGGATACTGAGAAAGCGCTGAGACAAAGAAAACCATGGCAAACAAATACCAACTTGAAACTATTCCCGTCTGGGACGGGATAAAGAGCCAGAGCGAATGCTTCATCTGCGACCTCATGCAGCAGGCCGAGAAAGATAGCCTTGAGTTCTTTCTTGGCTCATCTGTCATGAACCCGGAGACCCGCGTCAGGGTCAATGCTACGGGTTTCTGCCCCGAGCACACCGCAAAGCTGGTCGAGTCAGGTCATCCGAACTCAATGGCAGTCATGTGGGAGACCCACCTTGAGAGAACCAGAGACGAGCTTCAGAAAGTATTCAAGGACCTTGAGAACGGAAAGAACCTGAAGAAGACGGTCGCAAACCTGGATGAGGTCCTTGGCCAGAGGGAGAAAGGATGTCTTATCTGCCAGCGCATGAGAGACCGCCTTGACCGCTACTGCTTCACAATCCCCTACATCTGGGGTCAGGATCCCGAGTTCCGCAAGGCATTTTCTGAGAGCAAGGGCTTCTGCCTGCATCACATGACGCACATTCTCAGAATGTCACTGGACGCCCTGGATGCAAAGCAGCAGAAGCTCTTCTCACAGGCAATGGCCGATCTCCAGCAGAGAAGACTGGATCTCAACGCAAAGGACCTGGTGTACATGATAGAGCACTACAAGAGCGAGAACCGCGACAAGCCGTGGAACGGCTGTGAGGACGCTCAGATCCGTGCAGTGTACAGGGAAATCGGAAAAGGCCGCTGCATCCGCTGAGACGCTAAGGCGCGGCGGAGAAATCCGAAAACCGAAATCAATGAAGCTCGTCAGTATTTGAATAGCATTCGCAGAACCTGCCTGCGAATGAGGGCTTCTCATCTGCCACATAGAGATGCTGAACTGATCCGAATGACAGCATCCTGAAGGCAGCAATGCCCTCCTTGCGCTCCTCGGTCACCACAGTGGTCACCCCTGTAGGAGCTGCCATCAGGCCCTGGAACAGGACCATGGGTGAGATTCCGAGAAGATGGCCCAGCATCACGCACTGCACCGCGAAATGGCAGAAGAACACCACAGTGTCGTTGTTTGGCCTCACAGCCCTGTACAATTCACCCGATCTCTCGTAGCCAAGGCCTGCAAAAAGCTCATCAAGACCACGGATAACCTTGTCATTCTCCGAACTGACATTCGTGCCCTCGAACTCCGGTGCAAGCACCCATTTATCCCTGTCATAGAACATCTTCCGCGCAGTCCAGTCTGATGGAAGCCAATCCCAGCAGATGCTCTCTTTCCCGGGGATATTTGGCTTGACGCAGCGTCCCCTGAACTCCTGGAGCCACGGAAGGATCTCAGCCTCACGGCCCATCTTGTCCAATGTGAAATCCGCTGTGCGCCTTGCCCTTCCGAGCGGCGAGCAGTAGAAGGCCTTTATGTCCATCCTGCACAGCATGTCGGCAAGAAGAGAAGCCTCGCGGTCCCCTTTCTCTGTCAGGGAGTCATGTTCATAGTCGGGCTCGCCGTGTCTTACGAAAAGTATCTTCATAAGCAGATAATTTCCGTACAGAAATCAAAAATCCGATTTTGTACGGACGAAAAATGAAAAAAGTTCCGTACAGATCCGGAAAAACGGAATCTGTACGGAAAACCTGTCAAACAAAGTAAGAATTATCTTCTTACAAGAGCCTCTGCCTTGGCGACGATGTCATCTGCAAGCAGGTTGAAGGTCTTCATCAGGTAATCAAGCTTTCCGACCTCACCGAAACGCTCTCCGATGCAGACAAAGTCCATCTTCGCAGGATAGGTTGTGGCAAGATGAGCTGCAACCGCCTCTCCAAGGCCTCCTGCGTAGCGGGCGTTCTCGCAGACAAGCACGTGGCCTGTCTCCTTGGACACCTTGTCCAGAATCTCTGTATCAAGCGGCTTGATGGTGTGCATGTCAATCAGTGTGGCCTTGATGCCTTTGCCCTTCAGGATCTCAACTGCCTTCACGGCCTCATCGACAATGACCTGGTCACTGGCGACTATGGCAAGATCTGAGCCCTCTGCAAGCACACTGCCCTTTCCGAGCTTGACCTCACCGGACTTGTAGCGCAGAGATCCGCCCTTTCTGCGGAGTCTTGTGTAGGTGCTGTGACCTGTGGCATATGCCTGGATGGTCAGGTCATAGAGGCTCTGGGTGTCAGAAGGATCCAGGACAATCAGATCCGGAATAAGTCTCATCAGACCAACATCCTCAAGAGGCATGTGTGTTCCGCCGTTGATCTGTGCGGTGACACCTGCGTCTGTTCCGATAAGGTGGACGCACTGGCCGGCGTAGTTCGCTGAAAGGAAGAACTGGTCATATGCGCGGCGTGATGCAAAGCATCCGAATGAGTGTGCATAAGGCACAAAACCCATTGAGGAGAGACCTGCGGCAACGCCAACCATGTTGGCCTCTGCAATACCGCAGTTGAAGAACCTTGTGGGGAACTCCTTTGCGAACGGTCCGCTGTTGATGCAGCTGGAAAGATCGGAATCCAGGAAGACTACCTCGGAGTGCTCCTTGGCAAGGTCAATGATTGCGGCCATGAGGGCATCTCTCATGTCTTTGATGTCAGATACGTCTCTCATTTTGCACCTCCTTTCAGAACGCTGATAGCGTATTCCTCGTTCTCATGGCTGATAGCCATGCTGTGGTTTGCCTTGATTCCCTCTCCGGGGGCATAGCCCTTGCTCTTGATTGTGTCGAGGATGATCATGCTCGGGCGGCACTTGACTGCCTTTGCCTTCTCGATTGCGTCTGCGATCTGGTTGTAGTCGTGGCCGTTGATTCTCTGGACATGCCAGTTGAAGCCGAGCCAGCGGGTATCGATGTTGTCCATGTTGATGATGTCGGCTGTGTAGCCGTCAAGCTGCTGGCGGTTGAAGTCCGTGAATGCGATCAGGTTGCCGAGCTTCTGGGTGGATGCGAACTCCGCGGCCTCCCAGATCTGGCCTTCCTGGCTCTCGCCGTCACCGATGATGGTGTATGTGAATGACTTCTCACCCTTGAGCCTCTGTCCCAGTGCAATGCCTACCGCGGCGCTGAAGCCCTGTCCGAGGGAACCTGTTGTGAAGTCGATTCCCGGGGTCTTTCTCATGTCGCAGTGGCTCGGGAGGTTTGTTCCGCCCACATTAAGGGTCATGAGCCAGTCCTTGGGAAAATAGCCCTTCTCTGCCAGTGTGGCGTAGACGGAAGGACCTGCGTGGCCCTTTGAGCACACAAAGCGGTCCCTGCCCTCCATCTTCGGGTTGGAGGGGTCAATGTTCATCTCGTGGTAGTAGAGATATGTGAGCACTTCTACAATGGACATGGCTCCGCCGATATGTCCGTTTCCGAGGTGCGCGATCTCACGGATTGTTGAAATCCTGATGTCTGTTGCTTTTGCAGTCAAAGACTCGATGGTCTGTTTATCAAGCATTAGCGTTCCTCTCTCTTTATGATTGTATACATGATAATATCACTCAAATTAATTGTACTGCAACAGACAAAAGAATATAATCAAGTGGTCATAAGGAGAAAATGATGAGACAGAGCAGACTGTTTTCAAAGACCCTCAGGGAA
>CACZJR010000109.1 GCA_902781545.1 uncultured Spirochaetales bacterium | reverse complement strand
CTTGTTGTAGTAGATGACCTGTGTGGAGATGCTGAACGGAACTGCTGCCAGGCGGCCCCTGTAGTTGGCGTACTCCAGGATTCCGGGTCTTACGTCGGCGAGGTTGAATTCAGGATCCTTGACATCCTGCTCGATCTGGAAGTTGTCATCCTCTCCTGTGTAGAGCTGGGATGCTGATGTGATCGCGATGTCCGGTGAGTTGCCGGCGAGCTTTGCGGCTGAGATCTTGGTGGCGCTGTCGGCGTAGCTTCCCGTGTATGTCAGCTCGACCTTGATCTGCGGGTATTTCTCCGCGAAAGCCTTGACCTGGCTCTCGAAGAACTGGCCGTTGGTTCCGCTGATGGAGTACCAGACCTTGATTGTGGCAGGTGCCAGCTCCGCAGGCTGTGTGGCTGCAGGGGCTGCTGGCTCTGATGGTTTCTCAGCGGCGGAACCGATTCCTGAGGTCTGTGCTGTTGTTGTCTGTGACTGTGTGGCAGGTGCTGCGGGTGCGCTTGTGGCTGCCGCAGAGGCTGTTGTTGCCTTGCTGTCAGAGCCCTTGCTGCAGGATGCGAAGAGGCAGAGGACTATGGCAAGCAGGATGATGATTGTCTTTCTCATTTCTATTTCCTCCCTTGTATGTTTATGATTTCATTCCGGTCAAGGTGATTGACTTGACCAGCTGTTTCTCGAATAGCACGAAGAGGATCAGGACGGGCATGATCGCCATCACTGATGCGGCCATCATGACCTGATACTCCTTGGAGGACTCGGCCACAAGGTACTTCATTCCTATGGGCAGGGTCCTGTACTTGTCCTTGTTTGTGATGATCAGAGGCCATGTGTAGCTCTTCCAGTGTCCCAGGAAGGCGAACATCGCCGCAGTGGAGATGGAGCTCTTTGCGTTTGGGATTACCACATGGAACATGATCTTGAAGTAGCCGCAGCCGTCAAGCTTGGCCGAGTCGCACAGGTCCCTGGGGATGGACTCGAAGAACGACAGGATCAGGAAGATTGTGAATGCGGAGAATACCTGGGGGAGGATTATTCCCGCATAGGTGTCCTGAAGGCTGTTCATTATCAGGTACATCGGGATCAGGGTCACGACCATGGGCACGAACATTGTGGTCCTGATGAGTGTGGTGATCTTCCTGCGTCCCGGGAAGTCCAGGAACACAATCGCGTAGGCTCCGAAGATGGACAGCGCTATCTGGATGAATGTCTGCATCACGGATGTGTAGATGCTGTTGACGTAGTAGCGTGCGAACGGAATCAGCTTGAACACCGCGCTGTAGTTCTGCCAGTTGAAGGTGGAGGGCAGCCACTTTGGCGGATAGGTGTAGATGTCGGATGTAGTCTTGAATGATGAGAGGATCATCCAGACAAAGGGGAATATCATCGCAACGGCCCCGAGCATCAGTATGACGAAGATGGGGATGTTGTACTTCTTGCGTCTGGGCTTGATCTCAGCGGTCTTGACCAGGGCGGCTCTTGTGTTCTCCATAAGGTCCTCCTCAATCGTAGTCCACTGTCTTGGACGCGTTCATCTTGCCCTGGATCTGAGTCAGGACGAAGATGATGATGAACAGCACGATGGATGCGGCGCAGGCCCTGCCCATCTTGCCCCTTGTGAAGGCCTGCTCATAGATGTACGTGACGATCATTGCGGTGGAGTAGCCCGGGCCGCCTGTGGGTGTCATGACGTCTATCTCAGCGAAGACCTTGAACGTGTTGATGATTCCTATCATCACTATGAAGTTGGTGATGGGCCTGAGAAGCGGCAGCTTGATCTTGATCAGGCTCTGCCACCAGGTGGCTCCGTCCACCTTTGATGCCTCGATGTATGAGTCGGGGATGTTCTGCAGTCCGGTCAAAAACAGCATGACGTTGTAGCCGATTCCCTTCCAGACGGAGAAGATCAGAATCGATGCCAGGGCGGTGCTCTTTCCGTTGAGCCAGAGAAGCGGCTCAAGGCCGAGGCCCTGGAGGATCAGGTTGAGCGGTCCGACATCTGGATCGAAGAACCAGATCCAGATCAGCGATGAGGCCACTACCGGCACCACAACAGGTGCGAAGTAGGTGCTTCTGAGGAATTTCCTCATGGGTATGTGGCTGTCAAGCATCAGGGCGATGATCAGCGCAAGACCTGTGTCGAAGATGAGCTTCAGCACGGCGAACAGGGCGGTGTTCCCGATTGCCTTGAAGAACTTCGTGTCCCCGAGGAGGTACTTGAAGTTCTCGATGCCCACGAACGTGCCGCGCTTGCTGGTGGTCATGTTGGTGAAGCTGTAGTACACGACCTGCACCACGGGCAGGATGAACAGCATGAACACCGCCACGAGCACCGGCGCCATGAGGATCGCGGCTGTTGTGACCTGCTCGCGCTCATACACATGCCCGAAGAGCCGGATGCGGTGTATGCTGGCAGGCCGCAGTTCTCTAGCAGATTCCTTCATCTTTATCTTTCCCCCTTGTCCCAGAGGGCGGTGCATGCCCACGGGACAATCCTGAATGAAAGCCTGTCTGTCTTCCTGATGAACGGGTTTCCATCTATGATGATCTGTGCGTCGGCTCCGAATCCGGAGACCTCAAGCACGTCCTTCTCATTGAAGCACACATGTGTGGTGCTCACAGGGCCCCTGTAGTTCCATGTTGACGGGTCACTGTCCACAATCACCCTGTCGACGAAGGCAACCGATGCCGGATGCTCCTCTCCGATTGAGTTCAGAAGTCCTCCGAAGATCGCCCTCATGTCCAGCTTGTCGAACTGAAGGGTGGAGACGCAGATCTGGCGGACCTTGTCCCTGATCTCAAGGGCGTTGCCGTTGAGGGTGGCGCTGAACGAGTCAGATGTGATATTGCATCCCGGACGTGCTATCTCGGCCTTTCCGGACTCGGCCATTGCCTTTGCTGCCAGATTGACCATCTGTGAGTCCTTTGTCCCCAGGAAGGTGTCGCCGATTATGACGTCATTGAAGCCGTAGCCTATGATCTCATCGCCGTCGGTGACCTCGATGGCATCGATCTTCACCATTGAGAGGTCCTTGATGCTTGCCTTGCCCAGCTTGTGCACGATGGGGCCTGCGTTTGCGGTCCCGGCTGGGAAGCCGATGAACATGGGGCGGAACGTGCGGTTGTGGCTGCTGACTATGGTGGACGATGCCACATAGCTCACAGTGCCGTCTCCGCCGGCTGTTATGTAGACGTCAACGTTCTCCTTCAGGCACTGGCTGACCATGAAATTGATGTCCTGCACGTACTGGTTGCCCTGACTATTCTTAGGTCTGTCCAGACTTGCGGCCTTGATTTTCTCCTTCTTGCATTCCTTGAAGAGCTCGGGGGAGGTGAAGACCGTCTGGAATTCCCTGAGGATTGCAATCAGGTTTCCGATGCTGTCCTTGTACCTGCTGTCATAGAGGCTGAAACCGGGTTTTGCAAGAAACATCGCTTTCATTACAGAGTGCTCCCCAGGAGGATCTTGAAGGCCTTTCCGGCCTTGAGCATGTCAAACGCCTCCTGTCCGTGCTCGAAACTGAACTTGTTGGTGATGAGCTGCCTGAAGCTCCTCTCATTTGCCTTGATTGTCTCGAATGCCTCTTTGAAATGCTCAAGCGCAAAGCCGCTGCAGCCCTTGATCGAGACCTCGGAGTAGTGTACGGCGCCGGCGTCTATCTGAAGCATCTCCCCCTTGGGAAGTCCGCTGAACACCAGAAGTGTTCCGCCCTGACGTACCAGGGGAAGATACTGTGAGACAAGGGCGGAGATGTTCACCGCTATGACTATGTTGTCATATTCGCCTTTCTTGACATCCTCCTGGCTTACGGTGCTGATTCCCCAGGATCTGAGCCTTGCCGCGCGCTCTGCGTTGGGCTCGACTATTGCGCAGTCAATGCCCTTGCTGTTGTAGTAAAGGCCGAAAAGCGCTCCCATGGGGCCGCCTCCGACTATCAGGACCTTGCTGTAGCCTTTGATGGTCTCAAGCCTTGACGTCCCGTTGATGACGCATGCGAGCGGCTCTGTGAGGGCATAGACGTCATAGTCCTTGCTGTCCTTCTTCTCCGGAAGGACAAATAGGCCGTCCAGGTAGTCCAGGGGGACTCCGACGAATTCTGCGAAGGATCCTGCCTCAACATACTTCTTGTCTGCGCAGAGGTCTCCCTTTCCGGCCTTGCATGTGGCGCACTTGCCGCACTCATAGTAGGGGGCCGCCACGACCCAGGTGCCTTTCTTAAGCGGATAGCCCTCCGGGGCCTTCTCGATCTGGCCGTAGAACTCATGGCCCAGTACTGTGGGCGGCTGGAAGTACCTGTGTCCCACATAGACGGACTTGAGGTCAGTGCCGCAGATTCCGGTTGCCTCAACCCTGATCCAGACCGGGCTGGTCGGGTCAGCGATGGTGCTCGGACTGAGTTTTCCGATTTCCTCGAACATCAGGCATTTCATAGTTTTCCCTCCTGGTTGAGATATGTGTTGATCTCGTTGATTGTCTTGATGTCAGTG
>CACZJR010000108.1 GCA_902781545.1 uncultured Spirochaetales bacterium | reverse complement strand
ATTCTCGTTGTTGTACAGTACCGCCGCACCAGTTGGCAACAGATAGTTACGAGCATAGCCATCCTTGACCACACAGACATCTCCCTCTTCTCCGAGGTTAGGTACGTCCTGATTCAAAATGATCTTCATATGAATACTCCTTTAAAAGTATAGTCTAATTTACCTGAACCTGAACCACGTCTCCAGGACGCCCAGAAGGACAAGTCCCAGAATCACGATCAGGTTCACAACCGGGATGAAGCAGACCAGAACCACAAGTATGACAAGCCGTCCCACCGTGACCGCAGCTGTCCTTCTCCTGGCAAACGCCACAAGAATCGACACACCCACGACCAGATACAGCACGGACATCGTCAGAGCGACATTCCAGCACACCGCCATGACCCACAAGGGGACCCCTGACAGGATATAGCACAGAAGCGATGCCGCCCAGGATGCGAAGAACACCCATACATACGGATCAGGGAGCTTCATGTTGGCGAAGTCATACTGCCACTCTTCATTGTACCTGTTGACGTTGACATCAGCAGTCACAATGGGGAATGTCAGCATGAGCACGCCCAGCGGAGCAAAGAACAGCATCATCATGTCCACGACCGCATACAATACCGAACTGATGTCCACATTCAGGTAATCTGAAGGGAAATAGTACAGTATTCCTTCGGCCAGGGCCGTCCTGATCGGCTTTGATGCGTCGGTTGCGAAGTACATCGACAACGCCAGACCAAGCACAAAGACCGGGATACAGGCCCAGAAGAACTTCCTGATGGAGGACTTGCTGTAGTCCGCGCCTACGGCCCAGACAACAGCTCCCGCAATCCCGCTCACCGGCAGGAACAGGCTGACAAGAACCACAGGCCAGTATTCCGTTCCCAGAATCTGCCTGTTCTCAATCAGCGTCCATCCCACAACGGCAAGCAGAAGAGAGGCGAACGATGCGATCCTGATCTGTGCCTTTCTGATCCTCGGGCACACCAAGAGCACCGGAACCGTCATGAAGATCGATCCGAGCGAGAACCTCGAGAGTATCACGCCCAAAAGGACTCCGAGAATCAGGTTCCTTAATGCCGTCCTGTCCTCATACTGCTCCACTTAAAAATCCTTACTGCTTGTCAAACGGCAGATAAGCAAGGACTCTGGCTCTCTTGATCTCCTGAGTGAGAGCTCTCTGATGCTTTGCACAGGTTCCTGTGATGCGGGCAGGAAGGATCTTGCCGCGCTCTGTTGTGCAGCGTCTGAGCATGTCAGGGTTCTTGTAATCCGGCTCGATCTTCTGAGCACAGAACTTACAGACCTTCTTCTTGAAAGTGGTGCGCTTTCCGCCCATCTTCTTATCTCTGAAGCTTCCAGCCTCAGCGTTCATTGTTTCTTTTTCATCATGCATTGGCATAAGTTATCTCCTAAAATCAATTAAAACGGGATGTCGTCGCCGTCATCAAATGCCTCAGGACCGCTCGGGCCGGCATTCGGTGCGCTCATATCCATCCTCGAATCAGGACGTGACGGCTGGTTCGGAGCCGGAGCACCCTGGTTTCCACCACCCAGAAGCTGAACATTGTTGGCTACAACCTCGACCTTTGAATTGGTCTTCCCCTCCTGCTCCCAGCGGTTCTGTCTGAGCTCTCCCTCAACGGAGACCTGACGGCCTTTCTGGAGATAAGGTGTGAGAGTCTCTGCCGACCTGCCCCAGAGGACAACATCGAAGTAGCTCACTTCATCTTCCCATCTGTCACCAGTCCTCTTTCTTCTGTTGACTGCAATGGAGAAGCGGCATACCGAAGTACCCTGCGGAGTCGATTTGAGCTCACAGTCCCTTGTGAGACGACCTACCAATACTACGACATTGATGTCTACTGCCATTGTTCACTCCCCTTGATGTGTGTGGTCTCTTACTTAACTACGAACAAGTGCTTGAGGATCTCTCCCTGCAGCAGGAACTCAGCTGCAACGGCATTAATGCTCTGAGGATCTGCTTCGATCTCAAAGTAGTAATAGTGACCTTTGTCTTGTTTCTTGATCATGTAGGCGAGATTTCTTACGCCCATGTCTTCCTGCTTGGCGATTGTTGCGCCAGCACCGGCTAATGCGTTGGAAACGAACTCCAACCCTTTTGCTGTCTTCTCTTCGTTAGCGTCGAAGATGACAGTGAACTCATAATTTCTCATGGGTTCCTCCTTGCGGACTATAATAGATCCATCAACGATGGATAAAGAGGCTATATAAACTTATCATCAAGTGAGAATCAAGTCAATTGACAGACAACCTTTATCTTGCTTTAAAACCGTTTTTTTTTGAAAAACTAATCACATGGCTATTGACCTTCTGCGCTCAAAGTCATGATAATAGACGCCGTAATTACAAATCTTCCCTCTTTTCGGGGAAATAAGGAGTTCTGCAGTGCCTTGTGGAAGAAAAAGAAAGAAGCATAAGATTGCTACACATAAGAGAAAGAAAAAGCTCAGAATGATGAGACACAAGAAGAAGTAAGATCTTCTTCATGGCAATCTTGAAAACCGTTGGTCGCTCCAACGGTTTTTTTGTTTTCCGCCTCTCCGCCCGCCAGGTCTTGGAAGGGTTTAGAAGATATGGAAGATATGGAAGACCTGCAAGATATGGAAGATACGGAAGATCGCGAAATCCCCGCTTGAATACCCCTCAAGAACGCCGGAAACGCCCTTCCCAAAGCAATAGTGATTCCTAACCACCCACAATGGAAAACACCATTTCAGACCACTCAAATGCAGATTCCTATGGTTAAGCCTGCCCATTGGGGACCATGACAAACAATTGCTATTCTCACACTCGGGAAAATGTGATATTAATTCTGCGAAATGGAAAACACGCCCACTATATATTATACAGACGAGCTCAAGGACGAGTTCTCGACATTCAAGACGACTCCCCCTGTCATAGACGGAGACTATCCCTATGACGACCGCTCGTTCGGCAGGCAGCTCAAGCGCTTTCTCGTCTACCGCATAATGATAATCCCCGTCGCCTGGCTCCATTCAAAGCTGGCCTTCCACCGCAAGACCGTCGGCAAGGAGAAACTCAGGCCATACAGAAGGCAGGGCATCTTCCTGTTCGGGAACCACACGCAACCTGTAGGCGATGCCTTCCTTCAGGCCTGCCTCACATATCCCAGGACAAACTATGTCGTGGTCCACCCGAACAACCTGATGGTCCCCTTCTTCGGGAAGCTCATCCCACACCTCGGAGCACTGCCCCTTCCGGACACAATCCCAGCGTACAAGAACTTCCGCAAGGCCATAGAGGACAGGATTCATGAAGGCCACCCCGTAGTGATCTACCCCGAGGCCCATATCTGGCCCTGGTACACAGGAATAAGGCCGTTCGTTGACACATCAATGGCCTACCCCGTCCAGCTCAAGGCTCCTTCGTTCTGCTTCGTGAACACATACCAGAAAAGAAGATTCGGCAAGAAGCCTCGCATGGTCACATACGTGGACGGACCGTTCTTCCCTGACGAGAGCCTGAGCCCCAGGGAGCAGAAGAAACAACTTAGAGACACACTGTACGAACATATGTTAGAATTATCGAAGCATTCGGACGTAGATTACATCAGATACGTCAAGAAAGAGGAAAAAGATGGTTAATATACTGTTCTGCGGAAACATCGGCGTGTTCGACGGGATGCTCACCACAGCCCTGTCACTGGTCAAGAGGACCGAATCAAAGGAGCCTTTCTGTTTCCATCTTTTCACAATGGACGTGTCCCATCTCAAGGACAACTATGTGCCCATCACAGCCAAACAGGTTGCCTTCTTTGAGAGAACCGTCAAATCCTACAATCCGGAAAACCAGGTCAAGCTCTTTGATGTGACTGACCTCTACATGCAGCATTTCTCAGGCTGTCCCAACGAGGGCGCCTACTGCTCGCCATACACACTGATCAGGCTGTTCGCGGACCTCATCGACGGGATCCCGGACAAACTGCTTTATCTGGACATCGACCTCCTGTTCCAGCGTGATGTCCACCTTCTTTATGACATCGACATCAATGGCTATGAGTATGCCGCAGCCCGCGACCACTACGGGAAGTACATACTCAATCCCAATTACATCAACGCAGGAGTGATCCTCTTCAACATGAAGGAGTGCCGCAAGACCGGACTCTTCGAGAAGGCACGCGCATGGATCAAGAGGAAGAAGCTCACATTCGCTGACCAGAGCGCAATCATCAGGTCCACAACCAGGAGGAAAATGCTTCCTCAGCGCTTCAACGACCAGAAATTCCTGCACCCGCATACAGTGGTGCGCCATTTCTCGAAGCGCCTGTTCTATCTTCCCTACCCGCATACCGACAACATCAAGCAGTGGCATGTGGAGAGGGTCCACAAGGTATTCGGCTATCATCAGTTCGATGACATCCTGAACGAATACCTGAGTCTTAAAGAGAAGTTCGATAAGGAGTAATAATAAAAATGTCAAAGCACATCATCCCAATATTCTTTGCACTGGACGAGCGCTTTCTCAAATACGGAATTGTCTCCCTTTACTCACTCAGGGAAAACGCAAAGAGCGACAACACATACAAGATCTATTTCCTTCACACTGATGTGACTCCAGAAAGCCAGGACAAGGTCAAGACAATGCTTGAAAGACCGGATTTCGAGATTGAGTTCGAGGATGTCACCGGCTATCTGGATTCAATTGCCCACAAGTTCCCTCTCAGGGACTACTACTCAAAGACCACTTACTTCAGGCTCTTCATCGCCGACATGCACCCCGAGTATGACAAGGCGATCTACATAGACAGCGACACAATCATACAGGGAGACATGAGCGACCTCTATGACATCGACATCACCGGCTTCATCCTCGGAGCATGCCACGAGCAGGCCATGGT
>CACZJR010000107.1 GCA_902781545.1 uncultured Spirochaetales bacterium | reverse complement strand
CGGGCTGGTCAAAGGCCGCCATGATCTCGACCTCCTGGCCCTTCTGCACGTTCACGCCGCACTTCGCGATGAGGTGGGCATACTTTCTCATGACTGATTTCTTCATTTATTTTTCTCCTTGTGTTGTGCGATCTTATGGGTCTTGGAGAATATCTTCTCCATTCTCTGGACCTCTCCCTCTGTCATTCCGGCGCGCTGCATTATTGAGGACAAGAACTCACCGGTGAAATCCTTCTCATCATTGTTCTTGAAGTAACCGATTGCCTCAAGATCAGCAATACATGATGAAACAGCAGCATTCACACGCTCTGAGGTCACTGTATTGATTTCCCCTGCATATGGCCTG
The DNA here is from genome assembly GCA_902781545.1 of uncultured Spirochaetales bacterium. Lineage (GTDB taxonomy): Bacteria > Spirochaetota > Spirochaetia > Sphaerochaetales > Sphaerochaetaceae > UBA9732. Next base: position 4,598 of record CACZJR010000107.1, on the reverse strand, counting down.
AGTCTCTGGAAAAGGCTGTAGCAGATGATCTGAACCGCCTGTGAGAGGTTCAGTGAGGGGAACTTGTCGCTTGTGGGGATGGTGACAACCATGGAGCAGGCGCGAACCTGGTCATCAGACAGGCCGTTTGACTCGCAGCCGAAGACCACTGAGACCTTTCCGTCTCCCATGGCACTGATGTGCTCCGCAAGCTGCTCCGGGCTCACGCGGCTGGTCTTCCTGCCCTTGCCGGTCCTGCGGGTGGCCGCAACCGAGAGGACGCTGTCTTTAAGAGCATCCCTGAGGTCGGTGAACTCCTGCCTGTTCTCGTAGAGGTCGTAGGCATGGAGGGCGAGGGTCCTGACACGCTCGTCATCATAGATCCTGTCGGTGACAAGAGTAAGATGAGTCAGTCCCATTGTCTTCATTGCACGGCAGACACTGCCTATGTTTGCCCCGTCCTGGGTGTCGCACAGGATGATCTCTATGCGGTCCAGATTGCCACGATTGTCCATGCGCTCATTCTATGTCATATTGCGAGTTTTGCCAACGTGGATTATCATGTAAGCCATGAATGAGAAAACCGAGAAGAACATAAGGACCATCAAGACCATATTGGTGGCCCTGATCATACTTGTCAGCCTTGCCATCTGCAAGATCTCCGGGGCCGTGAGCATCAGGATCCTGATGTCTTTCTTCATCTTCCTTCTTGTCCTGCCGCTTGTCACTGCACTGGAGAAGGCCAAGTTCCCCAGCTGGCTCGCCACCATAATTGCGGTCCTTGTCATAATCGTCGTGGTCCTCTTCTTTGTCTGGTTCGTCTTCTTCAGCGTTGACATGCTGATACAGAAGATCCCTTCCTACGCCTCCAGGATCAATGACCTGGACGTGATCCTCAAGAACATGGCAAGGCGCTGGGTGGACATCCCTGACGGTCAGTCATTCCTTTCGTTCCTGAAGATCGACTGGGTAGGAAGCATAATCATGCCGACTCTGAGATCAGTCTCAAGCTCCGCCATCGGGGTGCTGAGCAACGTCCTTATCGTCATCCTCATGACGGTCTTCCTTTTGGGCGAGCGCCACATGGTCATCCCTAAGATGATGAACTTCATCCCCGCCCGCGATGAGGACAAGATCTCGAACATCTGGGACAGGATCGTGAAGCAGGTTTCGAGATACATCTCAATCAAGGTCTTCGTCAGTATCGTCACAGGCGTGATCTTCTATGTCATAGCGATCATCGTCAAGCTTGACTTCGCGCTGCTGTGGGGTGTCATGGCCGTGGTGCTCAACTTCATTCCGACAATCGGAAGCATCATAATCACAGCCCTGATGATCCTGATGGCCATAATCCAGTTCGCACCGTCAATCGGCCCGATTCTCTTCGTGGCAATAGGCACGATACTCACACAGAACATAATCGGTAACTTCCTGGACCCGAGGCTCTCAGGAAACTCCCTGAACCTCAGCCCGTTCGTCATCCTGGCCGCACTCGGGATCTTCGGATACGTGTGGGGCGTGGTGGGGATGTTCCTTGCTGTCCCGCTTCTCAGTGTGGTCCAGATCATCTGCGCGAACATCGATGCGGCACGTCCCCTGGCGATGCTCATCAGCTCCGGAAGGTCTTACAAGAAGAACTACCGGGACCGTTTTGAGCGCAGGCGCCCATCAAGGAAGCAGGCCCAGAACAGTTACGGCAAGTACTCCGATGACTTCATGTTCCCTGACAGCAAATGATACGTCTCGGAACATCAAGCTACATAATCCCCGCGGACATAATCCCCAACGTCGAATACCTCAGGGACAAGGTCGATGACATCGAGCTCGTCCTCTTCGAGAGCAGGGATGCGTCAAACATCCCGGGTCCTGATGTCATAGCAGAGCTTGGCCGTTATGCAGAGGAGAGCGGCCTGACATACACGGTGCACCTGCCTTATGACGTCAAGGCGGGAAGCGCAGATGAGAGAGAGCGCCTTCATGCGGTTGAGACATGGACAAGGATAGCAGGGATAACCTCATGTCTTCCGGTGCATGGCTTCATAGTGCACCTGGAGCCTGAACGCTACCGTTACAGTGACGGTACCCCATGCCTTGAGCCGTCTGAGGATATCGCGGCATGGACAGAGAGGGTGAAGCTCAGCATGAGGCAGCTCAAGGAGCGCACAAAGGACTTCGCGGACCCGTCTCTCTTCTGCGTGGAGACCTTAAGCTATGACCTCATGCATCTTCTTCCCGACATTCTCTCGAACGGTTTTAGCGTCACGCTGGATGTGGGGCATCTCTGGCTCAACGGCCTCTACAGCCCTGACTATGTCAGAGAGCTTCTTCCATACACAAGGATTGTCCACCTTCATGGGGTGACCGGCCTGAAGGACCATCAGAGCCTACTTGTCCATGACAGGTTACAGCTCAATGGTTTTCTGGATATACTTAAGACATTCAGTGACAGGGACATTGTCCTGACACTTGAGATCTTCAGCGAACAGGACCTGAGGGAGAGCCTTGAGGTCCTGTCCGAATCGGAGGCATTCTGATGGCAGTCTATCTGATCACAGGCGGAGCGAGAAGCGGAAAAAGCACCTATGCGGAGAACCTTGCCCTGAGGCTGTGCAAGGACAGCTCAAGGCGCTGCTACATCGCCACGGCCGAGGCCTTCGACGATGAGATGAGAAGCCGTATCAAGGCCCATCAGGACAGAAGGGCAGGGCAGTTCTTCACGGTGGAGGCCCCTGTGGAGCTCGGAAAGGCCATCACAGATGTGTGTGATGGCAGAAGGGCGGATGTCATCCTGGTGGACTGCCTGACAGTCTGGACGGGCAACCTCCTTTACTATGAGAGACTTGAGGAGAAGGAGAGGCTTCTCTCCGCGCTCAAGGCCGCGACCTGTGATGTGATTCTTGTCACCAATGAGACCGGGATGGGCATTGTCCCTGACAACGCGCTTTCCAGACGCTTCCGTGATGAGGCTGGCTTTGTCAACCAGGCTGTGGCAGCAATTGCCGATAATGTGGTCCTGATGGTCTGCGGGCTACCCATGTCAGTGAAGGGGACGCTATGAGTGATCACGGGACCGGACTGACACAGGCATTCAGGACACTGACCATCCTTCCTGCTCCCGGAAAGGATGCGAGAAATGCTTCAACCCAGCTTTTCTTCTATCCGTTTGTGGGACTGATAATCGGGCTGTTTGGTGGCCTGATAATGTGGATATGCTGCAGATTCATTAACATTAATGCAGTATCAAGCCTTGTTTTAGGGGCTCTCTGGACCTGCTGGATGGCCTTTGCCACACGTGGTTTCCACCTTGACGGACTGGGGGATACCGCAGACGGATTCGGTGGCGGATGGACAAAGGAGAAGAGGCTTCAGATCATGAAGGACTCCCGCAGCGGAAGCTTCGGAGTCATAGCCATCTGTCTCTGCCTTGTCCTGAAAGGAGCGTCGGCTTCTTATGCGATATCCTCATCAATGCTTCCGGTCCTTGTCTGGAGCGCGGTTGTCTCAAGGCTCTGCGTGGTCCTGATGTGCTCATCCTGCTCCTATGCCAAGGATAGCGGTCTCTCCTACGACCTTGTCTCAGGAGCCGGATTCTCCCATGTGCTGTGTGCCCTTGTCCAGAGTGCTGCGTTCGCCCTTGCCCTTTATTACTGCTCAGGTCTTCTTGAAGGCTTCTGCATCACTCTGACCGGACTGCTTGTGCCTGCCTGCGCCGCGGCTCTTTCCACGCTTGTCCTTGCCCTTGTCTCGAAGAGGAAGATAGGCGGAATCACCGGTGATGTTCTCGGAGCCTGCTGTGAGATCTCCGAGACAATGGCGCTTCTGAGCTTGGTTTTTCTCAAATAGGAAATAAAAACACAACTAAACTTGTTTTCTATCTTGACGGTTTCCCTTTTCATGTACATATTACATATGCGCTTTTTTTGCGTTACTTAGGACAGGAACAGGGGAGTTGGTCTTATGGATTATGAGATGACACCTTTCGAGAAAGAGATGGAGGAGAATCTCCTCACAATGCGTGACAATCTTCTGGCGAAGATTTCAAAGTCCGACAATGATTTCAGGAACCTTGTCGGTTCCTCCGGTTCCGGAGACAGCGTTGACATCGCTAGTGACGACCTCGCATCAAAGAAGATGGAGGCGATCGGCCGCATAGATGCAGGTAAGCTCAATTCCATAAACCAGGCAATTGTAAGGATCAGGAACGGAAAGTACGGCGTGTGCGCCCTTTGCGGCAAGAAGATCCCAGAGGAGAGGCTGCGCGCAATCCCGTATGCTCTTCTGTGCATGCCCTGCAAGAGAAAGCAGGAGCACTGAGCAATCAATAATTCATCCGTCATCTCCGCGTTTCGTCTCAAAGCTCTCGCCTCAACACGGTCTGCCGGCGAATTCTTGATTGTCGGGCATTAATCAGAAATTGAAATAAGATCTCTCGTCTGAGATGAGGGTGCTTTCCTCGTGACCCGGGTAGACTGTTGTCTCAGGATCAAGCCTGAGAAGTCTCTTGAGTGACTGTATTATCTGATTCTCGTCTCCTCCCAGATCGGTGCGTCCGTATGAGTGCCTGAAAAGAGTGTCCCCTGAGAAGAGGACCTTGTCCTTTTCGCTGTATAGGCAGATCG
>CACZJR010000106.1 GCA_902781545.1 uncultured Spirochaetales bacterium | reverse complement strand
ATCCCCGTTCTCAGAGCCGATGACGAGGCCGCGTTCTTCGAGGCCCTTGAGCAGTGCAGTGACGCGGAGCTGATCCTCATTGACACTATCGGCAGGAGCCCCAGGGACAATGAGCTCAACGTGAAGCTCCAGACCATGCTTAATGTTCCTGAGAAGAAGAGCACCAAGTGCTATCTTGCCGTGAGCGCATCGATGAAGAAGATAGACATCGACAAGGTCTTTGAGCAGTTCAAGATGTTCAACATCACCTCAGTCATAGTGACAAAGGCCGATGAGACCCAGACAATCGGAAACATTCTGTCCATATGCCATGACAGGCATGTGCCGCTTCTCTTCATCACTGACGGCCAGATGGTCCCGAGGGACATCCATAAGGCATCGAGCGCCTTTGTGCTCAGTCTGCTGCGCGGTTTCAACATGGATTTCAACTCATTGTGGAACACACAGATAGGGTCTGACGAGTGATTGATTTCACGTCTCTGAGTCCCGTTGAAAAATAAGTGCCTCATATTCGCGGTTTTATTGACTGTTATATTAGTTTTAGATATAGTGTAGACGTTAATTTGATATGGAGGATTTTCATAATGAAAGTTGGTATTAATGGTTTTGGAAGAATCGGACGCTTCGTTTTCCGCGCAGCTATGAAGAGAAATGACGTTGAGATCGTCGGAATCAACGACCTTTGCTCAGTCGATTATCTCGCTTACATGCTCAAGTATGACACAATGCACGGTCAGTACGAGGGAACAATCGAGGCTGATGTTGAGAAGAACCTTCTCATCGTTGACGGAAAGGCAATCCGTGTCACAGCATGCAAGGACCCCAACGATCTCAAGTGGGACGAGGTCGGAGCAGAGTATGTCGTTGAGTCAACAGGTCTCTTCCTCACCAAGGAGAAGGCACAGGCCCATATCAATGCTGGTGCCAAGTATGTCGTAATGTCAGCTCCTTCAAAGGATGACACACCGATGTTCGTCGTCGGCGTCAACGAGAAAACATATGTCAAGGGAACACAGTTTGTCTCCAACGCATCCTGCACAACAAACTGCCTTGCACCGATCGCCAAGGTCCTGAACGACAATTGGGGAATCACAGACGGTCTCATGACCACTGTCCACTCAACAACAGCAACACAGAAGACAGTCGACGGTCCTTCAGCTAAGGACTGGAGAGGTGGAAGAGCTGCTTCCGGCAACATCATCCCGTCATCAACCGGTGCTGCAAAGGCTGTAGGTAAGGTCATCCCGACACTCAACGGCAAGCTCACAGGTATGTCAATGAGAGTTCCTACTCTTGATGTCTCCGTTGTTGACCTCACAGTCAACCTTGCCAAGCCGGCAAAGTACGACGAGATCTGCGCCGCAATGAAGAAGGCTTCAGAGGGCGAGCTCAAGGGTATCCTCGGATACACAGAAGAGGCTGTTGTCTCATCTGACTTCCTCGGTGATCCGAGAACATCAATCTTCGATGCAAAGGCCGGTATCGCTCTTACCGACACATTCGTCAAGGTTGTCTCTTGGTATGACAACGAGATCGGATACTCCAACAAGGTCCTTGATCTCATTGCTCACATGAAGAAGGTCAACGGCTGAACCTAAGCCGCTGGAAAGTAGACCTGCTTCGGCAGGTCTATCTTTTGTTTATTTAAGAAATTATTTCAGGAGAATAAAATGGTCCTTAATACTATCAGAGAAGCCGATCTCAAGAACAAGAGAGTTCTTATCCGTGTTGATTTCAACGTCCCTCTCAAGGACGGCAAGGTCACAGACGCCACCAGAATCGTGGCTGCTCTTCCTACAATCAACTATATCCTTTCACAGCCAGGTGCATCACTTGTCGTGATGAGCCACTTCGGACGCCCGAAGGGAAAGAAGAACCCGGATTTCTCAATGGTACCGGTAGGAAAGAAGTTCGAGGAGCTGCTCGGCAAGCCTGTCAAGGTCGCCAGCGATGTCATCGGACCTGAGGTCAAGAAGGAAGTCGAGGCCCTGAAGCCGGGTGAGGTTCTCCTTCTCGAGAACTGCCGCTTCTATCCTGACGAAGAGGCCAACAATCCTGAGTTCGCCAAGGAGCTTGCCTCTTACGGTGACATCTATGTGAACGATGCATTCGGAACAGCCCACAGGGCTCATGCCTCCACAGAGGGCGTCGCACATTACCTTCCTGCATATGCAGGTTTCCTGATCGAGAAGGAAGTCAAGTTCATGGCTCCGCTTCTTGAGAACCCGGACAAGCCGTTCGTGGCAATCATCGGCGGATCAAAGGTCTCATCAAAGATCTCCGTCCTGGAGTCACTGGTCAAGACCTGCGACACAATCGTCATCGGCGGCGGTATGGCTTACACCTTCCTCAAGGTCCAGGGCCACGCGATCGGAAAGTCACTTGTCGAGGATGATTTCCTTGACACGGCAAAGAACTTCCTCGCAGCAGCCGCGAAGAAGGGCGTCAATGTCATCCTTCCTGTCGACCACATCTGCGCAGACAATTTCGCAGAGGATGCAAAGCCTGTCACAGTCGATGCAATCGATATTCCTGAGAACCTGATGGGAATGGACATCGGTCCCAAGACAACAAAGGCCATTGTCGATGCTCTTGCCACAGCCAAGTCAGTTGTGTGGAACGGTCCGATGGGCGTCTTTGAGTTCGCATCATTCGCAAAGGGTACAGAGGCCGTTGCAAAGGCCCTTGCAGCATCCAAGGCAATCACAGTCGTCGGTGGCGGAGACAGCGTCGCGGCCATCAACAAGTTCGGTCTTGCTGACAAGATCAGCCACGTCTCAACAGGCGGCGGTGCATCACTTGAGTTCCTTGAGGGAAAGACCCTTCCCGGCATCAAGGCCCTTGAGAAATAATAGTTACGGAGAAATAAGATGAGAAAGCTTTATATCGCAGGAAACTGGAAGATGAATCTCGTGCCGAGCGAGGCCGCAAAGTATGCCGCAGAGCTTGCCAAGGCGGCTAAGGGAGCCAAGGTCAAGGTCATGATCGCTCCGACATATGTCTGCCTTCCGGCAGTCGTAGAGGCAGTGAAGGGCTCTGATGTCATTGTCGCGGCCCAGAACGTCAACGACCACGAGAAGGGCGCGTACACCGGAGAGATCTCATGCGCCATGCTCAAGGACATCGGTGTGAACACCGTCATCCTCGGACACAGCGAGAGACGCCAGTACTACGGAGAGACCAACGAGTTCATCAACAAGAAGGTCCTGTTCGCACTTGCCAACGGAATGGACATCGACCTCTGTGTCGGTGAGACACTCGAGGAGAGAGAGGGCGGCCGTCTTGAGAAGGTCCTCGCTGACCAGATCAACATCGGTCTTGACGGTGTGACAGCTGAGCAGATGGCTCATGTCACAATCGCCTACGAGCCTGTCTGGGCAATCGGAACAGGCAAGACCGCCACACCGGCTGACGCAAACTCAGCCCACGAGTACATCAGGGGTCTGATTTGCAAGAAATTCGGCAAGGATGTTGCAGAAAATCAAATTATACAGTATGGTGGGTCAGTAAAGCCCTCAAATGTCAAGGAGCTTATGGCTTGCGAGCACATTGACGGTGCTTTGGTCGGCGGTGCATCACTCACTCTTGAGCAGTTCCTCCCGATCATCAATTGCTGATTTATTATTGGTAGGTAGAATATGGCAGTTTTAAGTATCATTCTTTTGGTTCTTTTTGTTCTTGTCAGTCTTTTCCTGATCTTCCTTGTCTCAATCCAGAGCGAGGATGATTCCGGACTTGGCGGAATCTTCGGCGGAAACAGCGACTCAGCTTTCGGCGGAAGGTCAAACAGGGTCATGAACAAGATCACAGGTTGGACAGTGGCGGTCTTCGTGCTGCTTGCTGTTGCAGTCGCATTCGTGAACAAGTCCTCTGACTCCTCAGTTCTTAGCTCACTCAATGATAGAGCTGCCGCCACAGCAACCACAACTGACAGCACAACGAACTGACAGAAGATAGCTTCAGATCAAGGCCGCATGCATGTGCGGCCAATTTGTCTAATAGGGGATTAAATGAGAGTCTGCGTTTTGTATTGCGGAAGACAGGCTAATGACAGGATCCTGAAAGAGCTTGCAGGAAAGCTCTCTGACGGTATTGCGTCAAACGGACACACCGTTGAGGTCTTTGACATGAACCTGGAGATGGGCAAGATCATCTCCTTCTACGACTATGTGGTTGTGATCACAACCTCGACCTCATATTTCTCGAAGAACATCCCCGAGAATGTAATGAAATTCCTCAAGACTGCAGGCTCTGTATCCGGAAAGCGCTGCAGTTGTTATATAAGTAAGAACTGCGGAAGAAAGGGCAGGGTCCTCCAGACACTCATGAGGGCCATGGAGTCAGAGGGCATGTACCTCAAGGTCTCCGACATCCTTCCCAATGGCAACTACGCGTATGCCGTAGGAAAACGCCTCCATGTTGATCCCGCGTTCAAGGAGTGACAGATGAAGAAAAGCATGATCCTTGTTGCAGTCGCAATTATGGCAGTTGTCTTTGCACTGCCTGCATTCAGCGCGATCTCAACACCGATTGTCAGACTCAACCTGACAAAGAATTATGTCATCACACAGGAGCAGCTTGACCAGAAGCTTGCTGAATATAAGGAAGTCTATGGCGAGGACGTTGATGCCGCTACTGTCCTGGATGCAATGGTCTCGGACCAGCTTCTTGCCCAGGCGATGGAGAGAGACGGCTTTGTCCTGACTGACGACCAGAAGAACGAGCTTCTCGCAGCCCAGAAGGCAAGCATCGAGCAGCAGGTGGGGCAGTCACTTACAGACGAGCAGTTCGCCACCCTCATAGCTCAGAACTATGAGGTTGACCTTGAGTACTACAAGGAGTACCTCTCACAGCAGTATCTTGTCCAGAACTATGTCATGAACAACAAGAGCGAGATGTTCGCAGATGACAAGATCGCTCCGACAACTGCAGAGGTCGAGTCATGCTACAAGAAGAACAAGTCCTCATTC
>CACZJR010000105.1 GCA_902781545.1 uncultured Spirochaetales bacterium | reverse complement strand
GACTCCGTGGCAAAGTCAAACAACCTGGTGGCAGGAGCAAACAAGGAAGGCTTCCACTACATCAACACGAACGTCGGAACGGAGTACAGAGGAACAGTTGCGGATATAGCACGTGCGGCAGACGGTTACAGGTGCCCCGAGTGCGGAAAGCCGCTCTCAGCCTCAAAGGGCGTGGAGGTCGGAAACATCTTCCAGCTGGGCACAAGGTACTCAGAGGCGATGAACTGCTACTATCAGGACGAGAACGGCCAGCGCAAGCCTGTGATCATGGGAAGCTACGGCATTGGAATCGGAAGACTTCTGGCATGCCTTTGCGAGGAGTACAACGATGAGAACGGCCTGAAGCTCCCGATGGCGGTTGCCCCTTATCAGGTGCACTTCATCAGCCTTATCAAGGACAACGATGTCTCAGAGAAGATCTACAATGACCTGGAGGCCGCCGGAATTGAGGTCCTGTACGATGACCGCAAGGAATCAGCAGGCGTCAAGTTCGCCGATGCGGACCTGATCGGAATCCCCATCAGGATCACGCTCGGAAACAGGAGCTTCAAGGAAGGAAAGTGCGAGGTCAAGGTCAGAAGCAATGAGCAGGAGGTCCTGAGCTTTGATCTGGATAACATCGCAGACGAGATTAAGACCCTAATTGCAAAGCTCATGTAAGGGTCATGGTTCGGGCTTTGATGTAATATAAAACTGCCGGAGAGAAATCCCCGGCAGTTCTTTTTTCAGTCCATCCTATCTGTCAGTGCAGTGTTCATAGCTGGGGCGTCATACCCCCCCCGCGCGGAATTCACGGTCCTTGCGTTTCTGCTTGTACATCTCGGCATCGGCGAACTTGATGATGTCCCAGATGGCCTGCTCGTTGTGAGACGGCACGTAGTCGGCATAGCAGCCGCTTGAGCAGGAGAGCCTGTAGTTTGCGTTGGTGTTGGAACCCTCTATTCCTATCACAAGGCGCCTCATCATGGCGGCCATGTCAACCTCGACATCACTGAAGAGAATGTAGAACTCATCTCCACCGGTCCTGAACGGGATTCCCCTGTCCTCGAAGCAGACCTCAAGGCAGTGCGCGAAGTCCTTGATCAGCTGGTCACCTACATCGTGGCCGTACAGGTCGTTTGTTTTCTTCAGGTCATTCAGGTCGCAGACGATGCATCCCAGACGGAAGAACGGAGAATCCTTCTCCGAGATCTCATGGATGAAGAGATCCAGTGCACGTCTGTTTCCAAGGCCTGTCAGCGAGTCGGTCTTTGCCATTGCAAGGTAGTCACTGGCCTTTCTTCCCTCTCCCACCAGCGTGAAGACCTCGCTTATTATGGTGATCATCTGAATGAAGTTGAACAATGACAGCCCGACAATCAGATAGATTGACATGGACAGTCCGCCCTGACGGTGATACATGATGGCCTGGATTATGATTCCCGCGCCCATCATCAGGAATCCAAGAAGCAGCGACAATGCAGTCTTGTTCTTCTCCGTCTTGTAGTCGGCAATGGACTGCACAATGGCGGTGGCAATGCATAGAAGCAGTATTATCTGTATCGAGAGGGTCGACTCCGCGAAACTCACAGCCTTGGAGATATGAAGCACCGTGATCAGGATCAGGTTGGCCACAGATACCCATGTAAGAACAAGGTCAGCGACACGGAAGCGCTTGAACGAGCAGTACATGAAGATGCTCAGCGGAAGCGGGACAAACAGAAGGCTCTCGTATGAGGTAATGCTCAGCACAGCCGCATCAAAACCGAAGTATGTGAGCATCTTGATGTTCGAGAACACCCAGATGGCAGATGCCAGGACAAAGAAATTGAAATAGAAATAGTTCCTGGAGATGATGTATTTCTTGCGCCCCATGAAGGCAATGACCATCAATGCCAGGAACATCACAATGGAGGCTGTGACGTAAATGACCGCGGGAATAACCTCGGAGAAACTGCCGAGCAGGATGTCGGCAGCCCTGCCCAGATAGAAGCTTCCGACTGATATCGGGACGGAGGAATGGAGGTGGACCTCAATCTCGGATGCCTCTCCCGGAATGACATCAAGGCTCACGAACACATCCGTCTTTCCCAGAAGGCGGCCTGAATCGGCTTCCTCATCGCTCCAGACGGAGAACTTCAGGTTGCCGTCCTGATATACCTCCACTGCGCAGTAATTGGTGCTGAAACGAAGCGTGTCATCACTGCTTCCGAACGGGAAGATGAATATCCTGCTGAGGACAATGTCCCTGACATCGAGTTGCTTGCCGAAATCAGTGAACTCAGGCAGATCCCCGTCCTCCGTCACAACAACCCATCCGTCATTGATCTCATTGACCGTCCCCATCATCATGGACTTCGTGCCTGTAGTGTTGAATGAGACAAAGACAACCACCAGAACGGCAATCAGCAGTGAGAGGATGAGAAACAGCTTGAACAGGAAACTCCAGTCTTTCTTTTCCGTCATAACAGTCCTTCCCCTCAGTTCCAGTCAGAGTAGCCGTATTCCTTGCGGATATCGGCGCACTGCTTCTTAATCACGTCATAGATGAGATTCAGTTTCTCATCATGGTGGATGAACGCGCTCTTCATGGCATTCACGCTGATTCTCTCAAGGTCCTTCAGTGTCAACCCGAAATTCTCTGCGGCAATGTTCATCTCCTTTGTCAGGTTTGTGTTGCTCATCAGCCTGTTGTCTGTGCAGAGCGATACCCTGAAGTGGTTGCGGAAGAACACGATGAACGGATGTGTCCCGAAGCTCTTAGCTGCCCCTGTCCCTATGTTGCTGGAGATACACATCTCAAGCGGGATCCGCTTGTCCTGCACAAAGTGCGCCAGGTCTCCCATCTTCTCTATGCGCATGCCGTCAAGGCTCATGTCATCTACAAGTCTTGTGCCGTGCCCGATTCTCTGGGCACCGCAGACCTGTATGGCCTGCCAGATGGAATCAAGCCCGAAAGCCTCTCCTGCATGGATTGTCATGTTGAAGTTCTTGTTGCGGATGTACTGGAAGGCATCGATATGGTCCTTGGGAGGATTGCCTTTCTCATCGCCTGCAAGGTCAAAGCCCACGACTCCCCTGTCGCGGTATGCAACGGCCAGCTTGGCGATCTCAAGGCTCAGGTTCGGGCTCTGGTTGCGCATGGCACACAAAATCAGGCCGAACTGAACCCCCGTCTCCTTCCTGCCCTGCTCAAGGCCCTTCAGGACCGCCTGAACGACATCATCCATGGAAAGCCCGCGATTAGTGTGGAGAACAGGAGCGAAACGAACCTCACCGTATACGATGTGCTCCTCGTTCCAGTCAAGGACAGCCTCATAGGCAACGCGCCTCAGGGCCTCCTCAGTCTGCATCACAGCTGTCGTGACGGCAAATGTCTGAAGGTACAGCGTCAGGCTCTTGAGCTTGCAGCCCTGCTCGAACCAGTCTGCGAGCTCGGCCGGATTCTGGGACGGAATGGAGATATCATATTTCCTGGCCAGATCAATCACTGTCGATGGTCTGAGGCCTCCGTCAAGATGATCGTGAAGCTCCACCTTAGGAATTCTCTTGATTATGTCGTATGGAATCATTGCAGCCTCCGGCATTTTCCCTTTTATCAATCATAAACCAACACTTTCAATTAGTGAAGTATTGTATAATTATATTTATAAACGGGCCCGTTCTCTTTACACTATTCGGTTTTTCTGAAATAATACGATTAAATATTTTTCTTTATATAAAGGATTAATCGAGATTAACATGACAAATAAGCAAAAAATCCTCAACAAAAAACTTCTTACCGCAGCCGTTTCCGCAACAAAGGCAAACGACATTCATCTCCTGGTCAGACAGGGTGCTGACGTCAACTGCACCAACGAATGGGGAATGACCCCGCTGATGCTCGCAGCACAGTACAACATCCATGTTGTGGTCCTCAAGGCCCTCCTCAAGGAAGGTGCGGACCTCTTTGCTGTTGAGCCCAAGTACAGGTCCAACGCACTGCATCTTGCAGCCAACACATGCTCCAACCCCAAGATCATCGAGGCTCTTGTGGAGGCAGGTGCAGACATCAACGCAAGGAACTACCTGGGAGAGACTCCGCTTATCATGGCAGTTCTCTCAAACGACAACACCAGGATCTTCTCACAGCTTCTGGCTTGCGGCGCTGACATCTCCATCTGCGACTGGCAGGGACACAACGTCATGGAGTATGCACGCAGGGAGAAGAGACCCTACATCATCACAATCCTGAAGCAGCTCGGTCTCTGAAGACTATAGAGACAGATTGTAATAGCTTGATGGCCCGGTTCCTGAGAATGGATCCGGGCTATTCTTTTATCTGATCAATCAGAGGTTTTCCCGCCAGACCTTGATCGGATTAAGGCGGAAACGAAGCCACACATAAAGCCATGCGATCAGGATGCAGGACAGGTGGATCAGGTGAGCCACACCGTTTGCCACTCCGTACACCTGTGAGAAGATCTCGATTGCGATGTAGATCATCACGGCATAAGGCATCTTGACCGGGATGAAGAAGAAAAGAAGCAGCCTGGCGCTGGGGAACAGGACCGCACAGAGGAACAGAAGCGCATATATGCTTCCGGATGCCCCCATGACGGCAATCCCGGTCACTCCCTGCACAAGGTAGAACACATAGCTTATCACGCCACCCAGAATCCCGCAGAGGAAATAGAAGAGCACGAACTCCCTTGTCCCCAGGAAACGCTCCAGCGTGCGGCCGAACATTATCAGGGCGAACATGTTGAAGAACAGATGCCACACGCTCCCATGGACGAACATGTATGTCAGAAACTGCCACACCCAGCCCATGTTGATGCAGCCGGGAATCAGGCTCAGCCAGTAGATGAGCCTCACGCCCTTGAAGGCGATGTTCGTGTAATTGACCGCAAAGAACACCAGCACGTTTATCAGCACTATGTAGATCGCGGCATTGGAATACGTGTATTTGAACTTCTTGTTCAGAAAAGAATCTCTCATCATCGATATAAAAATAGTGAACGCCTCGGATT
>CACZJR010000104.1 GCA_902781545.1 uncultured Spirochaetales bacterium | reverse complement strand
TATCATGTCCTTGACCACATTGCGGGAGACGCTGGCCTGGTCGCCTGATGTTGTTGAGACACCTTGTGTGAAGAAATACTTGAGCTGGAAAAGCCCCCAGTCCGTGTCCACCCACTTGCTCTGCGCAAGACGGCTCATGGTAGTCTCGTGGACGCCTATCTTCTCCGCGATGTCCTTCAACGTCATGGTCTTGAGGTAGCGTGGCCCCTTAAGGAAGAACTCGCTCTGGTACTCCATTATGGCGGCTGCGGCCTTGTAAAGGGTCTGGAAGCGCAGGTTGACCTGGTTTATCAGGTTCTTGGCCTGCCTGACGGAGTCCCTGATGTAGCTTGCGGCCTCCTTTGCCTCTGCTCCTGAGAGCTCGTCTGCCATGCTCTCAAAGCCCGGGGTTATCTCCAGGTTGGGGATGTCTCCGCGGTTGATCTCCAGGACAAGGGTACCGTTGCTGCTACGGATGGAGAAATCAGGCTCAACGGCGGAGATCCCGTCAGCAGAATAGTTCTGGCCGGGGTAGGGTGTCAGGCTTCTGAGAATCGAGTAGAAGGTCTGAAGGTCCTCCTCCGAGATCCTGAGCGCGGATGCGACCTCCTTGAACTTGCCGCCCTTGAGCTTCTCAAGATGGTCGTTGACCAAAGCGGAGAAGATCCCAAGGTCCTCATCCGCCATGCCTGAGAGCTTTGCCTGCAGGATCAGAGACTGCCTGAAGTCCTGTACGCAGACTCCGGCAGGGTCAAAGCCCTGCACCAGGTCCACAGCCTCCGAAATCTCCTCCTGAGTGTAGTCCGAGTCCTCGAAGAGGGCATCGAGCGACAGCATGTAGAAGCCGTTCTGATCCAGGTTGCTTATCAGCGTCTCGGCGATTGTGCGGATCCTCTCCGATGTGGGGACCTCGCCCAGCTGCGCCATCAGGTGCTCCTTAAGCGTCTCTCCCGGGGCGCTTGAGTTCTCTATCATCATCTGCTTGCGGTCCGATGCCTCAGGGTCCGCATAGGTGCTGGTGTAGGAGGCATCCTCATAGAAGGAGGAATCGGCATCGTCCATGCGGTCATCCATGCTCTTCTCCGTGCCCGGAGCGGACATCTTCATGTCATATTCGGAGTCGGGGATCTCCAGGGCGGGGTTGCTCTCGATCTCAGCCTGGATGTGGGCCTTGAGCTCCAGGATTGGCATGGGCAGAAGCGCAAGTGACTGCAGCATCTGCGGGGAGAGAGTCTGCTCTGTCTTGAGGCTTTGGCTCAGGCCGATCATGTTGTCCATCACTGCTCCTCGAATGACTCGCCGAAGTAGATGTCACGTGCGATCTCGTTGGCAAGAAGCTCCTGCTTTCCGCCTGAGACTAGGATGTTCCCGTCACTGATGATATGCGAGCATGTGGTGATTGAGAGCGCATCGCGCACGTTGTGGTCTGTAAGAAGGATTCCAATGCCCAGCCTGGCAAGGGAGCGCACTATCTGCTTGATCTCGAACACCGCCTTGGGGTCGATCCCCGCGAAGGGCTCGTCCAGAAGCAGAAAGCGCGGGCTTGTGGCAAGACAGCGCGCGATTTCGGTGCGCCGTCTCTCACCGCCTGAGAGGGTGTAGCCCTTCTGCCTGGAAAGGTGCGTGAGCCCGAATGACTTCAGAAGTCCCTTGACGATGTCCTCCTTGCGCCTCTTGTCTATGTCTGTCCTTGTCTCGGTGACAAGGCGGATGTTGTCCTCAACGCTGAGCTTGCGGAAGATGGACGGCTCCTGCGGAAGATAGGAGATCCCCATCCGGGCACGCTTGTACATGGGCATGTCGGTGATGTCTATTCCGTTGACCGCGATCTTTCCGCCGTTGTTGGCTATGAAGCCCACTATCATGTAGAACGTGGTGGTCTTTCCGGCGCCGTTGGGGCCCAGAAGCCCTATGATCTGGCCGCCCTGCATGGAGAAGGAGATGTCCTTTACGACCTCGCGCTTTCCGTAGACCTTCCTCAGGTGCTCAATAGTAAGGGTGTTAGCCATTGAACTCTCCTGTTATGGTGCCGTAGAGCGAGATCGCATTGGTGTTAAGGTCCACCACTATCATCGCGGCCTTGTATGTGTCGTTGTTCCAGCTGACGCTTGCGTTGCCCTTGAGGCTGACGGTGTTGGCCTCTCCGTCGTATTCTATGCTGTCTGCGCGGCAGACCATCAGGCCCTGATCCGTGACCTTGATGATCTTGGCCATCATCTGGAGCCTCATCAGGCTCTTCTCCATGTCATACTCAAACCATGCGCCTGAGAGGGCCACCTGGTTCTTGGTGTCCTGTATCTCGATCCAGCTGTCGCTTCTGACAATGCCAAGCTCGCGGTCATACTGGATGTTGGGGCTTGTGAAGCTGATCCCGTTCTCCGCTTCTGTGGCGCTGACATTGCCGGTGCAGGTGACATACCTGTAGTTGTCTCCGTAAAGCTCTATTGAGTCAGACAGAAGCACAACCTTATCAGTGGAGACCTTTGCCCCGCCTGAGAGGATCACGCGGCGGTTTCCCTGCTGCATGTCCACCTTGGTGTAGCCGCCGGAGAAGGAGATGTCTGATGAGAATGCCGGAAGGGCGCAGAGGCAGAGAAGGCATAAAACAATGATAAGACGTCTTGCTCTCATTCCGTGAATGACCCCTCCAGTATGCTTCCGAACTCATAGAGGTTCTGGTCCGTGACGGCGCTGAACCCCTGAGCCTTTATCCTTGTCCCGTCCCCGTATGTCACAGTCACTATGCCTGTGCACATAAGTGAGCCGTCACTTTCATCCCAGCTGATGTCCTGGGCCTCTATGACCGCTCTGCCGTCATCAGTCTGCAGGGCAACACGGACATTCCCGGAAAGCTCGGCGTGGCTGTTGTCTGAGGAGACCACGGCCTTTGCGCATGTGCCGTCAAGATCCGTGCCTCGTTTGAAGCTCACGTTCTCAAGCACCGTGTCCCGGCCAGTGCCCCATATCGTGATGGTGGCGGCGTTCATGATCATGGGGCTGTCTTCCTTCTGGCTGAGCATGTACGTGGCATCCCTCATCACCATGTCCGGGAGCTCCTGCTCTCCTATGGGGATCTCTTCCGAGCCGCCCTTTGAGCATGAGACAGAGAGGGCCATGAGTAGTGCTAGCAATAAACATGCCATGTGCCGTGCTTTCATGAAACAAATATACAACGTAAAGGCCACTATTGCAAAGTGGGCTGGAGAATGATAGTTTTTCTACCATGAGGATCCTGTTTCTCGGAGAGATAGTCGGCCGCTGCGGCATTGGCGTGATAAAGAATGCCCTTAAGGATTACAGGCGCAACAACGGCGTCGACCTTGTCATTGCCAACGGTGAGGGGGCCACCAGCGGATTCGGGCTGGGCTTCCAGAACGCGCTGTCTTTGCAGCACATGGGAATAGACGTCCTCACAATGGGGGAGAAATCCTTCTTCAAGCTGGACATGGTGGAGGGGATTGCAAAAAGGCCCACCATCCTCAGGCCTGCCAACTACCCTGAGACAGTTCCCGGCCGTGGGATCCGCTATGTCACAGTCGGTGACAGCAAGGCCTGCGTGATAAACACGCTCGGGATGTGCAACTTCACCAACCCGCACCTGAACAATCCGTTTCTCAGCGCCGAGGCGATCTGTGAGAAGGCAAGGACGGAGACGCCCATAGTCCTCTACGTCTTCCACGCATCCGCCACCGCCGAGAAGATGGCCATGGGCCGCCTCCTGCAGGGCAAGGCCAGCGCGGTCGTGGGCACACACAGCAAGGTGCTTACCGCAGACGCCACCATACTTGACGGTGGCACGGCTTACATCACGGACCTGGGACGTTGCGGCGCAAGTGTCAGCGTCGGAGGCTTTGAGAGCGAGCATGAGATCCGGAAGTTCCGGACACAGGTCCAGACGCGGAGCCACGAGAGCTGGGAGAAGCCCCAGATGCAGGGTGCCCTGGTCACTGTGGACGATGTCTCAGGCAAAGCCACGGCAATCAGCCCCGTCTGCATTGATGTGGAGGTGGAGATTCCCCAGCCTAAGAGCCAGATGGCCTGAGTCAGAGCCCGAAAGGGCCTGAGCCGGCTCTTGTCCGCCAGCACCACTGCGCGTCAAACAGCTTTCCAATCTGGTATTTCTCAGCAGCGAACTCACCCATGCAGTAGAGCCAGTTGTCTAGGACAATGATCTCCTCCGCCATGGGCGGTAAAGTCATGACCTCTCTCTCCGCGCTGCTGTCAAGCGAATAGACCGGAAGCCCGCCGAACGTGCCGCAGACCTCAAGTGAAGAGCTCTCATACACATGGATCTTGGACATGAAGAATGCTATAGACGCGCTCACCAGGATCTTGTCTCCCTCAAAGAACATGCCCTGCGCGAGAGTCGGGATTGAATAGGCCGAGAACGGCTCAGGACTTATTCCCAAAGGGTATGAGGCGTCCAGCTTATAGTTAAGTGCCACGGCCTTCTGCATCTTGCCGGAGGGCCCCCTGAAATGGTGGCTCTTACCTGTCTCCGCAATCACAGGCATTCGGAACTCACCCACGGTCAGGATCCCGTCATGGGCCTCAACGAAGCTTGATGTGATCTTCTCACCCCCGACCGTCAGCGGGAACAGCCCCAACGCCCTCACGAAAGAACCGTCACGGGAGGCAAGGACATCGTCCCTGGAGAACACATAAAGCCCGTCATAGGTTCCTGCCACATAGACAAGACCATCCCATATGGCGATGCCCCCGCTATGGCCCCGGAACACTGAGCCGTCAGCCTTTAGCATGCTTGCGCTGGCCCTGAGAGACCCGTCCGAGCGGTTGATCACATAGATGGGGGAGGGCCTGTCCTTGCCTGACATGTAGCCGCAGATGAAGAAGCAGTCGCTTCCGCTGTCATACTCAATGCCCTGCGGGATGAACCCGTCCTTCAGCTCCGGATAAAGGAATGCCTTCTCGGATGCGGCGTAGTAATCCCTGGTTCTGAGATAAACGCTCAGTATCCTGATCCCCACATACATCTCTGACATAAATGAAAGGCTACTCCAAAAACCTAACAAAGTCCACTTTTCTCTTGTGTAAGATTCCGCGCCTCATATAGAATCAGAGCCATAAGGCATTCCGAGGGAGAAAATCGTCATGGCGGAGAGAAGCATAGACAGGAGAAGAATCCTGATACTGATATTGGACATACTGGTTGTCCTGTCTGTCGCATATGCCGTGCTGGGCATGGTGTTCGCAAAGGACAACTCGGCACTGGTCACAGGAGGCCGCGGGGCCTTCAAGTACTACACCGTGCTCTCCAATGTGTTCTGCGCCCTGACAAGCCTTGTCTGCGTGATCTTCATGCTTGCCAGAAAGGACAGCAGTCTCCCGGTACCACTGTACCTCCTTCACCTGGCGGGAAGCTGTGTCGTAAGCGTCACATTGATCGTGGTCATAATCTACCTTGGCCCGACAATGGGCTTCGGGAAGATGTTCGTGGGAGTCTGTTTCTGGCTGCACCTCTTTGCGCCTGTTCTCTCGATAATATCCCAGATGCTTCTCAGGCCGCAGAAAGAGATAAGGCTCAGGTCCACCGTCTTTGCGGTGGTGCCCACAATCCTCTACGGAGCCGTCTACATAATAGTCAACGCAGTCAACTGGACCGGAAAGTCAAATCCCGTAACCGACATGTACGGGTTCCTCAGGTGGGGCTGGGCCATAGGGGCAATGCTGCTGGTCGCGATCTGCCTGATCAACTGGCTGGTGGCGGTCCTGTTCCGAAAATGCGCCGGAAAAGGAAATACAAACTGATGAGAAGAGATCTTGAGGCTACAAGGAAGTTCTTTGCTGATGACCTCTTTGCCGTTCACAGCGGCATTGAGATAGACCAGGTGGGCGAGGGCTATGCCCGCTGCAGCATGGAGATAAAGGATTTTCACAAAAACGCCCGCGGCGTGGTGATGGGCGGAGCCATCTTCACCCTTGCCGACCTCTGCTACGGCGCAGCCTGTGACGGACAGGCCTGCTCAATGACAAGCGAGATAAACTACCTGCATGCGGCAAAGGGAAAAAAGCTCTTCGCGGAGGCAAAGATGGTCAAGGACGGGCGCACCACCGTCTTCTACGAGATCAGAGTCACCGATGATGAGGGGCGCCTTGTGGCCTTTGCCACAATGACAGGCTTCAGGATCCAGAGATCCGGCTCCTGAGACAAGGGCCAAGTAGGCGGAAACCAAAGGAAAAACAGAATCCGCCTACGAAGTCAGAACACAGAAGGAATGCCCCTTCAGTAATTTGCCGCCATATAGTCCTCAACGGATCTCTCACAGCTTCTCATGGCGTCAAGTGTCATCTGGATCAGCTTGTCCAGCTCCCAGCCAAGGCGCTCCGCACCGGTGTTGATCACATCACGCGAGCATCCTGCTGCGAACTTCAGGTCCTTGTACTTCTTGCGTACGCTCTTGACCTCCATGTCCTGGACGCTCTTGCTGGGGCGCATCAGTGATGCGGACCAGATCAGCCCGGTAAGCTCATCGGCTGCGAACAGTACCATCTCCATGAGCTCCACAGGCTCGATGTCCACGCATATCCCATAGCCGTGAGAGCAGATGCTTCGGATCATGTCATCAGCGCACCCGCCTTCCCTGAGAAGCTCCGGAGCCTTCTGGCAGTGCTGCTCAGGCCAGTTCTCGAAGTCGATGTCGTGAAGAAGGCCCACCTGGGACCAGTAGTCAGCCTCTTCCTCAAAGCCGAGGTTGCCTGCATACCATCTCATCACACCCTCCATGGTGAGCGAGTGTCTGATGTGGAACGGGTCCTTGTTGTATTTCTTGAGAAGCTCAAAAGCCTGCTCCCTGGTAAGGTTCGATTTATGCATATTGCCTCCATCTGACTTGACTATGCGGCAATCATATCACGAAGGGCCGTCCTTCAAACAGACCTGCAGTGTCAAGGTGATGCCGGACTTTGACCTGGCGGAGATTTACGGGTATACGACATCACGTTTCAATGAGCAGGTGTCTAATAATGCCAATAAGTTTGAGGGAGATGATTTCTCTTTTATTCTTACAGATAAAGAATTTACAAACTTGATATCGAAAAAATCGATATCAAGTTGGGGAGGCCGCCGCAAAAAACCAAGGGCCTTCACAGAACAAGGCATATACATGTTAATGACTGTCCTACGAGGTGAACTTGCAGTCAGGCAGAGCCAGGCTTTGATCCGCACATTCCTTGCCTGATCCAACTAGCAACAGAAAAAACTCCTTTTTTTTTCCTCGAAGTTGAAATATTTCCTGCACTTTTCTCGTATATAAGGGCAAAGGGCAATACCGGAATCATCCGGTCCGCTCTTTGATTCTATTATCAAGGAGAAAAACATGGAGGAGAACATTGTTCTGATTGATGATCTGTCGATAAGAGACAAGATCCACACCATCCGGGGTGTCAAGGTGATGCTTGACTTTGACCTGGCGGAGATTTACGGGTATAGCACCGGAGCCTTCAACAGGCAGGTCAAA
>CACZJR010000103.1 GCA_902781545.1 uncultured Spirochaetales bacterium | reverse complement strand
TGTGTAGATCTCGGCGGTCGCCGTCGCGTTAAAAAACATATTGTTCAGAAAAGAATCTCTCATCATCGATATAAAAATAGTGAACGCCTCGGATTGTGGCAAGTACCCCTCAAGTTATGATACAATCAGGCCATGGCCACCAGCAGAAGAGACACAGCAGATTCCTACACCCAGAGGGCACACCGTGAGGGCTACCCTGCGCGCAGCGTCTACAAGCTTGAGGAAATCCAGCAGGCAAACAGCATAATAAAGCCCGGAGACACTGTCCTTGACGTGGGCGCGGCCCCCGGAAGCTGGACGCTCTACACCCACAGGATGCTCCTGAAGGGAAAGGGTCAGATCATCAGCGTGGACCTCAATCCGCTCAACCTCAATCCGGTTCCCCCGACAGTCACCGCCTATGTGGGCGATGCCTTCTCGAAGGAGATCCGCGAGAAATTGACATCACACGGGCCGTTTGACGCCATCATAAGTGACGCGGCTCCCATGACAACAGGAAACCGCACAGTGGACACTTCACGCTCTGAGTGGCTTGCAGAGCAGGTCGTGATCCTTGCAAAGGAGCAGCTCAAGCAGCACGGCAATCTTGTGATAAAGATCTTCCAGGGCGGCGGCCAGCAGCAGCTTCTTCTTGAAATGCGTAAGATGTTCAAGAAAGCAAAGACCCTGAAGCCTAAGGCTTGCAGGGTCGATAGCTTTGAGACTTATCTTATTGGTTTGGATAAGAATTAAACTATAAATATCACGTTATCGATTTCTGCTTTTTCAGTCTGTCACTTATTAAAAGCGGTCTATCGTTTTCTTCAAGAACCCTCATCTGTTGTATGGCGATTCTGTTAAGCTTCTCAAGACGCTCGGGTTGTTCTATCCCTTCATTTATGAAAACAGCATTAAGATTCTCCATATTGGAAAGGCAGATCAGCTGATTTATCGAAGCATAATCTCGAATGTTGCCTTTTAACGACGGATTTCTTATTCTCCATTCTTTTGCAGTCAAACCAAACATTGCCACATTCAACATATCAGCCTCATCTGCATAGATGAAAGCCTTTTGCTCAGGTGTAATCTCAGACGGAATAAGATTATGTTTGATTGCATCAGTATGAATTCTATAGTTTATTTTTGAGAGTTCCCGTTTTGCGCTCCATCCAAGATATTTCTCCTCTTCCTCCTTCAGACGTTGAAATTCCTCAATTAAATAAAGCTTAAACGGAACACTTATCGCAGATCCGAATTCAAAAGCGATATCTTTATGTGCATATGTTCCTCCGAATCGACCTTTCTTAACTACTATGCCTATTGCATTTGTTTTTTCAATCCATTCACTACAACTTAAAACAAAAGAAGGAAGACCCGCCTTTGTTTTAAAGTGGTCAAATTCGACCACTTTAAAAACAGGATTGTGAATTAGTTCCCACGTGCCTAGGAATTCAATGGTATATCTTGTTCTAATCCAATTCTTTATCACATCAGCAGCACGAGCGCTATTTTCCTTGGCTCCTGCCATATCTGTAAGACTAATATAATCCTGATTATTAAAACTGATTACTGTTATAGCAGTATCCTGTACTTTTATTTCAGCCATATTTCCACCTTTTCAAAGTGCTTCTTTTTTCTCTGATTCAAAAAACAATATGCTACACAAGAACATGCTTATTTTAACATAATACTTGTCATTTGTATAGTAAAAGTTGCCAATGTTGGCAACTAATAGTTGACATCAAAAATTTGACCCTGAAGCCTAAGGCTTGCAGGGTCGATAGCTTTGAGACTTATTTAATCGGTCTGGATAAGAATCAAACCAACAGAGAATGGAGTTTGCGGGCGAACTCCGCCGGATTCTTAGGCATGACGCCCTCAGAAAGCAGAGCCTGGTCAAGAAGCACGCTTGCAGCATCAGCTACAAATGCATCGTCCTTTGAGTCCATGATGCGCTTCACGAATGCGTCATCCGGGTTCACCTCAAGAATCGGGGCGCTACCCTGATAATCGCTCTGGCCCATTGCCTTCAGAAGCTGCTGCATCTGAACTGACGGGTCGTTCTCATCGGTGACCACAACAGCGGAGACATCGGACAGACGTGTGCTTACCACAACATCCTTGACCTTGTCGCCAAGGGCCTTCTTGAGCTTCTTGGAGATCTCACCGCCCTCTTTCTCGGCCTTCTTCTTGTCATCCTCTGACATGAAGTCGTCCATCGCGCCGCTCTTGTTCACGGCCTTGAGCTGGATGTCCTTGTACTTGCCCACAGAGGAGATGACAAGGTCATCGATGTCATCTGTCATCAGCAGGACCTCAATTCCCTTCTCCTTGAATGTTGCAAGAAGCGGTGAGCTCTTGAGAGCGTTCTCATCAGAGCCTGTGATGTAGTAGATGCTCTTCTGGTCGGCTATCATCCTCTCCTTGTAATCCTTCAGCGATGTGTAGCCTTCCACAGCGGTGCTCTTGAAGCGCACAAGGTCCATCAGGTCATCACGGTTGGCGTAGTCCTGATACAGGCCTTCCTTCAGCGGGCGGTTGTACTGCTCGATGAACTTGGTGTAAAGCTCAGGGTTCTGGTCGGCAATCTTCTTGAACTCACCCAGAAGCTTCTTCACGGATGCGTTGCGGATGCTTGTCATGACCCTGTTCTGCTGCAGAATCTCACGGGAGACGTTCAACGGCAGGTCCTCTGAATCGATGATACCGCGGACAAAGCGCAGGTATGTAGGCAACAGCTCCTTCTCGTCGTCTGTGATGTAGACACGCTTTACATAAAGCTTCACTCCGGGCTTGTAGTCTGCATGATACATGTCAAACGGAGCCTTTGCAGGAATGAAGAAGAGCGTGGTGTACTCAGTTGCGCCCTCTGCCTTTGTGTGCAGGTAGAAAAGCGGGTTCTCAGAGTCATAGCAGGTGTTCTTGTAGAACTCGTTGTAATCCTCTTCCTTGAGCTCGCTCTTGCTTCTGGTCCACAGGGCTGCCGCGCTGTTGATCTTCTCCACCTTGTGCTCGGTTCCTGTGACGTTGTACTTGTCGTCATAGGTGTTCTGGTCATAGGCAAGATAGATCGGGTATGCGATATGGTCGCTGTACTGCTTGATCAGGTTCTCAATCTGCCATCTGTTGGCATATTCCTTGCCCTCATCGTTCAGGTGAAGCACGATCGTGGTTCCGCAGCTTGTACGCTCGGCCTCCTCTATCGTGTACTTGTCCTTGCCGTCGCTGACCCACTTGTAAGCCTGGTCCTCTCCATAGGCCTTTGACGTGACCTCAACCTTGTCCGCGACCATGAATGCCGAATAGAATCCCACTCCGAACTGGCCTATGAGGTTGCTGTCCTTCTTCTGGTCCTCTGTGAGGTTCTGCAAAAAGTGCTTGGTCCCTGAGCGTGCGATTGTTCCCAGATTCTCTGAGAGCTCATCGTGGCTCATTCCAATGCCGTTGTCCTCGATTGTCAGCATTCTCTTGTCACCCTCAGTGAAGCTGAGGTCAATCCTGAGCTCCCCTTCCGGTGTCTTGCCGTCGACAAGTGTCTTGTATTTGAGTTTGTCCAGTGCATCGGATGCGTTGGACACAAGCTCTCTCAGGAAGATCTCCTTGTGTGAGTAAAGTGAATGGATGATCAGCTGCAGAAGCTCGGAGACCTCTGTCTTGAATTGTTTTCTTTCCATGTTTTTTCCTCCGAAGTCCCACCAAATTTAATAAATAGAACGGCAATCGGCAACCTTGCCCTCAGGGCATGTCTTACAAGTCTTCCGTATCTTGGATATCTTCCATATCTTCCAAACCCATCCATTTTCCACCCGAAAGAAGCAGCAACAAAATAAAAACAAACTATTTTCTCTGAAATTGAAATATTTCCTGCACTTTTTTCGTATATAAGGGTGAGATTAGAAATCCGGGAGGAATAAGTCATGTCAGAGACCTATGAGTTAGTCAAGTTCGTTGACGGCAGCTTTGAACTTGAAGTGAATGTGAGTCCTGAGGAGGATACGGTATGGCTTACAAAGAAAGACTTGTCTTTGCTGTTCAACAGAGAAAGAACTGTCATCTCTAGACATATAAGCAATATATTTACGGATGGAGAATGTGACAGAGAAAGCAATGTGCGTTTTATGCACGTTGCTAATTCTGACAAACCTGTTGAGGCATACAATCTGGATGTTGTGATTGCGGTTGGTTACCGTGTCAAATCACTCAGAGGCGTCATATTCAGGAAATGGGCGACAAGCGTGCTGAGACAGTACATGCTCAGGGGCTTTGCCGTGGAGCCCTCACGGGTGCTTGTGTCCAGAGAGAACTACCTGGACCTGGTGAATGTGGTCAACAGGATAGACAGCACACAGACCAATCTCATCGGCAGGGTTGAGAGGCTGGAGGACAAGTATCCGGAGCTGGGGATGAGGATATTCTTCAAGGGCCAGCTCTATGACGCCTCAAGCTGCATCGAGGGGATACTTGAGCAGGCGCACAGGGAGATTCTGCTCATAGATGGCTATGTGGACAGGCGCACCCTGGATATGCTCTCCAGGAAGAGGACAGGTGTATCAGTTCTCCTTTACACCTCATCCAAAGGAAACAGTATCACCGGGAAGGAGATCAGCGACTTCAACGCCCAGTACCCGTCACTTGAGGTGCGGATCTCAGATGAGTTCCATGACAGGTTCCTCATATTGGACAGGAGGCGTATGTATCACATAGGTGCCTCAGTGAAGGATGCGGGACGCAGGACGTTTGAGATCAGTGAGAGCAGTGATGGGATGTATCTTGAGATGATGCTGGGGCGGCTTTCTCTTCCGGAATGGGACAAGGACTGACACATAAAAGAGAACCGGCCCTCACGGACCGGCTCACTCATCTATCTTAACTAACCCAATCTATTATCAGAGTGATGTTGCTGTAAGGACCACACATGCCTCATAGGTTGCATCCACCAGGCTTGCGTTTGTCGGCCAGATCACCTCGAAGTTCTCGACCACTGTTCCGGCAGCCACGGCTCCGACTGTTGTCCTTGTGAAGCTGACCTCGGATCCGCAGCTCTGTCCGCCCATGATGATCTGGACACCCTTTGTGCTGTAGAGCTTTCCGCCGACCTTCGCCTGAAGCTCGGTTGCGCTGACGGTGAAGTGAACCTTGTTGATGCCGTTGCTGTCATTGCACTGGATGATGTCGAAGGATGTGCCGACGTCCTGTCTTGCGATCTCGTCCGTGCAGTACACGACTGATGCGCCTGTGGCACCTGTCTCGGCGTTGCGGATGACATACTGGGCGTCCTGCTTCTCGACCCTGGAGACGAGGGTGATGGTGTGGGTGTGGGTGCCGGCGAAGCAGCAGAGGGCTGCGACCAGGATCATCATTGCTGTCATCATCATCTTCTTCATCATCGTCATCTCCTTGTCATTGGCGGTGGTGTGT
>CACZJR010000102.1 GCA_902781545.1 uncultured Spirochaetales bacterium | reverse complement strand
CCTGGATTTGGCGACCGTCGCAAGGCCATGCTCGAGGATATCGCTATCCTGACCGGTGGTGTCGTAGTGAGCGAAGAGAAGGGCCTCAAGCTTGAGCAGGCTACCCTTGATATGCTCGGTGGTGCCGAGAAGGTCACCATTACTAAGGACACGACGACAATAGTCAACGGCTCGGGTGACAAGCAAAACATCAAGGACCGTGTCGCTCAGCTCAAGAACGAAATAAGCAACACCACCTCAAGCTACGATAAGGAAAAGCTGCAGGAGCGTCTCGCCAAGATGGCAGGCGGCGTCTGCGTGCTCGAAGTAGGTGGCGGCAGCGAGGCTGAGCAGAAGGCTGCCGAGAGAGCTGCCGCAAAGGCCGCCAAGGAAGCTGAGGAAGCTGCCGCCAAGGCTGCAAAGGAAGCCGCAGAGGCTGCCGCTGCCGCAGAGGCTGCTGAGGCACAGGCACTTGCAGAGGAAGAGGCCGTTGAGGCTCCTGCAACTGCAGAAGAGAACTGAGTTTAGTTTTGTCTTGAATTAGCTCGCTCCATCTGGGGCGGGCTGTTTTGTCCTAAGGAGATCGTTTATGCCCAACAATGCCAAACAGGCATCTGACAAGCAGATAGGAAGGTTGCCCCCGCACAATGATGACGCGGAAGTGGCACTGCTCGGATCTGTCCTCATCAACAGGAAGGCTTTTGAGGAAGTCCAGACTATGCTGGTCAAGGAAGATTTCTATCAGCTGGCGCATAAGCAGATCTGGGAAGGCATTACCGGGCTCCGTAATGAGAGACCCGGTGTTGCCCTGGACTATGTCTCCCTGAGCCAGTACATGAGCCAGAAGGGGACTTTGGCCGCCGCCGGTGGCGCCGCCTATATCGCGGACCTGACAAACAGGGTCCCGACATCAACAAACGCCGTCTACTACGCAGAGATCATCCGCACCGCATCAATGAAGAGGCAGCTGTTTGATCTCTCGATCAGGATCGGGGACAAGGCATTTGACGAGTCCTCAGACATCCAGGAGTCAATCGACGAGCTTGACAGCACACTCTCTTATCTGGGAACCGGCAGCTCAACCGGCCAGTATGAGGATGCCGAGCGCCTTATCGGCGTGGTTGTGGACAATGTCCATGACATCATGGCCGGGAAGAAGGCCGTGGGTGTTTCCTCCGGCTTCAAGATTTTGGACAAGTACATCGGCGGCTTCAAGCCGAGTGATCTTGTGATCATCGCCGCACGTCCTTCCGTGGGAAAGACCGCTCTTGCCCTGTCAATTGCTGTTAACATGGCGTTCGGGCGCAAGCCTGTGCCGGTTGGATTCTTCTCCCTTGAGATGAGCGGAGCCACGCTGATAGAGCGTATTATCGCCAACAAGGGCCAGATCAACCTGATGAGTCTGAGAAACGGCAAGATTGATCCTGACACAAACACCCGCATGATGACAACGGCGGAGAACCTCTATGAGAACGCGTCAAACCTGCTGATCCAGGACACTCCGAACATGAAGCTCCTGGAGATATGCTCACAGGCAAGGCGCATGGTGCGTGACAACAAGGTCCAGGCGATCTTCATCGACTACATCGGTCTTGTTGAGTACAGCAACAACACCAAGGAGCTTCCGAGGCACGAGCAGGTATCAAGGATATCCAGGGCACTGAAACAGCTTGCAAGAGAGCTTGAGGTTCCGATCATCTGTCTCTGTCAGGTCAACAGAGAGGGCGGAAAGGACAGAGGTCCTATTCTTGCTGATCTGAGGGACTCAGGCTCAATCGAGCAGGATGCAGACCTTGTCATTCTCCTTGATGACCCGTCAAAGCGTCTGGATGAGAGCGGAAAGACCAATTATGAGGAAGACAACCAGGAAAGCGAGGATTTCTCAAGCGTCAAGGCCCGTCCTCTGAAGGTCATTATCGCCAAGCAGAGAAACGGAAGCACAGGTGCGTTCAACCTGAACTTTGTCTCTGATTACGCTTGTTTCAGGGAAGTGGAGAAGTTCTGATCCTCAGGCGAATGAGAGCAGGATGACTGCTCCGAAAATCATTATAGTTCCCACAATCTGGAAAGTGAGATACATCTTCGGGTGGAAGGTGCGTCTTGTCACAAGCTCTGCCAGGCTGACCAGGATCAGGCCTCCGTCAAGGGCCGGAATTGGCAGCAGGTTGGCAACCGCTAGGGAGATGCTGACGCTTGCCAGAAGGAAGAGCATTATCCTGATTCCGCTGTTGAACCCGTGGGCGAAGCCGCTTGTGGTGAGCATCCCGATGCTCTGTGATGCGGCGAATGTGCCGCCCAGGGTCTCACCGGCATCCTCCTTGCCCCTGATGACATTCACAAGCGAGACAACGGACTGCCACAGGTTCGAGAAGCATTCCCTTCCTGATGCCCAGAGGGCCTTGAAGAAATTGATTCCCTTGACTTTGACGGTGGGCTGGACAAGGGTGAAGTTCAGGCTTGTACCCGGATTCTCAAATGAGAGTTCCACTACTGAGGAGCCTCTCTGCACCTTCATTGTGATCAGATCAGTGTTGGTGGCAGCCTCTATGAGGTCCATCATGTTCGTCACCGCCTTGCCGTTTATCTCGATTATCCTGTCTCCTGCCTTCAGGCCGGCTTTCTTCTCCGGTGTGTCTCCGTCCACATGGCCAACAACTGCCTCCTGATAGGGGAGCACTCCGAAAAGCCCGTCCTTGGGGATGACTGTGAAGGTGCCTCTCTCTGTGGTGACTGTGACAGAGCCCTTGTCCTTGTTCTGGGAGAGAAGGGCCTGGACCTCAGAGTAGTTGGTGACGCTCTGCCCGTTGACTGAGAGGATTGTGTCCCCGGTCATGAGACCGGCCTCAGAGGCGGCTGTGGTCTGGACATTATACAGCGAGGGATAATCGCTTGAGAGCACGATCCTGGGCGGGTATGTGGGCAGAAGAGTGGGCAGTGTCATCAGGATTGCATAGCAGAGGAAGGCAAAGAGGATGTTTGCGAAAGGGCCTGCGGCATAAGCGATGATGCGCTTTATGGGGCTTACCGACCAGATTGAGCCATCCTCATAGCTTTCTATGTGCTTCTTCTTCTGCGTGATGGCGTTCTGGAGGTCATCTCCTCCGCTCATCTTACAGGATCCTCCGAAGGGGATTGCCCTGATGACGTATCTGGTCTCCTTTCCCTGCCATTTGAAGATGGCGGGTCCGAAACCGAAGCTCAGGACCTCGACGTTTATCCCGCAGGCACGTGCGGCCAGCATGTGACCGAACTCATGGACCAGGATCATGATTCCTATTCCGAGAAAACCTATGATGATTGAGACAACCCATGACCAGGAGAACTGAAAGCCCATGGCTCAACCTTCCATCATGCTGAAGACCCTGGCCTGGATGTCAAGGATGTCCTGAAGGCTGGAAGGGCTATAGCTCCAGTCCTTGTCCAAAGTCTTTCTGACCATGTCATGGATCTGTGTGTATCTGATCATTCCCTTCCTGAAGCGGTCTACGGCAACCTCATTGGCAGTGTTGTAGACAATTGGGTAGGAGCCTTCAAGCCTGACACACTCAAATGCATCCGGCACGAATGGGAACCTCACCGGGTCCAGCGCACGGAACGTCAGGTCAAGGTTTGTGAAATCAAGGCTCTTTCCGACCTGCCTGTCGATCTCAGGCCATAGAAGGGCACGCATGATGGGGAACACCATGTCAGGCGGGGACATCTGCGCATAGACCTGTCCGCTTCTGGTCCTGACCATTGAGTGGACGATGCTCTGCGGATGAATTACGACCTCTATGTGGTCTGCGTCAAAGCCGAAGAGATAGTGTGCCTCAATGACCTCAAGGCCTTTGTTCGCCAGGGTGGAGGAGTCTATGGAGATCTTGGGCCCCATGCTCCATGTGGGGTGGTTGGCCGCAACCTCAGGGGTAATCTCATCCAGCTCCTCAAGCGGTCTGTTCCTGAAAGGTCCTCCGCTTGCAGTGATGACAAGTTTCTCGACGTTCTTCCTGCCGCAGTCAAGGATCAGCTCGTCTATGGCGCTGTGCTCGCTGTCTACGGGGATTATCCTTACATCACAGCTTCTTGCCTTGTCAAAGAGAAGATTCCCGCCCATGACAACGGACTCCTTGTTTGCAAGCGCGAGGTCGCTTCCTGCTTCCATGACCTGGAACGATGCCTCAAGTCCCGGTGATCCGGCAATGCCGTTCAGGACCATGTCTGCCTTGACCTCATTGAGCATCTCTGAAAGGGATGTCCAGATTCTGATGTTTTTATGTGAGTCTGATGCCTTTGCATTGCCTGTGATGCAGAGGTTGGGGATCCCGAACTCCGTACAAAGGCTCAGAGCCTCTTCGGTCCTGCTGTTGCACGATGCGGCTATGATCCTGATACGGTCCTTGAATTCCGATATCCCGCGTAGTGCGGTGCGTCCGATGCTTCCTGTTATTCCCAGAATGGTGACGGTTCTCACACTGCCTCCAGGATCATGCTGAACAATATGAAGAAGATAGGGGCGCTTGCGATCTCGGAGTCAATGCTGTCCAGTGCTCCGCCGCGGCCTGGGAAGATGTTCCCCGAGTCCTTCACGCCTGCTGATCTCTTGAACACGCTCTCTATGAGGTCTCCGATGTTCGCTGTGATGCTGATCCCTAATCCGAGCAGAATCCTGTAAAGCACGCTGATCTCAGGAAGATGGCTTCTGAACAGCGCATAGCATGCAAAGGACAGGCCTACAGTTGAAAGCAGGCTGCCAACAAAGCCCGCGATGCTTTTCTTGGGGCTGACCTTGAAGATTCCCTTGTTGTTTTTTCCGAAGAGTCTTCCCCACACGTAGGCGAAGATGTCATTTCCGAAGGCAAGGATCAGATACATGATCAGTGCGTAGCTTGTGATTCCTTCAAGTGCCATCAGCCTGATAATGAATGAGAGGAAATAGCTCGGATAGATGACAAGGATCGCACTTCTTGAGAGCCTCTCAATCGATGACTTGAAATCATCTTTCTCTCCAGCCTTGATCTCAAGGGCAAAGGAGAGAAGCAATATGAGTATGAACACCAGATCCGGAAGCTGGGCATTCAGGCCAAAGACTCCCTGAAGGTACTGCACAATGGGAACCAGAGGGGCAAGCCATGCGGTGAGAATGCGTCTTCCGAACAGCATCTGGCTCATCTCAAGGCTGCCGATGACAGCCATTGCCAGCACAAGGAGGCTGAACAGGATGTGGTTGTAGTAGGGAACAAAGAAGATCATGGAGAGCACGGCAGGCACTCCGATGAAAACAGTTATTAGTCTGTCCCGAAGGTTCTTCTCCATCATTTATTCCTTATTTCACAAGACCGCCGTATTTCCTGACCCTGCGGGAAAGGGCGTCGAGGCACATCTGCAACTGCTTCTCTCCCCAGTCAGGCCACAGGTCGTCTATTGCCAGGAACTCCGCATAGGCGCTGTCCCAGAGCATGAAGTTGCTGAGCCTGAGCTCTCCTGCGCTTCTGGCGATCATGTCAGGCGCCGGGACCTCGGGCAGATCCAGGTTGTCCTGGATGTCTTTTAAAATGGGTTTCCCCGGATTCTTCTCTATGAATCTGTTGCATGCGCGGGCAATCTCGTCCTGCCCGCCGTAGTTGACCGCAAGCACGACTGTAAGTGTCTTGCAGTCCTTGGTCTCCTCGACTGTCTTGAGGATCCCTGCCCTCGCGTCTTTGGGGAGGGCATCGATGTCGCCCCTGAAGAGGATCCTGATGTCATTGTCCTTGTAGAGCTTCATCTCGCCCGGAAGCTTCTTCGCCATGAGGTTCATCAGGTAGTTGACCTCCTGGTCAGGGCGCTTCCAGTTCTCAGTTGAGAACACATAAAGAGTTATGTAATCGATTTTAAGCTTTATTGCCGAAAGGACAACGCGCTTTGCGGCCTTGAGGCCCTCGAGGTGTCCCGCGGCACGTGGAAGCGACCGCTTGGTTGCCCAGCGGCCGTTTCCGTCCATGATAAGTCCGAGGTGCATCAGATCTCCATGATCTCTTTCTCCTTGGTTGCCTGAAGATCGTTGATCTTGGCAATGTGGGAGTCGGTCATCTTCTGAAGGCGGGTCTCGCCTTCCTTCTGCTCGTCCTCAGAGATTGTTCCGGCCTTCTGGAGCTTCTTGATCTCCTCCATGCCGTCACGTCTGATATTGCGGATCGCGACCCTGCTGTTCTCCGCAAGGGTCTTGGACTGCTTTGCCAGCTCTTTTCTCCTGTCCTGTGTGAGAGGAGGGAAGTTGATTCTCAGGAGCTTGCCGTCGTTTGACGGGTTCAGTCCCAGGTCGCTCTTCTGGATTGCTTTCTCAATAAGGCTGAGAAGGCTCTTGTCCCATGGCTGGATCACCACGAGCCTTGCCTC
Source organism: uncultured Spirochaetales bacterium (assembly GCA_902781545.1). Classification (GTDB taxonomy): domain Bacteria; phylum Spirochaetota; class Spirochaetia; order Sphaerochaetales; family Sphaerochaetaceae; genus UBA9732. Next base: position 4,616 of record CACZJR010000102.1, on the reverse strand, counting down.
CGGAACAGAAACTGATGCCACCTGATTCAGCGGAGTCTCCTGTCCGTAGTAATCAACACGGATCTTGTCGAAAATGGCTGCTGAGGCTCTTCCTGTCCTGAGGGCAAGGTAGTCTGTCTCAAGGGCGCTCACGCTCTTTCTCATCCTGTCTTCACAATTATCCAGTACCTGCTGCATGTCTCTGCCTCCTGGTTTCAGAAATAAAGAGAAGCCGCCCTATGCGGACGGCTTTTCTGTGCGTCATTATGCTCCTGCGAGGAATCTCTCGTAAGCGACGATCTTGACGTCTGTGCCGTTGTCCTTGTTGAACTTTGCAAGGAGCTGTGCGACTGAGAGTCCGTCATCGTTGCTGATCTGGAAGACCTGATCCATCAGGCAGATCTCAGCATAGTGCTTCTTGAGCTTACCTGTGACAATTCCCTCGAGAACCTTCTCCGGCTTGTTCTTGAGCTTCTCATCGGAAGCGACCTGAGCACGGAAGATCTCAAGCTGCTTTGCCTCGTAGTCCTTGGGGACATCGGCATCGCAGAGATACATCGGGGAAGCTGCGCAGACATGCATTGCTGTGTTGAATGCGAATGTCTTGAAAGCCTCTGACTTGAAAGCGTCAGCGTTGGAGGCTGCGAACTTGACCAGAACACCGATGTTCCCGTCAGCGTGGTTGTAACCCATGACGAACTCATTGGCTGCTATGTCGACTGCGACAAGTCTCTTGACCTTCATGTTCTCGTTGATTGTGGCGATCAGCTCGTTGACGACTGCCTGCATTGCATCGTTGGGCTCTGTGTAGCCGTTCTCGATTGCCATGACGCAGAGCTTTTCGCCGAGCTCCTTGAACTGCTCGTTCTTTGCGACGAAGTCGGTCTCACAGGTGACCTCGACCATGACGGCCTTCTTCTCTGCCACGACGAATGTGACTCTGCCGTTGTCGGTTGCACGGTCAACTCTCTTCTCGACTGCTGCCAGACCGACCTTCTTGAGGTACTCCTCGGCCTTGTCGAAATCACCGTCAGACTCCTGGAGAGCCTTCTTGCAGTCCATGATACCTGCGTGTGTGATCTCACGGAGAGCCTTGATCATATCCATTGTGATTGTTGCCATATCTTACTCCTTGTCCTCTTCGGCTTCCTCAGCCTCTGCGTCCTTGTCCTCTACTGCCTGGGCCTCAAGGGCTGCTGTCTCCTCCTCAGTTGCGGGGAGAGACTCGATGATCTGGATTCCGGTCTCTGTGTCGGCATCGCAGACTGCGTTTGCGATGATCTCGACGAACAGGCTGATAGCCCTGATTGCATCATCGTTGCCCGGGATGGGGTAGGTGATGTCTGTCGGGTCACAGTTTGTGTCAACGACTGCTACGACAGGGATTCCGAGTCTCTTTGCCTCTGCGACAGCAAGGGCTTCCTTGCGGGTGTCGATGATGAAGATGATTCCGGGGAGCTCTGTCATGTCCTTGATTCCGCCAAGGTTCTTGTCAAGCTTTGTCTTCTGCTTTGTGAGAATCGCGACTTCCTTCTTTGTGAGTGAGTCGAATGTTCCGTCAACGGACATCTTCTCGATCTTCTTGAGAGTTGCGATTGATTTCTTGATTGTTGCGAAGTTTGTGAGCATACCACCGAGCCAGCGGTTGTTCACATAAGGCATGCCGCAACGCTTTGCCTCTGTCTCGATTGCCTGCTGAGCCTGCTTCTTGGTTCCGACGAAAAGAACCGGCTTGTCCTGCTTGACGACGGCACGGACTGCCTCGTAAGCCTCGACGATGCATGCAGATGTCTTCTGCAGGTCAATAATGTGGATTCCATTTCTCTCTGAGAAAATGAAACTGGCCATCTTGGGATTCCATCTCTTTGTCTGATGACCGAAATGAACGCCTGCCTCAAGCAGACTCTTCATTGTTACTACTGCCATTTCTGACTCCTAACATTGCGACGGATTATTCTTTGTCATCCGTCCCCAGCACTTTTTCTCACTGCGTCCTTATCCAAGGCTTCTGCCATGGCCTCAGGACCAGCGGAGATTCTGCGCATACGCACAGTGGTTCCTATATTATAGAAACGGCGGCAATTGTTCAAGTGCCGCATGTGGTGGACATGATTTGTCTGTCGTGATAAAAATGATTTGCCATGGGAATCCTTCAGGTTCAGAACATAGATCTCTCATTCGGGGACAGGACTTTGCTCAATAACGTGTCACTCACTCTCGGTGAGCCCGCCCGTGCGGCCCTTGCAGGCGGAAACGGGGAGGGCAAGTCCACGCTGATGAAGATCATCGCCGGCCTCATGCCATGTGACGGCGGCCAGGTGACAAAGACCAGGGGGATGCGCGTGTCCTATCTTCCCCAGAGTGACATCGTCCTTAGGGGCAATACCGTCTACGAGGAGATAGAGAAGGGCTTTGAGCGCTTCTCTGAGAACCTCGAGCGCCAGCATGAGATCGAGGGCCTTCTGGTCACAGAGCATTCTGCTGAGCTTCTCGAGGAGCTCAACGAGCTTCAGGAGCAGCTTTTGGATTCCTCATACTACGACCGCGAGCAGCAGATCTATGCCGTTGCCAAAGGTCTTGGCTTCACGTCAAATGACATGGGCCGCCCGTGCAATGAGTTCTCCGGCGGCTACCAGATGCGCATTGCGCTGGCCAAGGTCCTGTGTGAGAGCCCGGACCTGATGATGCTTGATGAGCCTACCAACTACCTTGACATCGAGGCACGCCTCTGGCTTGAGAGCTTTCTGAAGAAGTACAAGGGCTCGGTGTTCCTTGTCTGCCATGACAAGGGCTTTCTGGATGACACCGTCAACGAGGTCTATGAGCTGTTCAACGCAAGGCTCACAAGGTACAGCGGAAACTACACCTTCTATGAGAATCAGAGACGTCTGGAGATCGAGCAGCTTGAGGCTGCGTACAAGCGCCAGCAGGCGGAGATAGAGCGCACCGAGCAGTTCATAGAGCGCTTCAGATACAAGGCGACCAAGAGCAAGCAGGTCCAGAGCAGAATCAAGATGCTGGACAAAATAGAGCCTGTAGTCGTGCCAAGCCACTTGAAAACGCTGCATTTCAGCTTTCCTGAGCCACCGCACAGTCCCAATGACATGGTTGTCATAGAGCACATGACAAAGCGCTACGGAAGCCAGGTCGTGTTCAATGACTTTGACATGATTGTCACCAAGGGCCAGCGCCTTGCAGTGACCGGACACAACGGAATAGGAAAGAGCACGCTTCTGAGGATCATTGCCCAGCAGGATCCGGACTTTGACGGCGTGGCCAGACTCGGAACCGGAGTGAAGGTGGGCTACTATGCCCAGGACACTGCAGACAGCCTGGACATGTCAGGCACCGTGTTCGACCAGGTCAGCGCATACGGAACTGAGGCTTCCATCCGCAATGCCCTGGGGTCGTTCCTTTTCTCAGGTGATGACATCCTGAAGAAGGCATCGGTCCTCTCAGGAGGGGAGAGAAGCCGCCTGGCGCTTCTTAAGATACTGCTGCAGCCTGCGAGCCTTCTGATCCTTGACGAGCCGACGAACCATCTGGACATCAACTCGAAGGACATGCTCCTCAGGGCCCTCCAGAACTACAAGGGGACGATCATCTTCGTCAGCCATGACGCATACTTCATCCGGGCAATAGCCGACAGGATCCTTTATCTGTCCGACGGAGATCCGGAGTTCTTCAACGGGGATTATGATTATTTCCAGTGGAAGCTCGATGAGAGGCTGGGCATTGAGGCCGATGCACCTAAGGCGGCGAAGGTCCTGAAGGCACCGAAGAGCCAGGCCGAGCGTGACAGCGAGTTCAAGGCCTCATTTGACTTCTCCCAGCAGAAGGCCCCGGTGACTGACAGGGCAGAGGCCAACAGGATACGCAACAGACGTAACAAGCTCAAAGCGGAGATAGAGGCCCTGATGAACAGTGTCGATGACCTTGAGGTCAAGATAGCTGAGGTTAATGCCCTGATGAATCTTCATGAGAACTACAGCAACGTCCAGAAGATCGCAGATCTGGCCAAGAGGAAAGAGGACCTTGAGAATCAGAAGAATGACCTTGAGCTTCAGTGGATAGAGAAGTCCGACGAGTACGAGAGGGAGTTCAGCTCAGAATCCATCTGAGGACAGTCACCTTGAATATCGATGAGACCGGTATGCTCCGGTCAATACCGTCAGGAAGAACCCTTGCCTTCAGCATGCTTGAGCTGTTGTCTCCCTTCAATATCTCAATCGGCTGGGCTATCAGGGTCTCCCCTGTAAGGGTATTATCATGAAGGCCCTTTACAAATACAGGGCAATCCGCTTCTTTACGAGAGGAGGTATAAGCGTTTCGACCGGGTGCGCGACGGTCCAGAAACGCTTGCAAGCGTTCCAAAGAGATGACGGACCTGGCAGGCAGACCATCCAACGAGAAACCGACAGAGGGCTCATGGGAGCCGCCATAGACCGAAAGTTTTATGTTTTTGCCAAAATCATAGGTCACGAACGATACCCCCTATTTGTGTCAGCTGTTGAAAAAAGGATGGACAGGATTTGGAGATGGCTTCGGAGTCGGTGATTATGATCGACTCCGATGTTGCACATGCCGCAATACTGGCGGCCATAACAATGCGGTGGTCGTTGTAGCCGTCAAGATCT
>CACZJR010000101.1 GCA_902781545.1 uncultured Spirochaetales bacterium | reverse complement strand
ATGAGGTTTCTGGAATTGGAGAAGTCAACCCTGTTCTCGACGATATTTCTGACACCGATTGCGGAGATCATACCGTAGAGGATGAATGAGATTCCTCCGATGATCGCGGCAGGCATCGAGTTGATCAATGCTGCGAATGCCGGTGAGAATGACAGGACAATCGCATAGATCGCGGCAAGTCTGATGACTCTCGGATCATAAACTCTGGAAAGGACCAGGACACCGGTGTTCTCACCGTATGTGGTGTTTGCAGGACCGCCGAACATTGCGGAGATTGATGTTGCAAGTCCGTCTCCGATAAGTGTCCTGTTGAGACCCGGATCCTCGATGAAGTTCTGGCCTACTGTTGCCGAGATGGCTGAGATGTCACCGATATGCTCCATCATGGATGCGATTGCGATCGGGGCCATGACCAGAATTGATGTGATGTCAAACTTGAAGATCGTGCCCTTGAAGTTTGTGAACATCGGCTGAAGTCCGATGATCTTTGCTCCTGCTACTGCAGAGAAATCAATAAGCGGAGCTCCGGAAGCTGTTGTTGCTCCGAATGCATTTGCAATCAGGGCAATGATATAAGAGATCACAACACCGAGCAGGATCGGGATGATCTTGATCATTCCCTTGCCCCAGATGTTGGCAACCACAATCACGACCATTGCGATCAGTGCCAGCCACCAACATGTTGATGCGTTGTTGACTGCAGACGGTGCCAGGTTAAGTCCGATCAGGATGACGATAGGACCTGTGACGATCGGCGGCAGGAAGCGCATTACCTTCTTGACTCCGACAAGCTTGACTATCAGCGCAAGGACAACATAAAGAAGACCTGCCACGACAATTCCGCCACCTGCGTACTGAAGCTTCTCGGCAGCTGACATAGCGGCGTACTTTCCTGAGTCAAGAGCCGCAACCGCGGCATAACCGCCGAGGAATGCGAATGATGAACCGAGGAAGGCTGGTACCTTGAACTTGGTCATGAGGTGGAAGAAGAGAGTTCCAAGGCCGGCCATCAGCAGAGTTGTCTGGATTGAAAGCGGAAGACCATAGGAATTGACAAGGATCGGAACAAGTACAGTTGCTCCGAACATTGCGAACAGATGCTGCATTCCCAGAACGAGCATCTTGGGTGTGCCGAGCTGCCTGGCATCCCTGATAGGCTCCTGTTTTGCCATAAATTGCCTCCTGTGCAAAGCAATGAATTAAAAAAAAAGCCAATCAGAAATGATTGACTTTCAAAAGGAGATGCTCCTGGATGTAAGTGAAATCCGTCATGATGAATCTCTCAAGCATCGGTGCTCCTCCATAACTTCTAAATTGCAAAATAGCAGATATTCAGCCTTATGAGAAGAGCACTTCAGCCGATTCCGGAAAAAACAACAAAGCGCAACAGATTTACCTGATTGCCCTGGCCTCCATGTAGTAACGTTTCTCGTTCGCCTCACCCATGCTGAAGGTCTTCCTGGGCAGTGCGCCGTCCTTGATGATGGTGTCAAAGAATGTGGCCTTGTCTATTGCAGGAAGGAACAGGCCTATGTTGCCCTTCTCGCTTCCGAGCTTGTCCGTGACATCGGCGCCATGGATGTAATCCACGTTGTAGCCCTTCTTGATCAGCTCATCGATGACCTTCTGCAGCGTTCCCGCGGCGATGTTGGCCGACGGATCCTTCAAAGTCACAACAACATGTTTGTCCGAGGTACAGTAGCCGAAGCGCTGCTGGCTCTGGTCTGCGATCTCCCTGGCTATGCAGTTCCTGCACCCTACTTTCTCCTCGGCGACTGCAGATGCGTTCTTTCTCAGCTCCTCAAGGAAAACCGACTCCGGCACGTTGAACAGCACGCGGTGGATCGGCTCGAACACAAGACCAGGATCAAAGATGTTCTCAAGCTCCACGAGGCAGAACCTTGCAGGATGGCACTTGCGCTGCTCCTCCGTGAGTGTGGCCTTGATGTCCTCCCAGCAGCTCTTGGCAGTGGCGAAGCTGTGGTTTCCGTCTCCCATGGCAAAGAGAAGCGGGTTCTTCGGGTCAAGTGCGGCATCAAGCTTCTCAAAAGCAGTTGCCACCTGGCTCTTCAGGGAATCGGAATCCACCACCCATGCCTCAAGGTGACCTCCGTTCTTCATCAGCTCGAAGTCATAGACCTTCTCAAGTTTGCCTGACTGTGCCGCAAGCGGCTCAATCACGCTCTTCTCCTTGTCGCTTATCAGGACCATGATGTGAGGGATCTCAAGCGGAGCATCCTTTCTGATCTTCTTTCTGGGCGGGATTCTTGAAAGGATTGTGCCCTCTGTTGCCCTGATAAGGCTAGTGGAGCCCTTCTCCCAGCTGTATCTGTCCAGATCAAGGGCAGCCATCAGACCCCACCTGCAGGCGGAGCCGCAGGTCCTTCTTACAAGGAAGAAACAGTTTTTGTATGTCTTGAAGAGATCTGCATCCACATATTCCTTCATCGTCTTGTTTATGTCATTGATGCGTCTCTCGTCATCACCGTCATCCAGATAGCACTCAGGGAAGATGAGCTTGAGGGTCGAGGGAGCGTCTCCGACAGTCTTCTCCACATCATGCCAGTAGTCTTTCTCGGATGTGAACTGGTCGCATGCCACCACAGCCCATTTTGTCAGATCCACATCCTTGCGAGGGATGAGGATGTCTGCAGCCTGCAGTCCGAGCTTCTCGAGACGATTATTTACATTTTCCATAATTTTGCCCCTTGATTTTTATATTGATGTAATTATCATAAGCCCGGATTGAGGAATTGGCAACATAAATAAGAGGCAGGCATTTAACTTCACCAATGAGGAGCTTTCTGATATCATTTGAGTATGCTTCAAAGAAGACGGGTATTTGATCTGACCAACACCATAATGAACTATGTATTCATGGTTTTCCTGCTATTTGCAGGCATTTACCTCGCGTCTTTCTGGTTTGAGCTCAAGAGTGAGTTCCTAAGCGGCATAGTTGTCTGTGCAAATGTCGTGGCGTGGACCGTCACCGCTCTGTCTCTGATGCTTGTCTTGATTGCCCTTTTCATCGCCATTGCCGACCACGAGCTCAAGTGGGGCACAATAATCTGGTGCCTGGTCAGGATGGTGGTGTGCATATTGCTCTCAATCATCATTGATGTGAGCTCTATTCTTGTTAATGAAGGGGTATCGGTCAGCCTCTGATCAGGGCAGTTGCATCATAAAGGCCCTGTCTGACCAGCTTGTAAGGCTTTACTGTGGCATCAATTAGCGTGGATGGAACCTTTCCCTGCATCTCATCTCCGCGTACAACAACATCAACCAGGGCCTCGAAACGCTTGCATATGGCACTGAGGCTGTGCAGCGAGGGCTCACCTGCGATGTTCACGCTGGTTGAATAAATCGGGGTACCCGCCATCCTGAGCAGGTCCTGGAGGAAACTGTCATTGGGAACCCTGATCGCTATGGTCCCGCCGTTCTTCTTGTTGAGGATTACCGTAAGGGCCGCAGGCCAGGCATCGAGTATGTCCTGGGGAATGCTATCACACATCTGTTTTGCCTGCTCGATTGTCGCAAGCACTAGAAACGGTTTGCTGGAATCCCTGCCCTTGAGGTCCATAAGGGCCTTCTCGCCTATCTCATATGCTGCGCAAAGACCGTAGATGGTATCACACGGGAGGATGGCGACGCCTCCGTCGCTAATCAATGTTGAAATTGTTTCCAAAGTTTCCGGATTCCTCTTGTTGAGAATCATCAGAATCCCCCTTGTTTCTAGTAAACAGCCAGACTATGAGAGTGATAATAAATGAAGAACAAAATGAAATCAATAAGATGAAGGAAATTGACCAGGGTTTGAACTGCTTTTCCTTCTCATCACTCTCCTGTGCGCTGCTGGAGGCAGGAATGTCCTTCACCACATCTTCTGTCTCGAACACATGGACGTCATCCCCCTCAACCTGATACCCGAAACTCATTGCGGTGGAGCGCGATCCGTCCTCAGTTGACAGCTCCTGGTCCTGCAGGCGCAGGTTCTCTATCTCCATGTCGCTCCTGTCAAGCTCATATTCATTGGATTTCAATTGCCTCTTGAGCTGGTTATTAACGATAATTCCCCGCTCTCCGAGAAATGAGGATATCAAGCTGGCAGTACAGAGCATTAAAACTAGAAATAGAATTATCAACTTTCTTGTCATCGTAGTTTCTTTGGTATATAATAACGTTATAAATCATTTTGAAAAAGTGCTTATCTCAAGCTTTTGGGGGATAACAATGAGTAAAAAGAGAAGCTCCAAGTCTGTGATTTTAACCATCATCATCACATTGATTGTTCTTGGTTGTCTGACATTTGCAGGTATCAGGTTCCTGCTCCCGGCATATACGAACGGTCCGAACGGCGACGTAGATGTCCAGTACAAGATCTATGAGATCGCCGTAAAGGTGTTCCCGCTTCTTGTCGGTGTTGTCCTCATTGTCATTGCCTCGATGATTGCAAACAGCCGTGACGACGAAGAGGATGAAGAGGACAAGCTTCCGCCGAACTCCTACGACAAGCAGCTGTTTGAGGCTCCGGCTGATGATCCTTCAGCTCAGAAACCTGCAGAGGAGACAGTCACTCCTGAGGAGAACGAGCAGTTCTTCTCAATCTTTGATTCCCAGGAGACCCCCAAAGAGGAGCCTGCTCCTGAGGAGGCAGCAGAGCCAGCAGCCGAGGAGACTGCAGAAACAGCAGAGCCTGCCGAGGAAGAGGCCGGAGAAGAAGCCCCTGCTCCTGCCGCAGTTGCCGCCGCAGCTCCTTCTGCATCCGATGCACCTGTTGTTGACGCCATCTATGCACTTGTCAACAAGCTTGACGAGATGACAGACATGATGTCATATGAGGAAGAGGAAGACGATCAGGACGACTATGAGAAGTACTCCACCGATGAGTATCCTGAGGAAGAGTACTATGAGGAAGGTCCTTCCCCGCTTGAGGAGAAGATCGACAAGCTCTGTGACGCAATCAGCAATCTCGCCACAATCGTCACTAACCAGTCAGCACGTCCGGTCGTTGTGGCAGCTGCTCCTGAGGCAGCTCCGGCAAAGGCACCTGTTGAGGCTCCCGCTGAGAAACCGGCCGAGAAGCCGGCTCCTGCCAAGTCTCCGAAGACAGAGCCTGTCATCAAGACAGTCGAGGTTCCTGTTGACCAGGAGATCAATTCCTTTGATGCCACAGATCCGATTCAGCGCGCCAGAATCGAGTATGACAGCGCCAAGGAGGGTTTCTACGACATCACATACGCCATCACAAAGGCAGACGTCAACAGCGTGCTTGTCTCACTCGCAGGCACAGGTGATGCATTCGAGATCAACGGCAGGACAGTCGCGATCATCCCGTTCCTCTCCAAGGCTGAGGCAGTTGAGGAGCTGGACAAGATCGGAAGCGCTTATGACATCATCTTCGTCGACGGTGATGACAACTCATCATTCGACGATGTCATTGCACCGAATCTCTGATAGATTCCTGCATTATAGAAGGGGGTGTTTAGAAAGTCTGAGTTCAAGGGCTTTCTGACACCCCTTCTTTTTTGTTCCTGATTTTCTTGTACTTGTAACTGGATTTAGCTTCTTCGTT
>CACZJR010000100.1 GCA_902781545.1 uncultured Spirochaetales bacterium | reverse complement strand
TGCCTGCAGTCCTTGCTAAGGATGATCCGTTCAACTACTCCGCAGAGCCGTTCGTGTTCCCGGAGTATGTGTGCAGTCCCGCAAGCTGTGACTACGGCAAGGCAGGCCACACATGGCTTACAGGAACAGCTCCGACAAGAGAGCGCGTCCTGTGCGAGAACATCTTCGGCCTGCGCCCCTCTTATGAAGGCCTGATCATTGACCCGTGTGTTCCTTCAAGCTGGAAGAAATTCACCGCGGTCAGGAACTTCAGGGGAAGCGAGTTCAGCATCAAGTACATCAACAGCACAGGCGTCCAGCGAGGAGTGCAGAAACTGATCCTTGACGGACAGGAGATTGACGGCAATGTCATCCCGCTCTCAGCATGTGACGGTGCCAAGCACTTCGTGGAAGTCAGGATGGGCTGAGCCATGAATCTGGAGGGCATGAACTTTTTCGGGACAGACGGCATAAGGGGAAAAACCGACACCGCCGATCTGTCCTACATGGACGCGCTTGTCCTTTTCAAGAAGAAGGCTGTAATAACGCCTGCTCTGATTGATCTCTCAGTAAGGGCCTTTGTGAGGCTCATAGGAGGGACACCATCAAGCTCCTACGTCACAGGCTCCGACGGAAGGGACTCGGTCACAGGCAATGCCTTTGTTAACGCAATGAACAACGCCTTCGCATCAACAGGTGCCAGGGTGGATTATCTGGGCGTGGTTCCCACCGCGGCAGTCCCCCAGTATCAGCTGGAAAACAGCTGCCTCGGGGCCGCGATGCTCACTGCCAGCCACAACCCCTCAAACCAGAACGGTATCAAGTTCTTCTATGAGGGTAAGAAACTTCTGCCCGAGGGAGAGCTCGGAGATTTGAGGCTCTCCTCCATCATGCTGGAGATAGCAAAGGCAGAAGAGAGACCTGCAAAAGAACGTGCCGGAAACATACATCTTGAGGATCCTGCAGACATGATCCTGAAGATGCTTGAGGACAACATTCCCGTGAGGGACATGAGAAACATGCATTTCATACTGGATGTTGCCGCCGGAGCATGGACAAGATATGCCGACATGTTCTTCACCAGGAACGGCCTTGTCTTCACTAGAATCTCCGCCGACCCTGAGGGCCACAACATAAACCGCAGCTGCGGTGTTGCAGAGATTGAAGGTCATGAATACTACACAAGGCTGCAGATTCCATATGCTCCTAGGATAATCAGGGCATTGTTTGAGAATCCTGAGTCCTATGGGATTGTCACTGACGGAGACGGGGACAGGGGCATGCTTCTCAAGTATGATGTTCCATCAGACACCGTCAAGGTCTATGACGGAGACGAGGAGGCCTTCCTGATAATGGGGCTTCTGAGCAGAAAGAGCCGGGGCAAAGGACACATCGTCTGCACGCTTGAGTCAGACATCATGGCATCTGTCTCGTTCTCCGAGAGCTTCGGAAGCAGCTCTGTGATCACCGATGTCGGAGACAAATGGATCTGCAACTGTAACCTAGAGGATCTTGCCATCGGGTTCGAGTCCTCGGGCCATGTGATCATCCCGGTCTCTACCGCAAACGGAAGGACTCTACTCTCAGGAAACGGCCTTCTTACAGCAGCCCTTGCCGCCTTTGCACTTGACAGCAGACTTGGGTCCTTCAGGCGCGGCTTCTCCAAGACCTACTACACCTATTTTGTAGACAAAGACCTCTTCTGCGCGGGCTCTGATCTCTTTGATCAGGATGGGGCAATGCTGGAAAAGGAGCTCTCAGAAGCTCTGAGAGGCAAAACCGGCCTGTCATTCGGAAGACGCGCCTTCAAGGACAGGAATGTCCTGGCATATCAGATTGTCAGAGACGGCCTTGTCGTTGCCCTGATTGTATCAAGGAACTCGGGGACAGAGGACAAGAACGCCGTATATCTCAAATGCACGGAGGACCTCACTGCCCTTCTTGAGCCGGTAGCCCATAGCCTTGCATCCCATCACAGAAGCCTCATGAGAAACAGCAGCCTTCCTGAGATGGAGATAGTGAGAGACATCATGGGTACAATGGAGAAAACCGGATCATACACGGTCTCTGAGGCTCAGAGCAAGGACACATTGTTCACATCCGTGCTTCACGCCCTTGAGCGTGAGGGCAGGATCAAAGGTGACGGATCAAGGTTCATCCCCGCCGAGGGATGAACCCTTCTCCTGATCAGACCCCGAAGATCTTCTCGAACTCGTCTACAATAACCTTCTCCACCTTCTCCGCGGCAGCTCTGTCTGCGGCGGTGACGGTGCAGTAGTTCTTGATCTTGGGCTCCGTTCCTGACGGGCGGATTATGGCTGAGCAGTCCCCCTCAAGGACGAACTTGATGACATTTGACTTCGGAAGCCCGTCCACACCCTTTCCGTAATCCACTATCTGAAGGACCTTTCTGCCTGCGATTGAGATAATGGGAACCTTTCTCAGGCTGTCCATGATCTCCTTCATCCTCTCAAAGCCGGCAGAACCCGGGAACTCATAGGAGTGCTGGGTGACCAGGCAGTAGCCGTACTCAGCATAGAGGGAGTTGAGCTTGTCCAGAAGTGATATGCCGCGTGTCTTGTAGAAGGCGAACATCTCGCAGATGAGGAACGCGGCGTTCACGGCATCCTTATCCCTGACATGCGGGCCGGAAAGATATCCGTAGGACTCCTCAAAGCCCAGGATGTAGCTCTCCGGATGACCCTTGGCCTCCAAGAGCCCGATCTGCTCTCCGATATACTTGAATCCAGTGAGCACGTTGATGGTGCGCACCCCGTACTTTGTGGCAATGCGCTGCGCCATGTCGGATGTGACGATTGTCTTGACGAACACAGGATCGGACGGCATCTGGTTGTGTGCCTTGCGCTGTGAGCAGATATAATCAAGAAGAAGCATTCCAGTCTCGTTTCCGGTAAGAAGCTTCATCTCATTTCCGTCACGCACGGCAATTCCCACACGGTCACAGTCAGGGTCTGTTGCAAGCATCAGGTCCGCGTTCAGGCGTGCGGCATATTCAAGACCAAGCTGAAGTGCGGCCCTGATCTCCGGGTTCGGATAAGGACATGTCGGGAAGTTCCCGTCAGGCTGCTCCTGCTCCTTGACAACGCTGATGTTGGTGAAGCCTGACTCGTTCAGTGCCCTGAGCACCGGCTTGAGTCCTGCGCCGTTGAGCGGTGAGTAGACAATGGCCACGTCCTTGTCGATCTTGTCCCCGAAGAGAACACTGCGCTTCTTGACCTCTGCGATGAAGGCGCTGTAGCAGTCCTCTCCGATATATTCGATGGCCCCTGACTTAACAAAGGCTTTGAAATCTCCATGTTTCACATCATTGAAGGTGTCTGTTTTCTCAATCTCCGCCAGAATTGCATTTGCAGCGTCATCGGTAATCTGGCATCCGTCAGGTCCGTAGACCTTGTAGCCGTTGTACTTTGACGGGTTGTGGCTGGCAGTCACCATCACGCCTGCGGCACAGTGGAAATACCTGACTGCGAATGACACGCACGGAACCGGAATCAGAACCGGATAGAGATATACCTTTATCCCGCTTGCGGCAAAGACCTCTGCGGCCACATTTGAGAACACATCACTCTTGATGCGGCTGTCATAGCCTATCGCTATGGTCCTGTTGTCAGGAGATGAGGCATTGACGTAATTGGCAAGTCCCTGAGATGCCCTGGCAACCACATATTCGTTCATGCGGTTGGTTCCCGCACCCAGAACGCCCCTGAGTCCTGCGGTCCCGAACTCCAGATCCCTGTAGAAGGCATCCTCGATTGTCTTCTCATCCATTGCCTCGAGCTCGGCCTTGAAAGCCGGAGCACACTCAAGCCAGCGCCTGTATTCCTTCAAATAATCCATGGTGCCTCCCGTGAAACCAGATTTTTCTAAAATATAGTCTATCATCACGGATGTCACCTTACAAGGACAATTGTCTTGCTGGTGACACGTTCGCCCGAATGTAGTACTCTTGTGCGGAGACAAAAATGCTTTACAATCAGTCACTTGTCAATCTTCATACCCACTCCTTCTACTGCAAGCACGGAACAGGCACCATCGCCGAGTTCGTAAGCCGTGCTAAGGAAGACGGCCTGAAGGTCCTTGGTTTCTCCGAGCACTGTCCGCTTCCGGACAGGGAATACCAGAAAGGAAACCGCATGGACTACCCGGACCTCCCCTTCTATGAGGCAGATGTCAGAGCCCAGATGAATGACCCGGACATCAGGGTCCTCCTGGGCGCCGAATGTGACTGGCTGCCCGACGAGGAGTCCTTCTACAGGGACGGCCTTCTCGGTGAGAGAGGTTACGACTATCTCTGCTGCTCAATCCACCACATGGTCGACCCCTCTGACGGCAGGGAGAAGTTCATCCAGTACATCAACGACATGCCGGTAGGTCATATGCTTGAATACGTGAGGCTCTACACAGACGCCCTGAGATCAGGACTCTTTCTGTTCGGCTGCCATCCGGATCTCTTCCTTGCAGGCTACAGGCACTGGGATGCAGACGCAAGGGCAGCATCCAGGGACATCATCCAGTGCGCGAAAGCTTGCGACATCCCCCTTGAGATCAACGACAACGGACTGCGCAAGAAGATAGTCGAGACGGAGAACGGTCCCAGGCACCCTTATCCGGTACGTGAGTTCTGGGAGATGGCAAGAGACGAGGGGCTGAAGATAGTCACCAACTCAGACGCCCACAGGCCCAAGGATGTGGCGGCACACCTGACTAATTCATTCGCATTCGCATCTCAGGCTGGCATACGCTTTGCATCCTGGGACATCGATGAGAGCGGCATCACCTGCGTGCAGGCCTGACGGCTGTCGCATTTACAATATTCCTCATCCATGTTATTCTTTCACGGGGAGTATGCTATGACGGAACTAGATTACCGAAGTGATTCAAGACTCTATCAGAAACGCGATTTTCTCTTTGCCCTGTTTGTCGCTTCGATGGTCATGGTCAACACATTAGGCACAAAAATCACAACTATCCTTGGAGTCCGGGTATCTGTAGGCATCTTTTTTGTACCGGTTCTGTTCCTTACCACAGACATAATCGGTGAGGTTTTCGGAAGAAAGGAAGCCTCCCGTTTCGTCAACATGGCCACCATCATGCTGGTACTGCTGTTTTTGATGATGAGCCTCTGCATCGCCATCAGGCCCAATGAGAGCTGGGACCTCCAGGAGCAGTACGCCACAGTATTCGGCTCATCCCTTAGAATGACAATCGCATCGCTGATCAGTTTTGTGGTCGCCCAGCAGCTTGACGTGTTCATGTTCAGCCTCTGGGGGAAGATCACAAAGGGAAAGCACCTGTGGATCCGCAACAACATGTCCACCATTGTCTCCCAGCTGATCGACACCACGATCTTTGAGTTCGTCGCCTTCTGGCACCTGACCCCCAAGTTCACCACCGGCTACATCTTCTCGCTGATCCTGCCCTACTGGCTCTTCAAGGTGGTCTTCGCCCTGCTGGACACCCCTCTGTGCTACCTGGGCGTCTGGTGGCTCAGCGGCAAGAAGAGGAAGCCTGCCGCAAGCTAGACAATATGAAGTGACCTCCTGAGTTTTGCAAAGACGTGAGTTCGGTAGCATACTTAGGATG
>CACZJR010000099.1 GCA_902781545.1 uncultured Spirochaetales bacterium | reverse complement strand
CACAGGACACTCGTAAAGACCCTTTCCAAAGGCTTTGACAACAGCCTCTCTTCTTGCCTCTGAAAGGCTGATCGGAAAGCAGTCTCTTGAAACTGCGATGATTCCTGGTTTCACTTCCGGTACGTTTGCAAACATAAAGTACTCCTCTCTCCGCACATTATACCCTTCAATTACAAGTCTTGTCAGCGGCCCAGAATGGTCTGCAGGGCATCGATTGTGAGAAAAATCTCATCCTTCATGGTAAAGGGTCCCGGTGAGAAGCGAAGCGTTCCCCCGGGGAATGTGCCAAGGCTCCTGTGGCTTGAGGGGGAACAGTGCATCCCCACCCTGGTCTCAATGCCGTATCGCTCACTAAGCTGGGCAGATATCTCTGCTATGTCCATCTTGTCCGACACAACCGAGATCACCGATGTCCTTGGCCTGTCAAGGGGTGCCCCCACTATCCTCAGCCCCCTTATGGATGAAAGTCCCTCATAAAGGAGCTCAGTCATGCGCCTCTCGTTTTCCTTGATTGCCCTGAGGTTCTTCCTGACATAGCTGACGCTCTCAGCCAGGGCAAGGAGACCGGGCAGGTTCTGTGTTCCTGCCTCAAGCCTGTCAGGAAGCGTCACGGGGACATCCTCGCTGTCACTCTGGCTTCCGGTCCCGCCGCTGATCAGAGGCGGGATGCTCAGGGCAATGTCTTTCCTGAGGGCTATGCCTCCGGTCCCCTCTGGTCCGAGAAGTCCCTTGTGACCGGAGAAAACAACACCTGCTATGTGGTTGGCCTCCATGTCAAAGTCAACATAGGGGATGGCCTGAGCCGCATCAAGGAACAGCGGCAAGCCATTGTCATGGGCGAATTGAGCTATCCTTCCTATGTCCTGGATGGCACCTGACACATTTCCTGCGGCACAGATGATCATTGCACGGGTGTTTGGCCTGATCAGATCCTTTGCACCTTCAAGGACAATGTAGCCCTCCTTGTCACACGGGATCCTGGAGAACTGGATTCCCCTCTGGACAAGAGGCCTCATGACGCTGTTGTGCTCACAGGAGGAGACAAGCACATGGTCATCCTTGGAAAATAGACCGCTGATGACCAGGTTCAGGGACTCTGTCACCCCGCTGCTGAGGCAGACACTCTCAGGAGTGCCGAATCCAAGCATCTCACTGAGGTCCGATCTCAGATTGTACAGGGAGTCGAAAACCGGGAACTCACCTGCCCCGCTTGTCCTGTTTATGTTGGTGCAGTCCCTCTCAAGGAATGTCTTAATGACATCCCCTATACCGGGGGCCTTCGGAAAACCGGTTGCGGCATTGTCCAAGTAGATGCGTCTCATGGCGCCATTATAGCACAAATCCCATTGTGTTTTTGAAAATCCAATGATAGCATTTCAGTTGGAGCGGATATGTTGCACTCTGTTGCAAGAAATCCGGAAGGAAGGGAAAATGACAATTTCCAAGGAAAAGAGGAATCTCGCCATCGCGGGAGGACTAATCGGAATCATCGCTGTTGCTCTTGTTCTTCTTGGGAACCCCAAGAACATGGGTTTCTGTATCGCCTGCTTTGTCAGGGATATCGCCGGAGGAATTAAGCTTCACACAGCTGCACCAGTCAGATATGTCAGGCCTGAGATCATCGGCCTGGTCCTGGGATCTTTCATCATCAGCCTGGTCACAAAGGAGTTCAATGCAAGAGGAGGCTCCTCTCCCATGCTGCGTTTCTGCATAGGCGTCATGGTCATGATCGGATGCCTTGCGTTCCTGGGCTGCCCGTTCAGGATGGTGCTCAGGCTCTCAGCAGGAGACCTCAATGCCCTTATCGGACTTCTTGGCTTTGCCGCAGGAATCGGATGCGGGTCATTCTTCCTGGCAAAGGGCTTCTCTCTGGGAAGGTCACACAGGCAGGCTCCCCTTGAGGGCGCGGCCATCTCAATCGTGAACGTGATCCTGCTGCTTCTGGTCCTGATTGCCCCTGCCCTGTTCGCCTTCTCGGAGTCAGGTCCCGGCTCAATGCATGCGCCTCTGGTCATCTCGCTCTGCGCGGGCCTCATTGTAGGCGTTCTGGCCCAAAGAACCAGGATGTGCATGGCCGGCGGATTCCGTGACATATATCTTCTCAAGGACGGGACACTGATCACAGGATTCATCGCGCTGTTCATCTGCGCCCTGATCATGAACCTGGCAACCGGAAACTTCAAGCTCGGCTTCACAGGCCAGCCGGTTGCGCACAGCGCACACGTGTGGAACTTCCTCGGGATGTTCGTCTGCGGTCTTGGATGCACGATGCTCGGCGGATGTCCGCTCAGGCAGCTGATTCTTGCCGGAGAGGGAAACAGCGACAGCGCCATCACGGTCGTGGGACTTCTGACCGGTGCGGCCATCTCACACAACTTCGGGCTTGCAGGCGGCGCTGACAGCGTCGTTGAGGGAGCTTACAAGGTCGGCGGAATCAGCACGAACGGAAAGGTCGCAGTCGTGGCCTGCATAGTGATCCTGCTTGCGATCGCATGCGCAAAGACATTCGGAAAGAAGAAGGAGGACTGATATGGAACTTGATTGCAGGGGACTTAGCTGCCCGGAGCCTGTCATCAGGACAAAGAGAGCCATCGCTGACAAACCGGAGAGCATTGACGTTCTGGTTGACCAGAGAGCGCCTCTTGAGAATGTCTCGCGTTTTCTCAAGGCAATGAAGTATAATGTCGTTGCCGAGGAGAAAGACGGAGAATGGAAGATAAAGGCGACAAAGTGATGGTGGCGACATTCGCCAATCATTACGGTGCCATGTTATTCAGGAAAACCGTGGGTGCCGGATGCACATTGCGTCCGGTTCCCCGTAACCTGTCCTCATCCTGCGGGACCTGCGCCTTTTTCAGCGGCCCGTTCAAGGAGGAGTACCTGAACCAGAACCTGGAGGCCGTCTACGAGGAGAAGGACGGCAGATACATCAAGATCTATGAGAACTGACGTTAAACTGACAAGTATGGTCAAGACATCCGGCTGTGCAGCGAAACTGCCGCCGGAGAAGCTCCACAGGGTGATAGACAACCTGCCCCTGATGAGAAGCGACAAGCTTCTTGAGGGCTTTGAGAGCGCTGATGACGCCCTGGTCTACCAGGTGACAGATGACATTGTGTCCGTGCAGACCGTGGATTTCTTCCCTCCTATGGTGGATGACCCGTTCATCTTCGGCGAGGTTGCGGCGGCAAACGCCCTCTCAGATGTCTATGCCATGGGCGGAGAACCCGCCGTGGCCATGAACCTGCTCTGCTTCCCGTCCTGTCTCGAGCTTGATGTGATGGACAAGATCCTCCGCGGAGGAATCGCGAAGGTCAAGGAGGCCGGTGCAGTCATAGCAGGCGGTCACACCATTGCGGACCCCACCCCCAAATACGGCCTCTGCGTCACAGGCTACATGAGAAAGAGCGATGTCTGGTCCAACTCAGGAGCCCGCACAGGTGATGCCGTTGTTCTCACAAAGGCGCTTGGAGTCGGAATTGTGAACACCGCGGCAAAGGGCGGAGAGGCATCACAAAAAAGCATTGATGCCGCAGTTGACTCAATGACAAGGCTGAACAAGGCCGCCAGGGACACGGCCCGGAGGTACACCGTCCATGCTGCCACCGATGTCACAGGCTTCTCCCTTGCAGGACACTCCCAAGAGTGCGCCGCAGCTTCCAATGTGACGATCGAGTTCGACATCAACGCGCTTCCAGTCATAGATGGTGCACGAGAGCTTGCCACGTTCGGTTTCATACCTGAGGGAAGATACACCAATGAGGATTATCTCTTTGACAAGGTGAGATTCGAGGCGGGCATTCCGCAGGACCTGATAGACATTGCCTTTGACCCTCAGACCTCCGGAGGACTTCTGCTCTTCATGCCCGATGAGGATGCAAGGGCATTTGTCCGTGAGATGGACAAGCCCTACTGCAGGATCATAGGCAGGGTCATCCCCAAAACCGACAGGGATGTGATCTTCAGGTGGGCCTGACTGCAGCTCAGATGCCCGTGTATTCAAGGACCCTCTCAAGAAGGTCCTTCACAAGACCGCAGCTGGTGTAAGCTGCGAATCTCTGGTATTTGTCGTCCTTTCTCTCATCAGCGTAATCGCAAATGCTCTTGGCAATGATGACATGCGGCTTGGGCTCCATGGCATGGGTCGCGGCATAGGCCACACCATAGCCCTCCATCTCAACTCCCTTGGTGTCATTGAAGGCTGTCATGACCTGCTTCTGGAGGATGGACTTATTCGCCACCACAGCCGTTCCGCTGGCCAGTGGACCGAAATGAGTCAGATATTGGTTTTCCTTGGATTCAACATAATCACGGACTTTATCTATGTAACCCCCTGAAACCTTGACAACTGTGGGCCTTGGGTTGAAGCCAACCTCTCCGAATACAATCTCCGCCTCATTCGGAGAGACATATTTGCCATTGGAGAAATTCCAGACAGATGTGGCGAACAGGACATCACCGTATTCCTGGTCTTCGGATCCGCCCATGCCGCCTGTTCCTGCGGCTATTCCAGGCATTATCACGTATTCGGGGATGAAGTGATGCACCATCTTTGAGGTCAGGGTCGCACTGGCCGTCATGCCCATCTCATCCTGCTGGGCACATATCACACGGAGGCTCCTCCCGTTCTTGTCCAACAAGGCCTCCATGTACTTCTGGTCATCTCCTTCGATTACCAGCTCATGCCAGTCGAACATGCGCATAACCGCCTGTTTCTCAATATCCGTGACGTAGATAAGGACAGCAAAAGACCTGTAGGGATTCAACACCTCTCACTCCTTTTTCTTTACTATACCATGTCCGGAGACATTGTGCAACTTACAAAGAATTACAACTCGCAGGCGCTTGGAGCACAGAGAGTGACTGCGCTGCACACCCGGTTGTTATGGCGGTCTCTCTCTTCGTTATCAATGACTGTCTTGAGACAGCGGACACGATTTCCGGCAAACTGCGAAAAGGGGATGTCGCCGAAAATCGACACAGCCACAGAGAAGCGATCCCTTTTGTCCGTTTTGTCACGCCTTCTTTATCCACAAATAGTATCTGTGTATATCGAAAAGAACAATGAACAGATTCCCTATAAATCTGTTCATTGTATCAAGTTTATGCAGATGTGCCAAAAGACAAGCCCCACTTCGGTGGGGCTTGTCTTTTGCCCGTATGGGACTCGAATCATGTCCGAAGCCGCCGGGGGCGGCTTCATGAACCGGTGCGCACACCGGTGAATTCTTTGATTTTGTTTTCCTGTCTCCCGCAAAGGAAAACAAAATGCAGCCGAGTCCCGTATGGATGTGCATGCGTTTGCCAGTGGCAGGTCAGAGCCGCGCCCCGGCCAGCCCGCAGGCGGGGAGTCCCGTACGGGTCACCAAACCAACAAAATCCGAACCAATCTCCCCACTGGGAAAAGGGTTCGGATTTTGTGTTTTCTTAGCAACCGGAAAGCTCGAAACATAAGAAAACAGACCCGCTGCGTTTTGTGCAGCGGGTCTGTTGCTGTGTAAAGCGATCAGTCAATGCCGTAGACCGGGGCGTACTCACCCTCGGAGTAATCGGTGATGCCGTGCAGCGGCTCAAGGACCGAGGTGGCCTCGCCGACAGCGCCGCCGGCGATGCGCTCCTGCTGGAGCTCCTCTTCCTCGTTGCCCTCGATGGCAATGCCAGAGAAGGTGTCGGCG
>CACZJR010000098.1 GCA_902781545.1 uncultured Spirochaetales bacterium | reverse complement strand
CATCGAAGTGCCGAACAAGAAGCTGACCGGCGTCAAGGCAAGGATCCTTGCCCTGGTGGGAAAGTACTTCCCCACAGGAGCACACAAGGTCGGAGCCACATACTCATGCCTTGCACCGGCTCTTGCCACAGGTAACTTCGATGCCATGAACCAGCAGGCAGTCTGGCCGTCAACCGGAAACTACTGCCGTGGCGGCGCATACAACAGCGCCCTTCTGGGATGCAAGAGCATCGCAATCCTGCCTGCGGAGATGTCAAAGGAGCGCTTTGAGTGGCTCAAGACCGTAGCCGGCGAGGTCATCGCAACCCCGGGCTGCGAGTCCAACGTCAAGGAGATCTTCGACAAGTGTCACGAGCTTGACGCAGAGCGCGGAAAGCACATCGTCATCTTCAACCAGTTCGAGCAGTTCGAGAACTATCTCTGGCACTACACCGTGACCGGAGCTGCAATCCTCGAGGTCCTGAAGAACCTGGGCGTCAAGGCAGAGAACGTTCGCGGCTATGCATCCTCCACAGGAAGCGGCGGAACACTCGCAGCAGGCGACCACCTCAAGGACGTCTACCCGCACCTGGTCATTGCAGCCGGTGAGGCAAAGCAGTGCCCGACCCTTCTTAGAAACGGCTTCGGCGGCCACAGGATCGAGGGCATAGGCGACAAGCACGTGCCATGGATCCACAATGTCAAGAACACAGACATGATCTGCGCCATCGACGACCAGGACTGCATGGACATCTACCGCCTGTTCAACGAGCCGGCCGGAATCAAGTACCTGAAGGAAGTCGTCGGTCTCTCAGACAAGCAGATCGATGATCTTCAGCTGTTCGGTATCTCAGGCATTGGCAACATGCTCAGCGCCATAAAGATGGCCAAGTACTACGAGATGGAGGAGGACGATGTGGTCTTCACGATCTGCACCGACAGCTCCATCATGTACAAGACCCGTCTTGCCGAGCTTGATGAGCAGCAGGGCAAGTTCACCGAGATGGAGGCTGCCCGCGTCCACAGCGGAGCGCTGCTGCACCAGAGCATCCAGGATGCACTTGAGCTGACATACTACGAGAGACTGCGTGTGCACAACCTCAAGTACTACACATGGGTCGAGCAGCAGGGCAAGACCTACGAGGAGCTCAACCGCCAGTGGTACGACAGAGACTACTGGAAGTCAATCCCGCCGATGGCCGCGGAGATCGACAAGCTGATCGAGGCCTTCAACAAGGAAGTTTTGGCCTAAGTTTTGATTCAGGGGTCGTTGCACTGGTTGCGCGGCCCCTGTTTTTTTGGCATTGATTGCGTGATAATTGCATGATTCTGAGGGATTTTCCGCCTAAAATTGTTGTTTTGCAGGTTTCGGCGGAAAGGAGTGCTGAGATGAAGTTCAAGTATGTGTGTGTTGACTGCGGCAGGGAGTATGTGACCGACAAGATCATGTACCAGTGTCCTGAGTGCGCCTCAAAGCAGACCGAGGGCGAGTTCCCCCGCGGATATCTCAAGGTAATTTATGACAGTTCAGATCTGCGGAAGCTGGCCGCCAAGGACCATGTGAGCATATATGACTTCTTCCCATATGATGTTCCGAATAAGGAAGTATATCCTGTGGGACAGACTCCAATCGTGGTTCCTAAGCGCCTTAACGACCAGATCGGGCTCAAGAATGTGTTCTGCAAGATGGACGCATATCTTCCCTCCGGATCCTTCAAGGACAGGGCAAGCCAGCTGATCGCGGCCCAGGCATTCGCGCTCGGGGAGAAGAAGATTGCCCTTGCCTCCACAGGTAACGCGGGAGCAGCCATGAGCTGCGCCGGCGCGGCCTACGGCCTGGACATCATACTGTTCGTCCCCGAGACCGCCCCCATCAACAAGCTGATGCAGAGCGTGCTCTACGGTGCGACCGTGGTTCCGGTGAAGGGAACTTATGATGATGCTTTCCTCCTCTCTATCGAATACACAAAGCATTTCGGCGGAATCAACCGCAACACCGCCTACAATCCAATGACCATAGAGGGAAAGAAGAGCGTCTCGATCGAGCTCTTCGAGCAGCTGGGACGCAAGGTCCCGGATGTGGTGTATGTCCCTGTGGGAGACGGCTGCATCATCAGCGGCGTTTACAAGGGTTTCTATGACCTTATGCAGGCAGGCCTGATTGACAGGATCCCGCATATCGTGTGCTCACAGAGCGAGAAGTCCAATGCTATCAGCATGGCCTTTGAGACAGGAGTCTTCAAGAGCATCTCGGCAACCACGCGCGCCGACTCAATCTCGGTTGACATCCCGGCAAGCGGACGCATGGCGGTGCAGTATCTCAAGGAGTATGACGGCTGGTGCACCCAGGTGACCGAGAAGGAGATCCTGGACGCTCAGATGAGCCTTGTGCATGACAGCGGCATATTCGTCGAGCCTGCCAGCTCCGCTGCCTGGGCAGCCTTTGTGAAGGACAGAGAGATGCTTGAGAAGCGCTTCGGCTCTGATGTGTCTGTCTGCGTGCTGCTTACCGGAATAGGCTTCAAGGACATGGCGGTCTTTGACGGTCGCGTGAGCATGCCCGAATCCATAGAGAACAGCGTGGATGCAGTGATCAGGCGCTTCTCCTGATCTCAGCTATTACTTATTGAATAAAGAGTTGCCTTCCCCACTCCTGTTTTTCTGATCAGGCCTTGCCTCTCAAGTTCGGCAAGTGCGTTGTTGAAAGTTGCTGAGACACCGCTGTAGCCCAGTCTTGCACTGAGGGTCCTTGCCGAGCAGCTCTCATGCTCTAATACCTTCAGGATTTCAGACAGAAGCTCGCCCCTTGTCCTGTAGCCGGATTTACTCTCACCTGCATACCAAGCCTGCGGGCGGATATCGCCATAGGTGAAGAAGTCCCTGTGGACGGGGATGCGGACTGTCAGGCATCGTCTTTGAGCATCATTGATGAAGACCGGTTTCTGGGACCCGTTCTCAAGCAGGGAGCGCACCGTCATGGGGATTCCGGTGTTGCGGCCCTCTGTGAGCTCAAGCTCCTTCAGGAAGTTTCCGATCCTTCTGTTGCGGTAATAGCCCCTTGCGGTGATGTTCAGGTCCCTTATCATGTCGTCTGTAATCGACCAGTCAAAGCCGGGGAAGCTGCAGATCTCCATGTACTGGGGCGTGCAGGTCACCGTGATGGGGGCATGGATCCGGTAGTCGCGGTGATACACTGCATTCGCCAGGATCTCCCGGACGGCCCTGTACGGATAGTTCCAGACCCTCTTTGACGTGAGGCTGCCCTCCGGCTTTGTGATTTTCTCACACAGGATGCTGCCTCTGATGTACTCCAGGGCATCCTGGAGCTGGTCCTGGATGGTGCCTCGGAAGGTTCTCTCGACCATGTTCTCCCCTGCGGGGTCGGGTTTGTTCACTACCTCTATCACCGCATCGGGGAAGAAAAGCTGGGTCTTGCGGGAGAACATCAGGATGGCCACGTTCTTGGGCATGCGCATCTCAGACGGGCCTCCGAGGAGGTTCATGCTCTCTGCAAGCTCCTGTGTGCTCATGCCGGATGCAATCTCATAGAGGTCGCTTTCCACTGCCTTTAGGTGCTCCAGGATCAGAGACGAGCTCAGGTCGGAGATATCCGCATGTGGGTTGACCCTGTCATCGAACGGGAGGGTGCTTGAGTTGTCATAAAGGCGCTTCAGGAGCTCAGATTCAGCGATGATGGTCCCTGACCCTATTCTCACGTAGTAGGCCTTGTCATGCTGGTTGGAGTAAACGTTCCTGCTTGCGCAGTAAGGCCTGGAGCTGCCAGCCATTGCCCATAGGACAAGAAGTGTCCGGCCCTCATACTCGCAGACCTCTATCCTGGGGACATAAAAGGGCTCGATGAAATGGCAGTATCTGAGAATCTCCTTCTGGATCGAGTCCACGCTGTCCGGATCAATGCCTTTCGGAGGCAGCACGGGACGCCCGTCTTTCTCCTCCACTCCGAGGATGATGTAGCCCCCGTCCTGGTTCTCCAGGTCATTGGCGAACGCACAGAGGCTGTGGATGCAGCTCTCAGGATTCCATGAGGCCTTGTATTCTATCCTGGAGGACTCGACCTTCCTTCCCGAGACAAGTGATGCAACATCAACCGGCAATGCCATGACAGGCCTCCTTTCAAGCTTTCATCATGGCTTCATCTTAGCATGCGCCGATAAATATGACAACTTTTTTGACGATAAATATGACAACAATTTATAGTCGGTTCAGCATGGTTCAGTTCTCAGGCAGCAGGTTCACCAGCACATACTCGCTGCGCTCCTCTGTCCTGAGCGGCACACCCCAGCCGGAGAAGCCGCAGGAGACGAACATGTCCGTCTCCCCGTGGCGGAACCAGCCGTAGGCATTGAAGCCCGCGATGTTGTAGACAAACTGAAGCGGGAAGAGCTGCCCAGCATGCGAGTGTCCTGAGAGCTGGAGGTCCGCCTTTGTCTCTATAATGTCTGCCTTCTCATACGGTGAGTGGTCAATGCTCAGCACGAATGGCCCGTCTGGCATGGCCGGAAGATCCGCCACCTCAAGACGGGTCGGGACGGTGGCGTCCTCCCTTCCCTGCAGGATAAGGTCATCTGAAATCCTGACCCAGCCGTCCTTCAGGATGGCTATCCCGTTGGATGTGATGGTGCTCTCAAGCTCCGCCTCAGTGAATGTCTGCCTCTGAGAGGTGCCCAGACCGGACTGACGGTCATGGTTTCCGTAGATGTAATACACAGGGATGTCAAGGGATCCGAGCATCTTATAGATGGCCTGCATCTGCTCAATACCTGTGAAATTATCAGTTATATCGCCTCCAAGGACTATGAAATCAGGATTAAGCTCCTTCACCTTCTCAAGTGTCATTCTCACGCCGGACTCAGTCTGGGCGGAGCCGTAGTGGATGTCTGACATGAACACGACCCTGTGTGGCTTTGTAAGCTTGGCTGACTTATAGGTGATCTCGGTGCACTTGACACTCTGCATGCAGAACAAGCCGTAGAACATGAATGCGGCTGTGGCGGCAAGGCTGATTATCGCGTTCAACTTGAGGTACGGCTTGTTCTTCCTGATCATGGAGACAGGAATCATGATGATGTCTGATATGACATCCCCGCACAGGGCCACATAAAGAGCCGATGTGAGATACACGCCCTGTCTTGCGAACCAGGATGGCACGACCATGATCACATAGGCCAGGACCGTGGCCAGGACCGCCTTCACAATGACCAGCACTATCCTGAGCACATACCTGCTCTTTCTTCTGAGCGGAGCCTGAATCAAATAAACCGCCGCATATGCCGCAAAGCACAGCACGAACCAAAGGACGTATTTCCCTACTGTCATCTGCAATACCTCTTATGAGCTGAAGTATACCACAGCAACAGGCTTTTTTTTTCATCTAATTCATTTATTAAGTTGTTATTACGAACAAAAAAGTGAATAATGGTCTTATGCAGAGCAGTTCAGTTGCCACATTAAAATCAAGTCTCCCACTGTACCTTCACCTCTCTGAAGGAGGAGAATCAGTGAAGATTGCCATTCATGATATGCCTGTTGCAACCATGTCATGTGCTGGCACTGATGCACCATCGTCCTTTGAGCTCGGCTGCCGCAAGTTAAGGCAGAGACTTGAATCCGAGTTGGATTTCACGGATAAGGACTGGGAAGAATGCTTTGATAT
This sequence comes from uncultured Spirochaetales bacterium, assembly GCA_902781545.1. Classification (GTDB taxonomy): domain Bacteria; phylum Spirochaetota; class Spirochaetia; order Sphaerochaetales; family Sphaerochaetaceae; genus UBA9732. Next base: position 185 of record CACZJR010000098.1, on the reverse strand, counting down.
TCCGAGAAAAGTCGAAAACAGAGAAGTCATTTTTTAATAATAGTAAGTCCCTGAATCCAATCTCGGTTGGCAAATTTTCAGTTTTAGGTTGCTACTCTAAAAGTGGACACTGAAGAGTAGAAAAATATTCCTCTCTGAAGTGATAATACTTTTAGGGAGGAGTCAGTTGTACAATCCGTTTGAGA
>CACZJR010000097.1 GCA_902781545.1 uncultured Spirochaetales bacterium | reverse complement strand
AAGCCTCAGGAACCCAGCTGTCATCGAGGTCGAGACGAACATGAGAACAATCTCACCGTCTCCGTGCCAGATCATGCAGGGATATTTCTCAGGTGCACTCAAGGATTGGGAGTCTGCCCTCCATGAGTACAACAAGCAGATAACTGCCGAAAGGGATGCGGCCATCCAGAAAGCCCAAGCCAAGGGACTGAACGTCTCTGTCAACGACTGGGTGTTCCCGAACTTCGTATACGGAGAGAGCTACACCTCCGACAAGTACGAGGCTCTTTAAGATTTAACTCAACCCTCCCGGCATTCGTGCCGGGTAGGGATTTCATTTGACACAACTATGACCACATTGAACAACAGCTACAAGAAACGAAATCTTGTATGGATCGTCATATTCCTTCTGCCCAATACGATCCTATACTTTATGTACACAATCTATCCGGCAATCCAGACGGCTGTGTCGTCATTCATGGATTGGAACGGATTCCAGCGTGCTGGAGTGTTCTGCGGTTTTGACAACTACAAGGAACTGCTTCATGATGACATCTTCTTCAAGAGTCTCAAAGCAACCTTCACCTTTATGCTCATCGTTGTTCCGTTGAGGTTTCTGATCTCTTTAGGATTCGGACTGCTGCTGAACTGGAAGAACTGCAAGGGGCGCTCCTTCTTCAGGACAATGCTGTTTTTGCCTGTCGTAACAACCGGTGCAATTATCGGAACCGTCATGAAGATGATCTTCGATCCGAAGTACGGACCAGTGAACATAGTGATGTCAGCTCTAGGCCTTATGGAAAGGTCAAAGGGGCTATTGGCATCGTTTGACTCTGCACTTCTCACGGGAGGACTGATCTGGGTCTGGAAGTGGATGGGAATGTCCCTGATCTACTGGATAGCAAGTCTCCAGAGCATTCCAGATGAGCTTTATGAGGCTGCCAAGATTGATGGCGCCTCAAGCACACAGACGTTCTTCAGGATCACAGCACCGCTGCTGAAGTCCTTCGCAGGCATTATCCTTGTCCTGACGATAGGCGATTCGCTCAGGGTGTTCGACCTGATGCTCACACTGACAAACGGCGGTCCGTTCTACGCGACCGAGACGATAGAGCTGTTCATCTATCACACGGCATTCACAGACAAAGTGCCTAGATTGGGCTACGCGTCCGCAGCGGCGACAATCTTCGCCCTGTTCTTCGTGGTGGTTTCGATCTTGCAGTCATTCGTCAAGCGAAGGAACGACAGGTAGGAGGTGACATATGGAGAATAAGAAAACGCTAAGCAGAAAAGCAGTCATCCAGTATCTTGTCGCCTTTGTCCTAATTCTGTTCTGTATGATATGGATCTATCCGTTCGTCTGGATGCTCAGCGCCTCAATGAAGACCAGCACGGAGCTTTTCCAGAAGGGTCTCAATCTGATTCCGGACAGGTTCTCTATTGACAGCTACATCTCAGCCTGGGGCAAGGGAGGCTTCAGCCGATATTTCCTCAACAGTGTGATAACCACAGCCGGTGCCATTGCACTTGTTCTGATCCGCTGTGCAACCTGCGGCTACGTGCTGTCCATGTTCAAGTTCAAGCTAAAGGCCTTCTACATGACGGTCCTTCTTGCCACATTCTTCATCCCGCACGGGACGACGATAATCCCCGTGACGCAGATGAGCACGAAGCTTGGCCTCATGGGAACAAGGGTCGGTGTCATCCTCGCCTTGGCTGGAGGAGGGCAGGTCGCCTCGATATTCCTGTTCAAGAACTTCTTCGACCAGGTCCCAAGGGAACTCTATGAGGCATCTCTGATAGACGGGACTTCGTTTGTCAGGACATTCTTCTCGATCATGCTTCCGATGACTGGCCCGATCATCTCAACCGTGACCATCATCACCTTCATGAACGCATGGAACAACCTGATGATCCCTCTTGTCTTCACCTTGGGCAACTCCAAAATAAAGACCCTTACAGTCGGAATGATGGCCTTCTCCGGCGCCTATGCCACGGACTGGGCCGGAATGGCTGCGGCAGGAACGATGACTTTGCTTCCGATAGTCGTCTGCTTCATCTGCCTGCAGAAGTATTTCGTCTCCGGAATCGCCGGAGCAGTCAAAGGATGAGAAATGAAACTCGGAAAAGAATACTTTGATGATATAAGAGGCGCTGCCTACATCCCCGTGAGGACCTGCAACGCCTATCAGCAGTGGAAAGAATACTCCCACGAAGTGGCCGTACGCGACATGGGCTTTGCGAAAAAGCTCAACCTAAACTCCATCCGCCTCTGGCTCAGCTATGAGCTGTGGCTTGAGAACCCGAAGCTCATGGAGGACAACTTCGACGATTACCTTTCAGTCATAGAGGGCTATGGGATCAGGGTCATGCCTTCCATCTTCGAGTGCTGCGGACGCGACCCCAGCCGTGAGACCATGGATGACAAGGACCAGTTCACCTGCGATGCCGTCAGAAGCCCTGGAACCGAGATAACCAACGATTGCACAAGATGGCATGAGCCGTTCAGGTTCCTGGACTGGTTCATGGCGAAGTACCGCTTTGACAAGAGGATCCTTGCCGTTGAGGTTACAAACGAGCCGAAGAACGTCAACGACCAGCTCTTTGCCATCGCCCTTCTCAAGAGGGCCAAATCCTACAGCCATGGGATTCCTGTGACGCTTGGCTGCGAGACCTACAGCGACAATCTGCTGTATGGGGATTACATCGACATCTACCAGACCCATGAGAACATGCCTCTTTCCGAGGATTACCTCGACCATCAGCTCAAACGCTGCAAGATCGTTGAAGAGATCAACGGGAAGCCATTCTGGGTCACCGAGTGGCAGCAGATCAGACAGGGCGGCTGGGGCTTCGACAAGGCCAGCAAGGTCACGAAGAAGGGCATGAGGCCCAACCACAAGACCATTGCACCTGTTCTCCACAAATACAAGGCCGGAAACTTCGTCTGGAACCTGATGCTCAGACCTGCATACCTTGCAAGACCAAGGTCAGTAGGCACATTCAACGGCATCTTCCATGAGGATGGCTCTGTGTACAGCCTTGAGGATGCGAGGGCCATTGCAGGGGACGACAAGCTTGAGCTGAAGGAGAACCATACCCTTCCTAAGTGCTTTGACCGTGTCGCTGCGATGAGTGAGGAGTGATGATGCTGGACAGAAGCTATTTCGATGACATCCGCGGTGCAGTGTACATCCCGGTGCGTGCCTTCAATGCCTTCCAGGCATGGAGGGACTACAGCACTGAGGTGTCTGCACGGGATCTGGGCTATGCGAAGAAGCTTAACATCAACGCACTGCGCATCTGGATGAGCTATGAGTTCTGGTGCAGGGAAAGGGCCAAGGCTGAGGAGCGCTTCGAGGATTTCCTTCGTGTTGCAGACTCCTTCGGCATGAGGGTCATGCCGTCCTTCTTCGAGTGCTGCGGAAGGGAGCCCACAGAGGCCAACATCCTGGACACGGACCAGTTCACTGGTACGGCAGTAAGAAGTCCGGGAACGGAGACAACCAGGGACAGGAACCTTTGGAAAGGACCATTCTCGTTCCTTGACACCTTCATCGAGAGATACCGCAACGACAGAAGGATCCTTGCCTTTGAGGTGACGAACGAGCCTAAGACGATAGAGGACCATCTGTTCGCCATAGCTCTTCTGAACAGGGCAAAGTCGGCATGTTCCGACATTCCGATCACACTGGGAGGCCAGACGCTGTTCGACAATATCCTTTACAGGGACAGCATCGACATCTACCAGACCCATGAGAACATCCCACTTTCCCCGTTTCAGATCGAGGGTGTTCTCATCAGGGCCAAGATGGTGCAGGAGATGGAGCATAAGCCTGTCTGGGTCACCGAATGGCAGCAGATCAGAAAGAGCGGGGTGGGCTTCTCTGGCGAGCATGTGGACAAGTGCGAACTGCGTCCGAACCACAAGTCGATGGCCGCTTTCTTCAGAAAGCACGGGATCGGCAACTTCGTGTGGAATCTGATGCTCAGACCTGCCTACCTTACAGGCCAGAGATCAATCGGAACGTTCAACGGGCTTTTCCATGAGGACGGAGCTGTCTACAGCCTTGAGGATGCAAGGGCTGTGGCAGGAGATGATAAGCTGCAGCTTGAGGAACGGCATTCTCTGCCTGAGTTCTTTGACAGGGTTGCGGCGTTAAGTGAGGATTGAGCATGACACTACTGGAACTGAAGAAGGCGGTCGTGGCCGCGAACAAGGAGCTTCCTAAGCAGAATCTCGTCAAATACAGCTGGGGCAACGTAGGTGCGATTGACAGGGAGAAGGGTGTTGTCGTCATCAAGCCCGTAGGAATGCCCTATGAAGAGCTCACTGTTGACAACGTCAGCGTCACGGACCTTGACGGAAAGATACTGGAGGGGCCCTTCAACCCATCGGTTGACCTGCCGATCCACCTTGTCCTGTTCAAGGCCTTCCCGCAGGTTAACGCCATTGTCCACACACACTCGACCTATGCCACGATGTGGGCTCAGGCGGGGTTCGACATCCCGTGTCTCGGGACTACCCATGCGGACTACTTCTACAAGAGCATCCCCTGCACGAGACAGCTGACGGACAAGGAAATCAACGGCAATTTCGAGGTGGAGACGGGTAACGTCATAGTCGAGAGGTTCAAGGACCTCGACCCAGTTGCAGTCCCCGGAGTGCTTGTGGCCTCGCACGGGGTGTTCACATGGGGATCGGACGTCTGGGATGCGGTGCACAAGAGCGTTGTCCTTGAGGAGATCGCAAAGATGGCTTTGGGCACAAGGCTGCTCAACCCATCCATCGGACCGGTTCCGAATTCGCTGATGGACAGACACTATTTCAGAAAGCATGGAGCAAATGCGTATTTCGACCACGATGACCACGGACACGGAATGGTCGATCATGACTGAAGGAGAGAAAAATGGATAAGGAGATGAAGATAATTCTGGGTTGTGATCTTGCAGCCTATGATTTCAAGGTGGATTTTCTCAAGGTGATGAAGGCCAAAGGCTACAACATCACAGACATCGGCTGCGATTCCTCTGCAGAGGGTGAGTACACCTACTATGGAAGCCAGGTCGGAAAGGGCGTTGCAAGCGGCAAATACGACCGCGGAATCGTCATCTGCGGCACCGGCAACGGAATCACCATGGCGGCCAACAAGGTCAAGGGGGTTCGCGCAGCGCTTTGCACAGACACCTTCTCTGCACTGATGAGCCGTGAGCACAACAATGCGAACGTGCTTGGTCTGAGCTCCTGGAGACTCACAATCGATGAAGCTGTTAAGATCGCAGAGCTGTGGCTGTTCGGGAAGTTCTCAGGAGGTCGTCACATCCAGAGGATCCAGGCCCTGAGAGATTTGGAGGAAGGCAAAGAGGTCGCAAAGACCCTGGTCTGATAAGCTATGAAGGGGATGGCCGTTTGGTTTTTCGTTTCGCTCCTGAGTTCTGCAGTCCAGACGACAACGGGATTCGGGTACGCCATTGTGGCGTTGGCGATCCTTCCGCTTTTTGTCACCGACATGCCTCTGCTCACAGCGGAGATAAGCTGCATAGCGGTCTGGGTGTCAGTGATGAACCTGGTTCGTAGGAGGGATTGCATCAACTACAGGATCATAATCCCTGAGTTGGTGGCATTCCTGCTTGTCCAGCCACTGGCGACGAGCTTCTCGATGAAGGCGGACTTCTCGGTCATGACGGCCATCCTTGGAGCGGTGCTGTTTCTGCTCTCGCTCTTCTTTTTCTTCAACCCGAAGAACCTGAAGATCCCGGCACGATGGTACATCGGGCTTGTGGCGGGAGCCATAAGCGGTCTGATAGGGGGGCTTTTCGCGATAAGCGGACCGCCTGTGGCCATCTACCTTCTTGCCTCCTCAAAGAGCA
>CACZJR010000096.1 GCA_902781545.1 uncultured Spirochaetales bacterium | reverse complement strand
GGAAAAAGGAGCCTCACGCCGCAGACTGGCCGCGTGCGCCAAAATCCGCCGACCAAGCTCAGTTTGATAAAAGGCCACGATGCCGTCAATATCAATGGCATCAGCCAGTTCATCCGTGCTTAGCAGCTGATCCATTCTTAGTTGAGCGATCGTTTGGCTGACCAGTTTGGCATCTACCTGACCACTGCTCAGATCAAGTTTTTGAAAGACCAGGTGCGTTGCCGTTCCGATTTCAGTTGCCGAGGGCTGATGTTTTTGAGTCGTCATAAACTTAGGCTGGGCAAAATCATCGCTGCGATACCAACCGCTTGTCTTGACCTGCTGCTGATCAAACGTCAGTCGGCCCATTTCACGATCATCAGGGTCCTGGACGGCAAACAGCTGCTTGATGTCGCTGACCGCTTGATAGGCCGTCGTCAACACTGCTTCAGGATGCGGGTATTCCATTTCCACGACCTGCTTAAAGGCCTGTTGCTGGTTAGGCGTCAGCTGGGTCGCCGGCGCGGTCGTCTCCTTAGCCTGTTCGCCACGCTGCGCCGCCAGATCATCAAGCTGTTTTTGAAGTACAAGGATAATCCGCTCGTAGAATGGAAGGAGAGTATAAAGAAGGTTGCTCTGGCCCATGGCTACGAGATAAACGACAGGGTAACTTTTGAGGAACAATGAAAAGGCTGATAATCAGGCCCGAATAGGACTGAAAATTACCGGAAATTACCGAAAGTGACGCATAGTTACGGAAAAAAAGTGCTATATTATAACTTAAAAGGGTGATTTTTGACCCATGGCAACCTTGACCCGAAGCCATGGCGATGTTATGTATTAACATAGGGGGATTGTTCATGGGCCTTGAAAACCGAAAGGAGCTTTATCGCAAGATCGAAGAAAAGCGCAAAAAGCCTCTGATTGTCTATGTGACATCAATACGTTCAGGGATTCAGGTAATGATGGCCTCGGATGTCATTCCATGCATCATCAAACAAGTCCAGCAGATTCCGAAAGATGTCAAAGAAGTCGATTTTCTCATCATCAGCAATGGGGGAGATCCTATAACATCTCTACGTATTATCTCGATTCTCAGGGAAAGGTTCACAAAAATCTCGGTGCTGGTCCCATATGTCGCATACAGTGCGGCCACCATTCTTTCCCTCGGAGCAGATGAGATTGTGATGCATCCGTATTCAAATCTTGGACCTGTTGATCCCCAGATGCAGGTTCCTAAGAACAATCAGCCGACGAGTCAGATTCATTTCAGTTCGGAGGACATCTCCAATTACATTGACTTCCTGAAAAATGATATAGGCATTACTGATCAGGCCCATCTCACCACGGCATTCAATTCATTAGCCACTGAGCTTGGCTCCATGGAGATTGGTTATGCCAAAAGAAATCAGCAGCTTTCATTGTTCCTGAGTCAGAAGATGCTTGAGGGGCACATAAAAGACAAGGCAAAGGCATCATCCATCGCAAAAGCCTTGATGTCATCTTATTATCATCATGGTTATGCTGTCAGTCGCACGGAGGCCAAATCTGTTGGATTGCCGATAACAAATCCCGATGATGAACTTGAAGTTTTGCTTTGGGATGTCTGGGAGGATTTCAACGAGGAGATGAAGTGTTCGAAGGCCTTCGATCCGATATCCGAATTGCTGACGGATCCGAACACGAAGAATCGTCTCATGACCGTTCCTATCGTCAATCTTCCAGCCAACACTCCTCTGCAGATAGCTGTGGACAAGATCAGGCAGGTGGTTGCTGGGATTGTTCCGACAACGCAGACTGCAATCAGTCTTGAGGTTCTTCTTGCGGTTGCGGAAAGTGCCAGACTCTCAATGCATTTCAAGCAGTCTTTTGATATGCTGGCTTGGAGAAACGAGAAGATGGAGTTGAACTATAATATCACTGTCCACTCGTCTGGGTGGAATGAGATATAAATCAAAGGGAGATAAAATGAAGCAGACCAAATCCACGCAGCCGGTCAATAACAAGGAGAGAAAGAGCACTGTCATCTATGCTGGACCATATCTCTCATCTGGATCGGCGCCAGTTTCCTACAGTTATTCCGGAGTCATAAAGCCGAATGTGATCCGGAACCAGACTGCAGATAATCGAATGTTCAAATGATATGAAATTAACATTCTTGTGTTGAAAGATCCGCAAGTGGGGCTGTCATGTAATTAAGAATATATGGCGGCCTGTTTTTTCTTAAGATTCTGTTTCGCACTTTTAGTGCTTATCACATTTCCCTTTATGAAACAAGAAAATGATGCTATAATCTCATTACAAGCATTGCCGCTTTGCGTGCAATGGCAGAGCATATCATCTTACTTTGGAACTGGTGCCGTTCCAGAGCCGTACCATCTTGGTCAGAGGACAGGAGGTTTGGTGGAATGGGCACTATTTTTGTTGTTACAGGGGCTAACGGCCATCTTGCAGGTACAATCATCAGGTATCTCAGGACAAGGAACTGTCAGGTCAGGGGCCTGATTCTCCCATATGAGGAGAACACGGACGTCAGCAATGTCAGATACTACAAGGGCGACATAACAGACAAGGAGTCATTGGGGCCTTTGTTCAGCCATGGCGGCAATGATGAGATGATCGTCATCCATGCCGCGGGGATTGTGAGCCTTCAGAAGAAGCACTCTCCGGAAATGCTCAGGGTCAACGTTGACGGGACAAGGAATGTGATACAGGCATGCCTGGAGAACAAAGTCAAGAGACTTCTGTACGTCAGCTCAGTCCACGCCATCCCTGAGGGGAACCGCAAGGACCCCATAAGGGAGACCGGGCATTTCTCTGAGGATGCTGTTAAGGGCTCCTATTCCAGGACAAAGGCAATTGCATCCCAGATGGTCCTGGATGCAGGGGCCAAGGGCCTTGATGTCGTCATAGTGCATCCCTCCGGGATATACGGGCCGTTCGATACAGGCAGGAACCATATCACACAGATGATTATCGACTACATGGAGGACAGGCTGCGCTTCGGCATCAGGGGCGGCTATGATTTTGTGGATGTCAGGGATGTCGCCAAGGGCTGCATAGCGGTGGCGGATAAGGGGAGATCCGGGGAGTGCTACATCCTGTCAAACAGATACATATCTGTTCCTGCCCTGCTTGAATGCCTGAGCCTTGAGACCGGCGGGAGAAAGATAAGGAGTGTTCCTTCTTGGCTCGCGAAGCTCATCCTGCCTGTTATCAGGCTGCTTGGAAGAGTCTCAGGTTCAAGGCCGCTGATCACCGGGTTCTCCCTGGATGTGCTGCGCTCGAATGTGAGGTTCTCACACAGCAAGGCAACACTGGAGCTTGAGTATGTGCCCAGGAGCATGGAAGACACTGTCCATGACACCGTGCGTTATCTCAAAACCGGGGAATGCATGTTATGATTAGCTATGATAGTCCCGTCCCGCCCATAGTGGCCATCTGCTATGACTTTGACAAGACCCTGTCACCTGAGGACATGCAGGCCCAGGGCTTCATCCAGGCCGTGGGCTATTCGGTTGAAGATTTCTGGAGACAGACCAACGATCTTGCCCATGCCAATGACATGGACCCGAACCTTGCCTACATGTACAAGATGATCCAGAGCTCAGCCTTCACAAGAAAGACGCTGGCCAGCTACGGTGCCGGGGTCAGCCTGTTCAAGGGTGTCAGGCAGTGGTTCGGCCGCATCAACAGGTTCGGAGAGGAGAGAGGTGTCTCGGTCGAGCACTATGTCATTTCATCCGGCCTGAAGGAGATGATCGAAGGGACTCCGATAGCCTCATGCTTCAAGAGAATCTACGCAAGCTCTTTCTTTTACGGTACCGGTGACGGCATTGCGGTATGGCCGGCCCAGGTGGTTAACTACACTGGCAAGACACAGTACCTGTTCCGCATTGAGAAGGGCGTGCTTGAGGTGAACGACCTGTCTGTCAATGAGGTGTTCCCCTCTGCGGAGATACGCATTCCTTTCAGGAACATGATCTACATTGGTGACAGTGACACTGACGTGCCCTGCATGAAGCTGGTCCGGTCCCGGGGCGGATACTCCGTAGGGGTTTACGACCAGTCATCTGAGAAGGTCCTCAAGATGATCCGGGATGGACGGATCGATTATTATGCTCCGGCCGACTACTCTGAGGGTGGCGATCTGGATGAACTGATCAAGATGATAATCGGCCTGATTGCCTGCCGGGAGCGCCTGTCAAGTCCGATGAGATGATGAGTAGGCCTTGACCCGGCTCAGAAACCCAGGAGCCTCAGGTAGTCAAGATTATGTCTTGCCGTGTTGAAGGCCTCTCCCGGATAGGCGTTTGTGATGTGCGTGTCTATCACCGCTGTCCCCTCATATGCTGTCTTCTCCAGAACATCGCGGATATCCCTGAAATCTATCAGGCCCCGGTCCAGTGGACACATCACTCCATTTGCCATGGCCTCTGAGTAAGTCATCTTCATTTTCCGCACATGTCTAAGGATGTCAGGGTCCACATTGCTCAGATGCAGGTATGTGATCCTGTCCGCATGGCTTCTCATGAAATCCGCGGTGCTGTCATCCCGGTTCGTTGAGTGTGAGTTAATGAAGGCAAAATGCCCGGTGTCCAGGCACAGGTTGATCTTGGGGCAGGAATCCAGAAGCAGGTTTATCTCATCTTCTGTCTCTATGTTGGAGCCCACGCTCGGGCGGAATACTGCCTCCAGCTCGTAGACCTCACGTGCGTATTCCTCAATGTCCCTGATCATCCTGAACACTCTCCTCAGATTCTTCCCTGTCACAGGCCTGTCAGCCTTTCTGTAGGACGTGTCCGTCAGGACCAGTTTTTGGGCCCCTGTGTCATACAGGAAGTCACACATCGCATCAATGTCATCATCCAGGTAGCTGAAGTTTCTGACGCGCTCGAAATCAATGCACAGGGTCCCGGCGCAGATCCTCATGTCCCTGTTATCCAAGACTCTCTCAAGCAGGTCCCTGTCTATGGGAAAGTAGCCGAACGGGCCCAGCTCAATGTTCGTGTAGCCCGCCATTGACGCCTCATCAAGGAAATCCATCCAAGTGGTTCCTGAGGGTCCTCCGTTCTTTTCCAACACGCCCCAGGAGCTGGGTGAGGTCGCAAATCTGATGGTCGCTTTTTCAGCCATGTTCATTCTCCTTAATTTTTTCTTGAAAGAAATCCACGGTTATTACATACTTTTTTCAACGGGCAAATTGAAAGAGGTCTCACATGGATTATGATATTCTCCAGTCTGCATCCCGCAGGCTTGCGGAACTGGATATCGAGCTGGACATTGCAGGATGCAAGGTGATTGTGAACTGGTTCCGGGTCATGATTAAGGACGGAAACTGGAGGATCCCACGCCATTCGCACTCATCCTATGAATTCCACTTCATCAAGGAAGGGGACTGTACGGTCCAGACTGACACAGATGTCTTCCATGTGGGGCAGGGGTCTTTCTACCTGACCCCTCCGAATACCCATCATTCACAGTCAAGCGGTGATTGTGAAAGATGCATCGAATACAGTCTGGATGTCGAATTCCGCCATGACTGCGATCCGCAGCAAGGCGAAATGTCCTTGATAGATGCATTTCTCTCATCATCTCCCTGCCGTCCATGTCAGGACAGCCATGGGATAATCCCGCTTTTCGACCGGGCCCTGAAGGAGGCCTACGGCAGAATGCCGGGCTACTCGGTCATTGTCACCTCCCTGGTTCCTGAGATCCTTGCCCTGGCGGCCAGGTCTCTGGGTTACGGGGCACCTCAGAACGGCGGACACAGCCGGGACAGCATCCAGAAATCCAGGATGGAGCTCATCGCGGGTTTCGTCCATGACAACATCCATGACCCGATATGCCCTGCAGATATTGCGTCCTTCATGAATCTGAGCGAGAAGCAGGTCTCCAGGATAGTCCTGGCCTCAGA
>CACZJR010000095.1 GCA_902781545.1 uncultured Spirochaetales bacterium | reverse complement strand
CGCGCGGATGCCGCCGCCGTTGGTGATGGCCACGACGTCCTCATCGGGAACCTCGAGGCCGCCCTCCTTGAGGACGCTCCACAGAAGAGCTTCGCTGATAATTTCGACAGGATGCTCACAAGGCTGGGCAGGATGCAGGAGGGAAACTGATGGAAGGATTGATGGAGAAGCTGAAAGAGGCAAAAGCCTTCATAGAGGGTAAGACAAAAGGCATGAGAATTGAGGCCGGGCTTGTGCTGGGCTCAGGACTGGGTGATCTTGCGGATGAGATAAAGGATCCCGTGATCATCAACTACAAGGACATACCGAACTTCCCGGTTTCCACGGTTCAGGGGCATGCCGGAAGGCTGGTCATAGGCGAGCTCGAGGGGAAGAACGTCATGTGCATGCAGGGGCGATTCCACTATTATGAGGGTTACGGCATGGACCAGGTGGTCTTCCCGATCCAGGTGATGAGGCTTCTGGGCATTGAGTATCTGATCCTCACAAACGCGGCAGGCTGCGTGAACGTCAACTGGGAGCCTGGAACCCTGATGATGATCACAGACCACATCAAGTTCGCCCCTGAATGTCCCATGCGCGGCCATAACGCCGATGAGCTGGGAGTAAGGTTCTTTGACATGACAAGAGCCTACGATCCTGAGCTCCAGAAAATTGTCAGAAAAGAGGCAGAGAAGCTTGGAATTCCTTTGAAGGAAGGAGTTTACATGTTCTTCTCAGGCCCCAACTATGAGACTCCTGCGGAGATCAGGGCGGCCAGGGTGCTCGGCGCTGACGCAGCGGGCATGTCAACTGTGCCGGAGGCTATTGCCGCAGCTCACTGCGGGCTCAGGACAATCGGAATCAGCTGCATGACCAACATGGCCGCGGGAATCCTGGACCAGCCGCTTGACCATGAGGAGGTCCTTGAGACCAGCATGAGGGTCAAGGGCCAGTTCACTGCCTTGGTGAAGGGGATTGTGAAGGCTCTGTGAGGCTCTGTCAGGAGAGAAGGGCCCTGTCGTTTGAGAGCTCCTCACCGCTTGCCTTAACGAACTGGTCCATGAGTGCCTGGACGGTTAGGTTCTTTTTCTCCTCTCCCTTTATGTCCAGTATTATCCTGCCCTCGTTCATCATGATGAGCCTGTTGCCGTAGCGGATGGCATCCTTCATGTTGTGTGTGACCATCATGGTCATCAGGTGATGCTCCTTGATGATCTGGTCTGAGAGCGTGAGGACCTTCTGTGCGGTGCGCGGGTCCAGGGCGGCGGTGTGCTCGTCCAGCAGGAGGAGCTTGGGCTTGTTCAGCGTGGCCATCAGGAGCGTCAGTGCCTGGCGCTGGCCGCCTGAGAGAAGCCCGACCTTCTGTGTGAGCCTGTCCTCAAGGCCGAGTCCCAGTGTGGCAAGAAGCTCGCGGTACTCGTCTTTCTCAGCCTTTGTCACTCCGGGCTTCAGGCCGCGCTTCTGGCCTCTTCTCTTCGCCAGGGCGAGGTTCTCTATGATCTGCATGGAGGCAGCTGTTCCCATCATGGGGTCCTGGAAGACCCTTCCGAGCCACAGGGCACGCTTGTGCTCCGAAAGGCCGGTGACATCGTTGCCGTCGATTATGACCTTGCCGCTGTCAACAGGCCAGACTCCGGCTATCGCGTTGAGCAGCGTGGACTTACCTGCGCCGTTACCGCCGATCATGGTCACGAAGTCACCGTCATCGAGATGGATGGAGACTCCGTTGAGCGCTATCTTCTGGTTTATCGTGTTGGGGTTGAATGTCTTTCTCAGCTCAATCAGGTCAAGCATGCTTCGCTCCTTTTGTGAGTTTTCCCTTCCAGTAGGGGATAGCAAGGAACACTGCCACGACAAGCGCGGAGAGCAGCTTGAGCATGTTGGTGTTCAGACCGAGCCACAGGACAATCTGGATGACGATGTAATAGATCACGGCTCCGAGGGAGACCCCCATGAGCTTGAGCGCGAAATTATGGAATATCCTGCCGAATATGACCGAGCTTATGATTACGGCGGCAAGTCCGATGACTATTCCTCCGCGGCCCATGTTGACATCGACTGCGCCCTGATACTGCGCATAAAGGGCGGATGCCAGGGCCACGATGCCGTTTGAGATCATCAGGCCGATGATCTTGGCCATGTTGACGTTGATTCCCTGGGCACGAGCCATGTGCTCGTTCGAGCCTGTGGCCCTGAGAGCTGATCCGATCTCACGGCCGAAGAACCAGTACAGAAGTCCTATGAGCACGGCTGTGACGATGATCATGATGAAAATGGGATTCTCAAAGCCGATGACCTTCACATTACGCGATGAGACAAGGATACGGGTTGTCCTGAAGTTGATTCCCTGGTTCGCCTTGAAGCCCATGATGGCAAGGTTCACCGAGTAAAGGGAGAGCTGTGTCAGGATTCCGGCCAGAATGGCGGGGATTCCCATCGCGGTATGGAAGAGACCTGTGACAAGGCCTGCGATCATTCCGGCCAGCACAGCGCAGAGAAGGGCGAGCCAGAGGTTCGCCCCGTTGAGCAGCATCATGACGCAGACGGCACCGCCTGTAGCCATTGTGCCGTCCACTGTCAGATCCGCTATGTCCAAAACTTTATAAGTCAGGTACACCCCGATCGCCATTATTCCCCAGATAAGGCCCTGGGCGACGGCTCCCGGAAGTGCACTGATCAAAGATCCGATGCTCACTTCGATCCTCCATAAGGAAATCAGATTGCAGTGTAATCAGACGGAATGCTTATGCCAAGTGTCTGACAGAGCTCCGCGTTGTATTTCTTGATCGGGTTTGCCGCGTACTCGATGGGCATCTTCGCGACATCTGATGCACCTGTGAGGACCTGTACGGCCATCTTTCCGGTTGTGTATCCCAGATCGTAGTAGCTGATTGTCAGCGTGGCGACTCCGCAACCTGAGCAGATTCCCTCCTCTCCGGCAACCACTGGCACCTTGGCGGGCTCCACGACGTTCCTGATTGCCTCCGTGCATGAGGCGGCGGTGTTGTCTGTCGGGATGTAGATGACATCACATCCGCTGCATGCGCTCTGTGTCACGGATGCGACATCGTTTGAGTCCGTGAACGCATATCTGGTGTGCTTGATGCCCATGTTGTCGAGATATTTCTCCATCTCCGTGATCTGGTAGATCGAGTTGGCCTCGGCAGAGCAGTAGAGAAGTCCCACGTTCTTGGCGTCCGGGAACAGCTCCTTGATCATGTCGGCCTGCTTGTCCAGCGGGGCCAGGTCAGAAGCGCCTGAGACATTGATTCCGGTCGCTCCTGTGCTGTCCAGCGGCATTCCGAGCGCCGTGGCATAGTCTGTGATCGATGTCCCGAGAATGGGGATGGTGTCGGTCGCTGCAGCGGCGGACTGGAGCGGGGGAGTGGCGTTTGCAAGGATAAGGTCGACCTTGTCGGAGACCAGGCTGTTGATGATGGTTGTGACAGTGGCCATGTCAGCAGATGCGTTCTGGTAGTTGAAGCTCACCTTGTCCTTTCCGAGAGCATCGGTGATGGCGTCCTCAAAGCCCTGTGTGGCCGCATCCAGTGCGACATGCTGCACGAACTGGCAGATTCCGACGTTGTATGTTGTCTTCTCAGCGGATTTCTCCGTCGAGCCTCCTGCGAATACTGTTGCCATGCACATGAGAAGTGTCAGGCAGATGATAGCTGTTTTCTTCATTTCCATACCCCTGTGTTTGAAAGTTTTTCAATCTTATAGAAAAAATCGGTTGTTTGAGTCAATCAGTTTGTCTGAAAAAACAATGAGTAAAATGCAAAAAAACGAGAAAAAACGCCAATTGGGATTTTAAATGGCTATTCCACACAAATTGAATTTGAGATTATTTGTCCAAAAAGACAAAAGAAAATGGCAGCCTTCTCAGACTGCCATCTTTCTTGCCCTGAATCTATCAGAGGCTGTCGAACTCAGCGGCTCCTCTCTTGCCCAGCCAGAGCTCCAGAAGAAGAAGCAGGAGGCCGAAGAATGCGATGAAGATTCCCAGCACCGCACTTGAACCGATGGAAGGTGCGAGGAACAGGGCTGCCAGAATGAAGAGGCCGGCCTCGACCCATCCGGAGAGAAGCGCGAGGAACACGTTCAGGCTCTGCTTGACAACGGCTGTCTCGCTGGTCCAGTTGAGGTTCGTCCTCTTGAGGTCAAGGAAAAGACCGAAATCGGTCTGCAGGAGACTCATTATGCACAGGCAGACCAGCAGGAGCAGGAGATCAACGGCTCCGATGTGCATGGTGATTGAAAGGCTTATCAGCATCAGCAGGCATGGCGGGAACTGGAAGATGAGGTTACTCAGTTTCTTTGCCCTCAGGATCTGCTTTGTGGTGACAGGAAGGGTCTTGAGGATCCATATGTTCTTACCTTCGAGAGAGATGCTGAAGGATGTGATGTCGCACATTGATGACATGGTGCAGATCAGTCCTGCTGCGAAAGCAGGGATTATGTCAACTATAATCGGTCCGAAGCCCTCTGTAAGCAGATAGTAGAAGTCTCCGCCCTTAATGAGCAGGAATACTGCTGCAACCACAAGGATGAAGCTTCCCAGCACGCAGTTCAGGAGGATTGTGGAACTTGCTGTTATGCGCTTGAGCTCCTTCATCAGAAGGGCCTTTCCCTTGCCCCTCTGCTTTGCCTTGCCTTCCTTGTACTTGATCTTGGCAACGCCTGTCTTTGTGGTGACGATCTTGATGAATGTCTTGGAGAGGATAATATAGACAAGAGCCAGGATCAGGGCAACGGATGCGGTTACTGCAAGCATCGGCACCACGGCACCGCTTCCTGCGCTTCCGAGATAGTAGAGCGGGACAATTGCCCCGGTTATGCTTATCTCCGTGGAAGCGATGTTGGCGATGAAGTCCCTGATTGTGTTGAAGGCCTTGAAGTAGATCACATAATAGAGTCCCAAGGCAAGCAGCGCAACCACGGTGGTCATCAGGCTCTTGTTCTTCATCCTGCTGCTGATCTTTGCCACAACCCAGCCAAGAGCGACTGAGAGGATGAACACCAGAAGGATGATGTCAATGGAGAACACAATCGGGCCAAGAAGGGTGGTGATGCTGAACGGGGCTGCGATGTAGTACATGATCATTGTGGGGACAAGTACCACAGCTGAGTACATCAGGCCTGTCAGGAACACTCCCATGAGCCTTGAGGCCAGGATGTGGCTGATCGGGATGGGCATGGAGAGCAGAAGGTCATTGTCCTTCGCCATGTAGAGCGAAGAGTATGTGCTGAACACGCTTCCGAATACTCCGAGGATGAGCGCAATACCACCCATTATAAGGAAATAAAGCCATCCGAGTCCTGCACCTGCAAGCGGGAATACGATTGAATGGGCCAGGAATCCGAACAGTCCGCCCAGATATCCGACCATGAGCAGGACATAGAACGTTATATAAAGGATAGCGCCTTTCTTTGTCCTGTTCCTGCCTTTGCGGGCGTCATAGAAGAAGCTTCTGAATATCTCAAGCATCTGCTTCTTCAGCAATGTCTTGAGCATGGTCAGGCCTCCTGATCCTCTTTCTCTTCCTCAAGCTCCAGGAAAACGCTCTCAAGGGATGAGTCTCCCTTCACGTCTTCCATTGTGCCTGACTTGATGAGTTTTCCGTTCTTGATGATTGCGACCTTGTCGCAGAGCTTCTCGGCGACTTCCAGCACGTGTGTGGAGAAGAAGATGGCTCCTCCGTTGTCACAGAGCTCGCGCATCATCTCCTTGAGAATGTGCGCGGCCTTGGGGTCAAGTCCTACAAACGGCTCATCCATGATGACGAGCTTTGGCTGATGGATCCATGCGGAGATGATTGCCAGCTTCTGCTTCATTCCGTGTGAGTATGCGTTGATCGGCTGCGCCAGATCATCTGTGAGCTCGAAGGCATCGGCATATTTTCTGATGCGCTCCTGCCTGTCGGCGGCGCTTACACCGTAGACGTCGGCGATGAAGTTGAGGTACTTGATTCCGGACATGTAATCGAAAAGATCCGGGTTGTCAGGGATGT
>CACZJR010000094.1 GCA_902781545.1 uncultured Spirochaetales bacterium | reverse complement strand
AGAGCAGGGAGGAGTACATAGAAACCCTGAGCTTCCACTTCGTGCTGACCTCCATCTTCATAGTTGCCATCAGGCTATGGTCAGGGGCACTGACTGCATCAGCGGTGCCATCGATACTGTCGGGGATTGCAGGCCTTGCGATAGGGTATTATCTTGGAAGAATCCTGTGCACCCGCATCAAGGATGAGATGTTCACCAGATATGTCTGCATTTTCACAGGCCTCTCTGGTCTATATTACATGATTTCGTATTTCATAGGATGATTGGCTAATGAAACACATCTATCTGAATCTTAAACGTTTTGACATCCCCAAAAGCAAGGGGGGCGTCAATTCCATAGCAGACCCCTGTGAATGGGGCTCGTTCATCGTCAAGAGCACTCAGGAGAAACTCAGACAGTTCTCCGGTGTGGAGTTTGCGCAGTTCTTCCCTGAGGCACATCTGATTCCTGCCTGCAAGGCCCTTTCGAAGGACAGCCCGATTATGGTGGGAACGCAGGGGCTGTTCTGGGCGGACACAGCAGTAGGCGGACCGTTCGGAGCGTTCACCACATCGCTGACGGGAAATGCCGCCACATCCTTCGGCTGCTCCTATGCCCTTATCGGGCACTGCGAGGAGAGAAACAAGCTTGCGGCAATCCTCTCCGAGGCCGGTGTGGTCGATCCTACAGCAGTGAACAGAATCCTCAACAAGGAGATCCTTGCCGCGCAGAAGGCCGGCATGAAGGTCCTGTACTGCATAGGGGAGAAGGACACTGAGTTGGATAAGTGGGATACTGTTCTGGGCGACCAGCTCTCCATAGGCCTTGCCGGTGCAGACAAGTCTTCAGTCGTCATAGGCTATGAGCCTGTCTGGTCTATCGGACCCGGAAAGACCCCTGCGGACAAGCCTTACATCACAAAGGTCGCACGCTTTGTGAAAGCGGCAACCGGCGGTCTTGACGTCGTGTACGGCGGAGGGCTCAAGACGGACAACGCGGCGATGCTTGCATCGATTGAGGAGATCGACGGCGGACTAATCGCCCTGACGCAGTTCACTGGTGAGATAGGCTTCTATCCCGACCAGTACATCGAGATCATCAGAACATATCTGGAGGCATGACATGAGACTTGAATTTGAGTATGGCGAAGGGAAAATGGCGGCGAACCTGCCGGACAACACAGATGTCTTCATCCCTGGCGAGACAGTGAAGGACCCACCATGCCTTCCTCAGGACTGGGATTCCCTGTACAAGGCAACCCTCGACTCAATCCGCAATCCTATTGGCATGCCTGCGCTTCGCGATCTTGCAAAGCCAGAGAGCAAGGTCGTGTTCGTCATCCCTGACATCGTCAAAGGCGGATGCCAGCCTACCTCGCATCGCAAGGTGTCAATCAGAGCATGTCTTGATGAGCTTTACTCCAAGGGAGTGAAGAAGGAGAACATCCTGCTTCTGATCTCAAACGGCCTGCATCCAAGGGCGACGGTTGCAGAGATGAAGAAGATCCTTGGCGATGAGCTTTTCAACGAGTTCTACTACACCAACCAGATCACAAGCCATGACTCTGAGGACTACGAGCATCTTGTGGACCTGGGCTACACTGCTTGGGGCGACCATGTTCTGATGAACAAGTATGTCTTCGACGCCGACATCCCGATTCTGATCGGCCATACCCAGGGAAATCCGTACGGCGGTTACAGCGGAGGCTACAAGCACTGCGCGACCGGAATCACCCACTGGAGGTCGATTTCCGCACACCATGTTCCTCAGGTCATGCACAAGAAGGAGTTCGTCCCTGTCTCCGCACACAATGACATGCGCGACAAGTTCAACCAGCAGGGCATGCTGATGGAAGAGAAGATGGGCCACAAGTTCTTCTGCTGTGATGCAGTTCTGGACACCTATTCACGCCAGATCGAGATCAACAGCGGCTATGCCAAGGAAATGCAGCCTATTAGCTGGAAGATGGCCGACAAGAGGACCTATGTCCACTGGGCTGAGAAGAAGTATGATGTAATCGTGTTCGGCATGCCCACGGACTTCCACTACGGCAACGGCATGGGTACCAACCCGATCCAGATGATGCAGGCCCTGTCCGCACAGGTCATCAGACACAAGAGGATAATGAGCGACCACTGCGTGTTCATCGTATCAAGCATCTGCGACGGCTATTTCCATGACGAGAGATGGCCTTATCTCAGAGAGCTCTATGAGATGTTCCAGCATGACTACATGAACATCCTGCCGGACATGAACCGCTACGGCGAGTACTTCGCCACCAAGGAGGAGTACATCAGAAAGTACCGCTTCGCCAACGCGTTCCATCCGTTCCACGGCTTCTCCATGATGAGCTGCGGCCACATAGCGGAGATGAACACAAGCGCCATCTACATCGTAGGTGCGCGCGAGCCGGGCATCGCAAGAGGCATGGGGCTGAAGACCAGAGCCACCTTCGAGGAGGCTCTGGAGGATGCCAAGAAAAAGTATGTTGGAGAGAACCCGAACATTCTGGCACTGCCGCTGACCTTCAAGATCGGTGCTGTGCACCTTTGCATGAAGAATGCGGACCCGAAGGAAGACCTGTCCGATTCGACTTGCCATCCTGCCTGCTGATTCGGGATAATCAGAGTTGATATGCTTGCCCTGTAGGGCGAGGATGGGGGATGAGATGAAAGCCAAGCTGAAAATCAACAAGGATAAGGTGATCGCAAAGGTCGAGGATGCCATGTACTCCTCTTTCGTCGAGCACATGGGAAGAGCCATATACACAGGCATCTACGAGCCTGGGCACAGGACAGCTGATGAGGAGGGCTTCAGGAAGGACGTCATAGACGTGGTCAAGCCTCTTGCCCTTGAGTATGTGCGCTATCCGGGTGGGAACTTCGTCTCCGGCTACAACTGGCGTGATGGCATAGGTCCCAAGAAGGACAGGCCGGTAAGGCTTGAGCTTGCCTGGGAAGCCATTGAGACCAATCAGGTAGGCATAGACGAGTTCATGTCCTGGGCCGCCAAGGTCGGTGTGAAACCCATGATAGCCGTGAATCTGGGAACAGGGACCCCGAAGGAGGCCGCAGAGCTCTTGGAGTACCTCAATGCCCCTAAGGGGAGTACCTCACTTGCCCTTCTGAGGGAGAAAAACGGACATCCCGAGCCCTACGGAGTTGATCTTGTCTGCCTTGGGAACGAGATGGACGGACCTTGGCAGATCTGCGCGAAGACACCAACCGAGTATGCACGGATTGCCCATGAGACGGCCAAGCTTCTAAAACGCATTGACCCGAACGTCAAGCTGGTCGCCTGCGGAAGCTCCAATAGCAGCATGCCCACCTTCGGGTTGTGGGAGAGGACCGTTCTCCGCGAGTGTTGGGACTACATCGACTACATTTCGCTTCACAACTACTACAGAGACGATGGTGACACGAAGAGCTTTCTATCAGGAAGCCAGGACATGGACCGCTTCATCAAGGAGGTCCGTGACATAGTCGCCGAGATTGCATCCGAGAAGGGAAGCGACAAGAGAATCGGCCTTTCCTTCGACGAGTGGAACGTCTGGTATCACTTCAGGAAGGAGAACAATTTCCCGCCTAAGTGGACCTGCCCCAGAGCCATTGAGGAGGAAAACTACAACCAAGCTGATGCGGTGCTTTTCTCAGGGCTGATCTGTTCGCTTCTGAACAATGCCGACTGCGTGAAGATTTCCTGCATCGCACAGCTGATAAACGTTCTTGCTCTGATGATCACCGTCCCCGGAGGTGGTGTCGAGCTCAAGAGCATCTACTACCCGTTTCTGCATGCGTCAAGCCTTATGCGCGGGAAGCTGGTCAGCTGCAAGCTGGACTGCCCCACCTATGAGTGCAAGGCCAGAAAGGATGCAAGCTACATGGACTGCGCTGTGACGGAGAAGGACGGCAAGATCCGGATTCTGGTGAACAACAAGTCCGATTCGGAGAGCATCCATCTGGACATCTCCGGCATAGGCGGCAGAATGGAGAGGTGGATAGAGGGGAAGATGACGGCCTTGGAGAAGAAGGTCTGCAAGCTGTCGGACGTTGAGCTTACACCTCTTTCCTGGAACATAATTGTAATATCGGAGTAATAGGCTCTATAATTCTGGAAAAAGGCTTTCTGGAGGTCTCTTGTGCTTAGAAGCTTCGCTTTGGTTCTCTGTCTTGTGTTTCTTGCCGTGTGTCTCGTTTCCTGTGCCTCGGTCTCCAACTCCGGGGAGGAGGGCTCAGAGGCCTCGGTCTTGGAGAGTAGAATTGAGGATTACAAGGCCGAGCGTAAGGCTGCCTGGGATGAGCATGTCAGGGCCATCAGGGAAGCTGGGGTGATGGAGAGCGAGCTTGCGCAGGGGAGAATGAATTTCGGGGACGTCTCCATGAGGATCGGGGTTTTCGTTGTGGGGGAGAAGCCTGAGGGAGGGTATCCGCTTTACATAGCCCTCCACGGGGGTGGGGCCGACGACACTCCGGATCTCAATGATTGGCAGTGGGACATTATGAAGGACTACTATCGGTATTGCCTTGACTGCGGTGTTTATGTAGCCGCACGCGGAGTGCGTGACACCTGGGACACCCATTTCAATCCCGAGTCCTACCCACTTTATGACAGGCTGATCAGCTACATGATCCTCTCCTATGATGTGAACCCGAACAAGGTCTACATCGAGGGCTTCTCGGCAGGTGGTGATGGCGTCTATGCGATCACTTCCCGAATGGCTGACCGCTTCGCAGCTGCCAACATGTCATCGGGGCATCCGAATTATGTGAGCCTGGACAACCTCTACAACGATGGTTTAGCTTTGATGTGCAATCATTCCCACTCAATAATACGGATTTGACCCCATGTATCTAGTGTGTTATCCATTTGTTTGGTTTTGACAATAACGCTACTTTTATCCATATTATTCATATTTCTGTCCTGTTTTTCGGACAAAAATCGGACAAGGGTCTCACTGAATCGTGTTCAGTTTGTCGACCAGATCTTTCTTGAAAGTGCTGTCATCGATGGCTATCAGGCCGAAGCACTTCTTTCCTGCGTCTTTGAGGGATGCCCCGATTATATATGCCTCCAGGTCATCCAGAACAAGGAAACGGTCATGGAATGCATCTGTATGCTTTACTGTCAGATCCGGGTATTGTCCGTTGAACGTTTCCACATCTTTCTCTGTAAGATGTGTCTTCGGGTTTGTGTATACGGTTACGGATACTCCTGGATTCTTCTTCGAAAGTATATTCAGAGTGGAGATGTCCACGTAATTGTCGACAAGCCGTATGTTCTTTCCTGCTTTTCGGATTATGGATGTCATGAGGCTGAATGCGTCATATATCTGGCCTTCGAAGAACAGTTTCTGATTTGATTCAGCATGGTCGGCTATATATGTGAAGATCTCATCCAGTTTTCTGTCGGTGTCCTTCTGGTATTCGAGCTGTTTGAGTTCCACGGCACTTATGCGCTCGAACAATGCGGCATTGTTGGCGATGAATCTGCGCATCTCCACGAATGTGTTCATTATCCTGACGCTTGTCTCAACGGCAGTCTCGCTTGATAACACAGCGGAAAGCATCGCCACGCCGGCCTCTGTGAACACATAGGGTAAATAACGTCTGCCTCCATGTTCTCTACTTGAGGTCGCATTTTGCGACCTCAAGTTATCATCTTCGGCTACTGTCAACTGGAAGCAGAAATCAGAAGGGAAGCGCTTGCTGTTTCTCTTGACCTGCTCATTCAATCGCTTGGTCTCAACACCGTAAAGTATTGCCAGGTCACGATCTATCATGACATACTGACCCCTGATGAGGTGAATCATCTTCCTTATATCTTCATTCCCGATGTTTTCAACAATCAATTCATTTGCCATATCATGATCCGATGGATTCCGACTTGAGGTCGCAGAATGCGATTTCCAATCCTGATTCAAAAATACCTTCAAACCGAGGCAAAATCAACCTCGACCGGAAATATTTACATGGAAGCATAAGGGATTCTTCTGCTGATTCAGCTATTACCCGTATAGTACTGAAAATGGCTGTGTATTGGTCTTGTTTTCTCAGAATAAGTCAGAGTGAGTTCCAGTGTAACAAAGCTCAAGAATCAAGTAATCTTCGATGATTCTGTAGACCAGGAGCCAATCCGGCTGGATATGACATTCATCTGTACATTGCGGTCAACAACGACGGCGCTGAGATTCCTTCTTCACGTGTTGACGAGATCAGAAGCGGAAACATAACACCATCTCCAAAATCCCATGGCATTGGTTTGACAAATGTATTCGAGCGCTTGAGACTTAACA
>CACZJR010000093.1 GCA_902781545.1 uncultured Spirochaetales bacterium | reverse complement strand
TATCCTGTAAATCTCTGTTTTATTCAAGACGTCAGAGCTTCACCGGATGTCCTGATCTTGCGCTCTCATAGGCGGCGCAGATGATCTGGACTGACTTGCTTGCGCTCTCTCCGCTTACCTCAGGCTCTGTTCCGTTTTCAAGAGCCTTCAGGAATGCCTCGAATAGCCACTGATGTCCGTGGAAGCCTATTGCCTTTGGATCTGCGACTCCGCCACCGGTCTTGGTGCTGTCACAGTATTTCTCGCGGATTATCCTGTCCTCCTCGGTCTCGTCGGCGAACTCCCATTTGACAAGGCTCTCCTCCTCCATGACCGCGGTACCGTTCATTCCCATGATCTCGATTCTCTTCATGAAGCCCGGGTAAGCGCATGTAGTGCCCTCGATGGTTCCCACCGCACCGCAGGCGAACTTCAGCGTGACCGCTGCGGTATCCTCGACCTCAATCCTCTCATGGCCTACTGTGTTCATGTAGGCGCTGACCTCCTCAACCGGTCCCATGAACCACTGAAGGAGATCTACGGCATGGATGCCCTGGTTCATCAGGCATCCGCCTCCGTCCATCTTCCAGGTGCCTCTCCATGCACCGCTGTCATAATACTCCTGGGTCCTGTACCACTTGATCTGTGCGTCGGCGAATGCGATCTTGCCGAATCTGCCTTTGTCAACGGCATCCTTTATGAGCTTTGAGACCTCGTGGTATCTGGATGGGAACACTCCTGAGAGAAGCACGTTGTTCCTCTTGCAGGCATCGACTATGGCCTGGCACTTCTCAGGCGTGACATCCAGGGGTTTCTCGACAATCACATGCTTCTTTGCGTTTGCGGCCGCTATGGCTCCGTCCATATGTAGTCCGGACGGGGTGGCTATGGTGACTATCTCAAGCTCAGGATCCTTCAAGAAGTCCTCCAGCTTGTCATAGCCCCTGCAGTTGTGCTTCTTGCCGAACGCCTCCGCCCTTCCCGGCACAGGATCAAAGCCTGCCACGAGTCTTGCGTTGTCCATGTGCTCGATCGCGCTTGCATGGAACTCCGATATCATTCCAAGTCCGATTATCCCGAACCCCTTCTTTGCCATCACCTGCCTCCGATGCACTCTCTTGTGCGAGTGAAAGTATGTTTAAGTTTCTCCTGGCTTTCAGGCATCTCCGTCTCAAATGAGACGGTTCCGTCATAGCCAAGAGACCTCAGGGTCTCAAGCGCCCTGAATATGTAGAAATCGCTGTCTTCCGGAACCCTTCTGTCCGGGCCGGCCACGTGGACATGCCTGATATGGGAGTAGCACTGCTCAAGGGTCTCCAGAGGCTCACCGTTACTGAGCATGTGATACAGGTCCACCATCAGCTCAAGGCCCTCATCGTTTATTGCCTTTACCAGCTCAAGTCCCTCAAGGGCTGAGATGATCAGGTTGCAGTACGTGCGCTCGAACGGCTCAATGCATACAAGCATACCGTATTTCTTGGTCCTGGGCAGGATGACTGACTTCAGCACATCCGAAAACTGCTCAAAGGCCTCATCACGGGTCTGATCCGGTCCGAACGTGCGAGCAGGACCGCTTCCCAGGATGATCTTCCTTATTCCAAGCCTGTCCAGCTTGGGCAGGATCTCATCCAGATAGGAGGCGATAAGCTCCCTGTCCAGGCTCTTTCCTACAAGCCTTACGTTTCCCGGGAAGAAATTACAGGCCACAGGGCTCTCAAGGCCGTTCTCCTTGACGCTTTTAAGAACAGCTGAGAACTCCTTTTCGTCCATTCCGCTGAAGTTCATCAGCGGGAACTCGACATAGTCAAAGCCCTGCTCCCTGATCATGGGAAGAAGCTCAAGCCCCAGCTTGAAATGAGGGTTCGTGGAGAAACCCGTGCAGTAACCGTACTTCATCATGCCCACCTGATTCCCTGTCTGTCGCAGATATCCCTGACCGCCTTGACAGCGGCAGCATACTTATCCGGTGCGGTGAAGCCTCCGAACTGTCCGGCAACATCAAGATGCGGCTCCATGGAGATGAAAAGGTCCCTCTCCCTGAGCCTGTCAAAGACCTCAGGTATGTGGGACACACCCTGGCCCGGGATGCTCATGTCCAAGTCATGGCCTGCATAGTCCTTGACGTGGATGTAGCTTATGTAAGGATGCATGGTTCTCTCGGCATCAAGGGCGTCTTCTCCTGCCACAGAGTAGTTGGCAGGGTCGAACACAAGTCCGAAATGATCGGATCTCAGAGTGGCGGCAATCTCCGCGCTCTCACGGCTCTTCTCCCCGTAGATGCGCGCCTCATTCTCATGAAGGAGCACAATCCCCTGCTCCTGAGCGTAATCAGACATCTTGCGGAGCCTTCTCATGACCTCATCACGCTGCTCAAGGATATTCCCGCTTCTGGAATAGAAGGAGAAGACACGGACCCTGTTGCATCCGAAATAACGGGCAAGATAAGACGCCCTCTCAAGGCGCCTCATCTCATTCTCAACCGGATCCTCTATGAAGGTCTTGCCTATGGGAGAGCCAATGCATGACACCTTGACCCCGATGCGGTCTATGATGGCCTTGATCCTGCTGATGTGCTCATCGGAGAGGTCCATCACATTGATCCCCCATGCCGAACGCAGCTCGAACCATGAGAGACCCATCTTCCTCCAATAATCCATCTGGACCTCAAAGTCCTTGTCCAGCTCGTCTGCGAATCCTGTGATCGTGAACATTTCAGTCCTTCTTTTCCGCATCCTGCGATGCAGATGCCTTTGCGGCCGCCTTAGCCTCCTCCTTGGCCTTTCTGGCTGCCTTCCTCTTGGCGTCACGCTTCTCCTGGATCCTCGCATAGACCGGGGTCTGCGTGAAGATCAGGTAGATTATGACAATGATGAAGAAGATGGAGATCGGTCTTGTGAAGAAGATCGAGATGTCCGCCTTTGTCAGAAGCAATGCCCTTCTGAGGTTCTCATCAGCCATGTTGCCCAGGATTATTCCAAGGAGGAACGGAGCACCCGGCATCTTGAGGAAGCTCATTATTATTCCCAGTATTCCGAACACGAACATCAGCTTTATGTCGAAGATTCTGTTTGACACGACAAAGGCACCTATGACACAGCAGATGAACACAATAGGCATAAGTATCTTTATGTCAACCGAAAGGACCTTGACGCTGAACTTTGCTATGACCATGGCAAGAAGCCACATGGTGATTGAGGCAAGGACCATGAACACAATCACGTAGTAGAGGAACTGCGGAGTATCCTGCATGAGCAGCGGTCCGGGCCTGTAGCCGTGCATCCAGAAAGCCGCAAGAAGGACCGCGGCGGAAGTTGATCCCGGAATTGCCAGCGACAGAACAGGGATGATTGCTCCTCCTATAGCGGCGTTGTTTCCGGTCTCGGCGGAGACTACTCCGTCAATGCAGCCGTGCGTCCAGAGCTCCGGGGTCTTTGAGACCTTCTTCTCTGACCAGTAGCTGAGCCATCCGCCGGTATCCTCTCCTACTCCCGGAATCGCGCCCATCAGCATTCCGATGATTCCTGAGCGGAGGATGTTGAACCAGTTGCGTCTGAGGATTCCCAGACCCTCCTTGATGCTGTACTTGTTGTTCTTCATCATGGCGTTCTTCTTCATCCCGCTGAATGCCTTGACAACCTCAGGGAAGCCGAACAGTCCGATCATGACCGGCAGGAGCGAGATTCCGCCTGCGAGGTTGATGCTTCCATATGTGAAGCGCCTGTAGGAGTAGATGGTGTCCATTCCGACCTGGCTCATCAGAAGGCCTATGAAGCCTGAGATCCAGCCTTTGAGCGGGTCACCGTTACTGGTCAGGTTTCCGCAGATGACTATTCCGAACAGCGCCAGAAGGAACATCTCGTGGCTCATGAACTTAAGCGCGAACTTGGTCAGAAGCGGAGTGAACAGGGCCACGCAGATAATGCTTATGATTGTTCCGAAGAACGAGGCTCCGGTAGCGACGAAGATCGTCAGTCCCGCCTTACCCTTCAGGGCAAGCGGATAACCCTCCATTGCCGTTGCTGCTGAGGCCGGGGTTCCGGGTATGTTCAGGAGTATGGCGCTCTGGTTTCCTCCCGAGATGGCTCCGATGTAGATTGCAAGGAGCGACAGGATGGCCAGAGGCCCGTTGAAGTTGTATGTGAGGCCGGTGAGCAGAGCCACGGCCATGGTGGACGTGAGACCCGGCAGCATGCCGAATATCAGTCCCGTGAACACTGAAAGCACCAATGCGACAATTCCGGTCGGAGTGAATGCTATTGCAAATGCCTGTCCTATGTATCTTAATGCATCCATTCTTTACCTCCTCATGGCATCGGGACCTTGAATATTATCTGGAACACCAGGATGATCATGAATGTTGCCACGGCCGAGATGACCAGCAGCAAAATGATCTTCTTGACGGATTTTTCCCAGTTGATGAACAGCAGAAGCGCTGAAAGTGTGATGAATGTGGCAATCCAGAACGGCATCTTGCCGAGCATCAGGAAGATGTAGATCCAGAAGATGACAAGGCCCACAATGGCCTTATGGACATTCTTGCTCTTGACGAACTCCACGCAGAAGTTCTTCAGGTCAGAAAGGCACCCCTTAAGGGTGTTCTCCCTGATGGTCCTTACAATGTAAATCGTGGAGAATATGAAAAGACATATGCCTATCATCATCGGCATGAGGCCGGATGAGTAATAGAACTCCTCCACATAATCCTCTTTCCAGAAGGTGATGCTCTTGATCATCACATAGATTGAGACTGCAAATGTGACTATTCCTGCTACCAGATCAACCCCGTATCTGGTCTTTGGCCTTGTGGGTTTTCCTTCGTTGCTCATAATGGTTTTCCCGGTTTGTTTAAAAATAAAGAAGGATGGTGCGGGTTCTCCGCACCATCCGTTGACAAATCAAAAGTTACGGTCTTGCATAACCGAGATCAGCAGGTGAGCGCTTTGCGACACCGAGATCATAGAGTGTGAATCCGATTGCGGATGCCGCATCATCCTTGAGCTTGTTGGACTCTGCGATTGTTGCTCCCATGAGGACCATACCCTTCTCATTTGCGAATGAGACGACGCTGTCGGTCTTACATGCCTGGACGAATGCCTTCTCAAGCTCGGCCTTTGTTGCCTCAGGAACATCTGACGGGAACATGAGTCCGAATGCATCTCCGATCGGCAGGCTCTTTGCGAGCTCCGGGATGAAGTTCTTGATTGACGGGATTGTCTGTGCAACTCCGTCAAGCTTCAGGTCATCAGCTGTCAGTGCGCAGAGAGCGACGAGGTCGCCGGATCTGAGCAGATCGATCATCTCGTTTGAGAGCTGTGATGTGAAGTCAACCTCTCCGGCGAGGAGAGCCTTGATTGCATCAGCACCACCGGCGTACGGGGTGTTCAGGCCCTTGCCCATGACTGCATCTGTTGCGGAAAGAACCATGACTGCGTTGTATCCGGATGATCCGATACCTGCGACAGAGTTCTTGATTGTGTTTGCAGGATTGTTCTTCAGTGCCTCATAGAGGTCGTTGAATGTCTTGTACGGGCTGTCCTTTCTGACTGCGATGACACATGGTACGTAGTATGCTGCCATGAAGTCCCAGTCTTTCGGTGACCAGTCAGCTGTACCCATAGCATAGTGGGTATGCGGTGTTGCGTTTGCGATCAGTGTGTAGCCATCATGCGGCTTGAGCAGACAATCGTTCATTCCGACTGTTCCTGTTGCACCAGGAGTGTTGACGACGCTGATGTTGACACCCCAGATCTTTGCCATCTCGTCGGTGACTCTTCTTCCGACAAGGTCAGATGATCCGCCGGCGCCCCATGGGACGATCAGTGTGAGGTCCTTTGAGGGGAACTTGGCCTGCTCAGAGGCAGCCTGAGCGAACACTGCTGTCATGACAACGCAGAGCACGAGCAAAACTGTCAGTAGTTTCTTCATTTTCATTCTCCTTTTTTCCGGCCGCTAAGCGGCACTTAGTTTCAGTTTATTGATATGGCGCTAACGCCACATGAATAATTATACCATTGCTTTTTTAAAAACACATAAAAAGTTTACATGTTCAACCGATCCTCTCACCGTCCTTGTTGAAGGCAGCCGCCTTCCCTGTCGGGACATGGACCTCATCAAGGAACTTCAGGGCGCGGTCGTTGTCAGGATAGAAGTCAAGCCACAGGTAATGGCAGTGCTCGCCTTCCTTGACGTCAACTCCGTGCATTGATCCGAGCGGGATGTACAGAAGCTCGCTTCCTGTCATGTGCACGGGCTCAAAGTCAATCAGGACATCCATCTCGTTCTCAGGGAACGAGAAGAAATACTGGTCCAGAAGAGGATGAGCATGGGATGCCACCGAGTCCGGCCCGTATGTCTCAACAGATCCGAACGCGAACCTGGGTATGAGTCTCTGGTCCACGCAGCTCCTGCTGATTGTCTTGTCGCTCTTGTAGCTGTCACGGTACTGCTTTGAGTTGCGGTAGATCTGGATCAGCGGGAACTGGGTCTTGTACTCTGCCGCAAGCTCGTCATCTCCCTCGCGGAAGTTCCAGCGGATCTCCAGGATGTGGGCGTCTGTCAGGGCCTTCACTGTGACTGCGCACTTCGGGTCAGGG
>CACZJR010000092.1 GCA_902781545.1 uncultured Spirochaetales bacterium | reverse complement strand
CTGGCCGATCCCAACTTCGAGGTCTACGGCCCGCTTTACAACAACGACCTGACTGAGGACGAGTACCTTGAGATGGTGAGCTTCATCCTGGGTGAGCAGTGTCCTGAGAGCATAGGAAACTCATCAATTAAGATACAGGTGGTCGCACCAAAGGCAATAACCGCTCACAACGGCAAGGCACGTAACTCAAAGACAGTCGAGTTCTACTTCCCCCTGATCGACTTCCTGCTCCTTCATCACAGCATAGACTTCTATCTTGAATATTAAAAAAAAGACTGCCGCACGTTTTGTGCGACAGTCCCTTCGTCTCAACAGGACTATTCTGTTTATCAGAAATGATAGACAAGTCCGAGAGCACCTGCCCAGCTGAACGGCTTGAGCTCTGCATCGCCTGAGACCTTGAATCTTGCACCGAGAGCAAGTCTGAGGTAAGCAGTGAAGTCTCCGACATCTTTCCATGTCCAGTCATAAGAGACAGAACCTGTTCCGCGGACTGCAATACCGAATGCATTGCTGTCTCCGAAGAGAACATTCACACCGGCCTGGAGACCGACGTTGACATCGAACTGTGCCTTGCCGATCTCGAAGTCAGTAACCTTGTACTGTCCGCCGACAACAGCATCAATGTAGGATGTTGAGCCGAAACCGAAAGCGGCGGTCACATATCCGTCCCACTTGCTGTCGATCTTGTAGTCGAATGTGACGCCGGTCGGCTGACCGAGCTCAAGACCGATGGCAAAGCCTTCCTTTGCCATGACAGGAACAACTGCGAGAACAATAAGTGCCAAAACGATAAGCGCTTTCTTCATTTGAGAATCCTCCTAACCCATTGGGGCCAAATCAGTATTAATACAGCACGATAATATCACGATTGCAAACCTGTGCAAAGTATTAGCCAACCATGTGTGCAAGATTACTTATTTCGTGTATCATCCTCCTTGTTGGAGATAATCATCATGAATGAAGTAAACAACAGACAGCTGACACTCAGAGGCGCCCTAACCGGAATCCTGGGACTGCTGATCATAACTGTGAGCTCAATGTATGTGGCACTGAGGATGGGGGCCCTGCCTTGGCCGACTGTCTTTGTCACTGTGCTTTCAATGTCCGTGCTGGGACGTGCCAAGAACAGCACTCTCCAGGAGATAAATGTCACACATACCCTGATGAGCGCAGGTGCCATGGTTGCCGGAGGACTGGCATTCACAATCCCCGGGCTGTGGATAATCAATCCCGATGCGGACGTGCCCTTCATGTCCATCATGGTCATGGCAGTCTGCGGGGCAATCCTCGGGACAATGCTCTCCGCAGTCTACCGCAAGAACCTGATTGAGGAGCAGGCACTTGATTTCCCGATCGGAAACGCCGCCTACAACACGCTTGTGACCGGCCTGAAGCACGGAAAGGAGTCGATCAAGCTTTTCGTCTCCATGGGCGCCAGCGCGGTCTTCACATTCCTGAGGGATTTCTTCGGATGGATACCTGCTGTAGCGACAATCTATCCGGGAAGCAGCTTCGTAGCCCCGATCTCCATCTATGTCAGCCCGATGGCCCTTGCGATCGGCGCCATGATCGGAAAGCTCTTCGCCCTGCTGTGGCTCGGAGGCGCCATACTCGGATTCCTGGTGATAACTCCGATGGGAATCCTCTCCGGATGGTTCGAGGACCTTGCGGCCGCTGACATGTTCAGGCAGAACCTCGGTCTGGGCCTTCTCATCGGAACCGGACTCGCCGTGTTCGTGAAGGCACTGATAGGCACATTCTCCAAGAAGAGAAAGAAGAAGTCATTCAATATATCAAAAAGAAGCGCGATCCTGATCGCCATCATCCTTGTGTCCGCAGCCGCAATGATGGGGATTCTGACACAGATGAACATCCTTCAGGCGATGCTTGCCGTTGTGGGAGTGTGTCTCACATGCCTTCTCAGCGGAATGATCACCGGCATGAGCGGAATCAACCCGATGGAGGTCTTCGGAATCCTTGTCCTGCTTCTGATCCAGGTCATCTGGAACCCGTCACTTCTGGTCCTGTTCCTCGCCGCAGGTCTTGTATCAGTTGCATGCGGCCTCTCAGGAGATGTCATGAATGACCTCAAGAGCGGGTACATGCTCAAGACTGATCCCAAGCAGCAGATCCTTGCGGAGGGCATAGGCGGTGTCATTGGCGCCGTTATCTCAGTCATAGTTCTGTTTGTCATGCACAAGAGCTTCGGAGGCTTCGGGACAGCAGAGCTTCCTGCCCCGCAGGCAAGCGCCGTAGCATCCATGGCAAGCGGACTCGGCTCATCACCTGTCTTCTACATCGGAATCGCAATAGGACTGGTCCTGTTCCTTCTCAATGTCCCCGCGTCAGCCATAGGACTGGGAATCTACCTTCCCTCCTACATCTCGATGGTCGTGGGAGTCGGGTATCTGATCTCAGCTCTTGTAAAGAGAATAACAAAAGCCTCTGATGACACAATGAATCTCATTTCAAGTGGATTGCTTGGCGGTGAGGGAATCACAGGTGTCATTGTCGCCATAATCAGCATGTTCGCCTGAGGAGCTTTGACGTAATGGAGAGCCGCGCCTTTTCCCTGTTTGCAAAAAAACCTTCCGAGATCACTGATCTGCTTGGCCTGGACAAACCGTTCCAGGGCAGGCAGGTCTACCAGTGGCTTGTCAGGGGTGCATGCGGCTTTGACGAGATGACGAACCTCCCAAAGGCACTGAGGCAGAGACTTGCAGATGAGCATCCGTCACTTTTCTCAAGCAAGGTGATGACAAGCCAGAGCGACCCGGACGGGGCAGCCAAGCTTGCCCTGGAGCTTCATGACGGGAACATCATCGAGTGCGTGCTTCTGACAGACAAGGAGGGAGAGCTCACCGCGTGTCTGTCCAGCCAGGCCGGTTGCGCAATGGGATGCAGGTTCTGCCGCACCGGGACGCTCAAGCTCAAGAGGAACCTTGAGGACTTTGAGATAGTCGAGCAGTTCATGCACCTGCAGCATGTGGCGCCCGGAAAGATCAGCCATGTGGTGTTCATGGGAATGGGCGAGCCTCTTGCGAACCTGGACAACGTGGTGAGCGCGATATCATTCCTGCACGATCCTGACGGACTCAACCTGAGCCACAGGAGAATAACAATATCCACATGCGGCCTTGTGCCGGGGATCAATGAGCTCTCAAAAAGGAAGGTTCCTGTAAAGCTTGCGGTCTCACTGGTCACAGCGGATGACGCCGTGCGCTCGGAGCTCATGCCCGTAAACCGGGCCTTCCCGCTCAGAGTACTAAGGGACGCGCTAGAGCGCTTTCAGAAGGTCAGCGGAAGACGCTTCACATTCGAGTACTGCATGATCCATGACAAGAACATCGCAGACCAGGATGCAGACAGGCTGGCACGCTTCTGCAGGGGCCTTGAGGTGATTGTGAACCTCATCCCGTTCAATCCTTGCCCTGAACTTCCGTTTGAGACTCCGTCGGATGCGGAGATACGCAAGTTCACCAATGCACTTACACAAAGAGGTGTGGAGTATACCATCCGAATCAGCCGCGGACGCTCGATCAAAGGAGCATGCGGACAGCTTGCAGGCAAGCTTGAGGAGAACCGTTAAATCTCCTTCACGGGAATCACGCTGATGAAATCCATGTCCCTGTAGAACTTTCCCTCGAATCCTGTGTCGAAGTTCAGTATCATCACAGAATCCTCATCGGCTTCAGTGCTGCTCCAGTAGTATGTCCAGTCAATCTCAAGAAGTCCTGTATCAACAAGCTGCGCGAAAAGTGCCTTGAGCTCATCCAGGGTGGGGATCCTGTACGGAGTCTTGATGATCTTCTTGGCCTCATCATATGACGCGGTCTCATAGACCGGATCTGATGCCTCCAGGAACAGTCCCGCACACTCAAACACAAGGCCTCCGTCAGGACCGGCCTCCCCCACCGTCCATGAAGGTGCGGGTGCTGGCTCGGGCTCTGGAGCAGGTGCAGGCTGAGGCTCCGGTTCAGGAGCAGGTTCAGGAACCGGCGTCGGTTCCGGTTCAGGGGTAGGCTCAGGCTGCGGTGCGGGTTCCGGCTGAGGTGCCGGCTCAGGAGCAGGCTGGAACAATGACGGCTCGGCGATCTCACTCTCATTTCCATTGACGGTTGTCTGGCATGATGCAAGGGTCACCAGCATCAGAAGTGAAAGAAGCAAAACAAACAGAGCTTTTCTCATAAGCCTATCTCCTCCAGCATTCCTGCTATCTCATTCAATACATTCTCCATGCTGCTGTCCTGTGTCACAGACACCTTCATGCAGTGCTCGCCGGACATGGAGAACGTGTTTATCGCGAACAATGACTCCTCGGTCACCTTGTCCATCTTGTTCAGGAGCACAAGGCGCGGCTTCTCAAAGGCCCCGAGCTGCGCAAGGACATCACGCGTTGTGTCCCAGCATGAGATGAAATCCTCACGGGATGCATCCAGGACAATCAGAAGCACATCCGCCAGGACCGCCTCATCCAGGGTGGACTTGAACGCCTCCACCAGCTCATGGGGAAGGTCACTGACAAAACCTACTGTATCGGTGAAAAGAGCGAAGTTGCCGTTGGGCAGCCTCACCCTCCTGGTGGTGGGATCAAGTGTGGCGAAAAGCATGTCCTGGGACAGCACATTCGAGTCAGAGATTCTGTTTAGCAATGTCGACTTTCCACTGTTTGTATAGCCTACTATCGCAACATTCGCTATTTTTCCTGAAGTTCTGTTACGTCTCTGGACATCGCGGCTCTTTCCGATCTCCGCTATCTCCCTCTTCAGCCTCACTATCCTTGTCTGGGCCTGACGCCTGTCAAGCTCAAGCTGCTTCTCTCCGCTTCCCTTTGCGCCCTTCACTCCTCCGCGCTGCTGGGAAAGGTCCGCCCACTTGCGCTTGAGCCTTGGAAGCGAGTACTGGAGCTGCGCAAGCTCCACCTGAAGCCTGGCCTCCCTGGTGGTTGCCCTGTCTGCGAAGATCTGAAGTATTATCTCCTGCCTGTCCACCACCGCAATGCCCAGTATCTCCTCGAGGTTCCTCTGGATCCTTGGGCTGATGCTGTTGTTGAAGACCACGAGGTTGCACTGGTTCTCCTGGGCGATCCATGCGAGCCTCTGGACCTGGCCGCTTCCGATGTATGTGGCGCTGTTGAAGGAGCGGATGTTGAAAAAGTCCCATGCGGCGCAGCGGATGCCAAGCGTGGAACACAGGGACTCAAGCTCATCACGGTTTCTCTGGGCAGCGGTGCGGGATGAGGCCTGGTCGGATGTAACTACAAGCATCGCAGTCACCTTGGAGAAGATGTCCTGCGGCTTTGTGATGTCAGCATGACTGTTGAATGCCATATGTGAATGATATCATATGGAGCAACGCAAGGAAAACATGATAGTATTCCAAATGCATCTTTATAGTTTGTCTGGAGGCTCTTATGGGACTTAACTGCGGAATTGTCGGACTGCCGAACGTGGGAAAATCAACTATCTTCTCTGCACTTACAAGTGCACCGGCGGAGGCAGCTAATTATCCTTTCTGCACCATTGAGCCCAACGTGGGCATTGTCAATGTGCCCGATCCCAGGCTGGACAAGATCGTCAGCCTCATCCCGCCTGCAAAGGTCGTGCCTGCCGTGACTGAGTTCGTGGATATCGCAGGTCTTGTCGCAGGTGCGTCAAAGGGCGAGGGTCTTGGAAACAAGTTCCTGGCCAACATCCGAGAGGTCGGAGTCATTGCCCATGTGGTGCGCTGCTTCGATGATCCGGACATCATCCACGTGAACAACAGGATAGACCCTGCAGGCGACATAGAGACCATAGACATAGAGCTCGCACTCGCTGACTACGAGACGGTGGACAGACGCTACCAGAAGGATTCCAAGCTAGCCAAGGTGAACCACTCAAAGGACCTGCTTGCCATGATTCCGATCTATGAGAGGCTTCTCAAGGGCCTTGGAGACGGACAGGGAGCAAGGACAATCATCACAGACCCCGAGGAGCGCGAGCTTGTCAGGGACCTACATCTGATCACCATGAAGCCTGTCATCTATGTGTGCAACATCGATGAGGCATCGATCGGAACTGACAACGAGTACGTCAAGACAGTGCGTGAGATCGCGTCAGAGCGCGGCTCCTCGGTCGTGGTGATCTGCGGCAAGACAGAGGCCGAGATCGCATCGCTTGACACCGCAGAGGAGAGAGCTGAGTTCCTGGAGGCGGCAGGTCTTGAGGAGAGCGGAATGAACGTCCTCATCCGTGAGGCCTATGCCACACTGGGGCTCAGGACATTCTTCACCGCAGGACCTGACGAGGACCGCGCATGGACATTCAAGGCAGGCTCAAAGGCCCCGCAGGCCGCAGGCGTGATCCACACAGACTTCGAGAAAGGCTTCATCAAGGCCGAGGTCTACAGCTGCGAGGACCTGTTCAAGTACGGCTCGGAGGCCAAGGTCAAGGAAGCAGGAAAGCTCCGCGTGGAAGGAAAGGAGTACGTCGTCCAGGACGGAGATGTCATGTTCTTCCGCTTCAATGTCTGAACTTTTACGCTCCGTAGATTTCTAGCTTTTTGCAACACAAAAAAACCAATATCACTTATTGAATATTAAGCATATCTGCTTCATAATGAAAGCGGCAGTTGAATGAAAAACTTAAGGCAACTTTACACCCTGTAAATGCAAGTTGCGAAATACTGAATGCAACATCGGCATTCCTGCAGACAAAAATGCATCCGT
>CACZJR010000091.1 GCA_902781545.1 uncultured Spirochaetales bacterium | reverse complement strand
TTGGTGAACATCTTCTTCCACACCTGCTTCTGCACGTTGTTCTCCGTGTGGCACTCAAGCCCGCAGCCTGTCATGTTCTCGGCTATGGGCCTCAGGACCCCGGAGTCCCCGTCAAGCAGCCCTATGCTGCACAGCCCGCTTCCGCCGTGATTGACGAACCCGGGCTCTATGACCGAGCTGTTGTGCTGGGTGGACCCTATGATCACATGCCTGCGGTCGGCGAACCTCAGGAGCTTGCTCTCATGCCCCGCCCCGTTCTGGAGCGTCATCAGGTAGGTCTCAGGCCCTATCAGGTTCCTGTTGCCCTCCAGCGCGCTGATCGTGAACATCGACTTCACGAACACTATGATCAGGTCCTGCGGACCCATGCCCTCGGAGCTGACCACCGCCTTGGGCCGGTAGTTGTTCAGGCTCCCGTCCCTCTCCTTGATGATCACGCCCTTGGCGTTGATTGCGTTGACTGTTACCTCGCTCACGTCCACCACTGTCACGTCATTCTTCCGTGACAGATATCCGCTGAACAGAGATCCCATTGCTCCTGCGCCTAAAACCGTGATTCTCAAGTACCGCTCCTTTGTATCTGCATGAAACTAATTGCAATAAACCTTGCAATCGGATTCAATACTCTTATACCTTAACATGTTTTTGAGATTCGTCAAGCATTTTTTTTATTAAATTGTTTTTTGGGAGTAATCCGGACGGAAAAATGACCTGGCAGCAATAGATGAAAAACAGGGTGAATTCCTTGTTTTCTTCTATATATTTTATTATTTGACATGATTTAATCGGCAATCAATCCTTCTTTTGCACTGATTTTAATACTAGAACCACCATATTCCGCACTTCTGCGCCATCAGCAGGATTTGTTTAACAAAATAAATTTTTTTGTCAATTTAAGACATTCTTGCCATTTGCCTCATATTATTATAATCTAGCCTAAAAGGGGAGCAAAAATGATTGGAGACAACATAAGAATCGCCAGATTGGCTCACGGTCTTTCACTTCAGGATCTGTCCGAGAGGCTCACCGCATCCGGATATCCGACGACAAAAGCAACCTTGTCGAATTATGAGACCGGCAAATACTCTCCGAATGAGGATGTCCTTAAGGCAATTGCCGGCCAGCTCTTCACTCCCCTTGAGTTCTTCAAGAGAGATCCGATCATAAAGAGCAACATACATTTCTTCAGGGAGCCCTTCATCACCGACAGGAAGAGGCCGTACCTTGAGGCTTATGTCAGCGCCGAGCTGGACAGGTTCAAGTATTGGGAGTCACTTCTTGAAATGGATGTCAATTGGCGGCCAGATGCTCCGAGGCATTATTCCCCTGATGACATCGAAACCCTTGCCGAGGAATTCCGTGAGAAATACGGAGCCGGAACAAATGCGATAGCAAGTGTTTGTGCCCTTTTGGAGAACCAGGGCTGGCATCTGTTCGCGCTTCCTGATTTCAGCGAGGCAAACATGAACATCACCGGATATGACAAGGCCACAGGCATGCCGTTCATCCTTTACAGGACGTTCGGACATCAGGATGACATGAGGCTTGCCCTGCTCCGGAGTGTGGGACTTTCTCTGATTAAAGGACAGAACCAGAAGGAGACCGATGCCTTGACCGCCCGCTTCGCACGGGCGGTGCTGCTCCCGCAGAAGCAGTGCATCTCGACATTCGGCAAAAAACGCACAAGGATCGCAAGAAGCGAGCTTGCGACCGGGAAAAGGCTGTTCGGCCTGGGAAAAGGCTCAATAATGTGCAGGATGCTTGAGCTGGGCATCATTGAGGAGTCCCTGTACAACGAATTCAACGCATATGTGTTCGAGCACTTCGACTCAACCCGGGCAAACGGAATCCTGGATGAGAGCACTTTCTATGAAGTGCCCACCACATGGGAGATGCGCGCTGTCAGGGCCGAGACAGAAGGGCTTGTAAGCAGCGTCAGTATGAAGCAGTACTTCGGACCTCAGCCGTAAATGATCAGCGCTATGATATCCAAAGGCTCATCATTCGGGTTGTTGATTCCGTGACCTGTGCCGCTGGGAGTGAATGTCACGTCACCGGCCTCAATCGGAACAATTGTGCCGTTGTCGTTGTACTCGGCTTTTCCTGACAGGACATAGTAGATCTCTGTATCTCCGTTGTGGACGTGATAGCCTATTCCTGAGTGCGGGGCCACTGTGGTGTGTGCGAACACCCTTCCCTTTCCGTTGAGCTCCTCGATTGTGTTTGTGAGGCTCCTGACTGTGATATAGCCGTCAGCTCCGAACTTATGCTCCGCCTTCTCGACATGCTTCTCGTTTGACTTTCTTACCATTCCGAACTCCTCAGACAGGGACCTTGACGACGATCTTCTTCACAAATGCGGGGCTTCCTGCAGCGCATCTGGGTTTGTGGGCATCTTCCGGAGCCAGGACAATGAAATCTCCTGCATTGAGGAAGACCTTGCCGCAATCGGCAGGCTCATCATAGAACTCAATGTCATCGGCCTCATTATATGGGACGGCCACCTTCCCGAGCTCGCGTCTGTCACAGACTCCGACAAGCTCCTTCCCGCTTACCACATACTGGACGTCAAAGTACTTCTCATGTGTCTCGAACCTGTTTGCATTCCATGCAAATGATGTGTACTCCTGGACGCTGGCCCTGACACCCTCACCCAACTCGATCCATCCGACAGGAAGACCGGCCAGATCCTTTCTCTTCAGGAAATCAAAAGCGACCTTGAACTTCTTAGCCGTAAGGTCGTACTTATACTCTAATCCGTTTCTTGTACTGAACATTTCAACCACCTAAAAAAACGACTGCGACATGATGTCACAGTCGGTAGAACGCATCCGCTGAATAATCAGCTGAACTCCTTGAGACCCTCAATGGCGTAGAGTCTGACAGGGCATGAATCAAGACCCTTGATGTACATCGGGGCAAAGCTCACGAAGAACGTGTCTGTCTTGAGCTGGTCAAGGTTCTTTACCACCTCAAGGAATGTGATGTTCTCTGCCATACAGATGTCGTGGAACGGCTTTACAT
This sequence comes from uncultured Spirochaetales bacterium, assembly GCA_902781545.1. Classification (GTDB taxonomy): domain Bacteria; phylum Spirochaetota; class Spirochaetia; order Sphaerochaetales; family Sphaerochaetaceae; genus UBA9732. The sequence continues at coordinate 4,014 of CACZJR010000091.1, read as the reverse complement.
CCTCGTTGCAGTTCTCGATTGAGACACCGTCACCGAATGCGACGCACTTGACCTTGTGGTCCACCATCCACTGTGCTGTCTCACCGTTGACAAGAAGTCTCTTGTCCTTTGGTCCGTTTGTCTCCGGTGTGAACGGAGGAAGCTTGTAGATTGAGTCCAGGATCACGACATCACCGGGCTTGACCCTGTTTCCGATTGCCTTCTCAAGGTCAGCTGCGCTGATGTGTGACAGCGGTGCAAGGTCCTTGAACTCATAGTAGATTCCCCTTCCCATGAAGGATGTCAGCGGAAGGTCAGCGACGCTTGCCCCGTCCTCGAAATGGTGGTACGGGCACTCACAGTGTGTTCCGAGGTGCGTCATGATATCGACATTTGTGTGGAAATCCGGGATTGCTCCGCCTGTGTTGAATCTGTCCAGCTTGCAACGTCTTGTCTCAGTTGCCGGATCAATATACTTTGTGAGGTCAATGACTCTCAGTCCGTTAAGCTCATAAACTGTCTGCATTTTGTGACTCCTTTTTATTGATAGTCAGGCCATTTAATCTGACTGGATTGGCTGGCAATGTCTTGCAACCGCTTTCAGTCTTTACTGAAACAGTATGCCATGGATTTATTGAAAGCGCAAGCACTATTTACGTTGAGGCACGCTCAACAACTTCAGACCCTATGCTCATCTTGTGGTTGACCCTCTCGCCCTTAAGGACCTCAAGGAGGTTCCTGACTGCGATCAGGCTGGTGTCATAGAGCATGTTGTCTATGCTGGTCAATGCAGGATTGCTCAGCTGGGCATATCTGGAGTTGTTCATGCCAACAACCGCCACTTCCTCGGGGACCCTGACTCCCATCTCATACAGGGCATGGAGTCCGGCAAGCGCAATGTAATCCTCTGAGTAGATTATGGCATCCGTATCAGGCTTCTCCCTCATGACGCGACGTGTTGCCTCCTCATAGTCTGCAACCTCATTGCTCGGGACCTCGACAACCACAGAGCTGCCGTTCTCCACGTAAAGCTTCATGCCGTCCTTGAAGCCGTTTACCTTCTCCTGGTTGCTGGGAGTCATCTTGTTTGTGATGAAGACGTAGTTCTTATGCCCCTTTCCGGCAAGAAGCTGAACGCTCTTCAGAACCCCGCCGTGCTCGTCGGAGGTGACTCCGTATATGTTCTGTCCGTCGAGATATCCGTTGCAGATCGCAACCGGTGTGTTGGGCAGGTAGACCATTATGGCGTTCTGGACAGTGACGTTCTGGAACACGGAGCCCATCAGGACTACAGCCTCCACCTTTCTCTGGCTCAGAAGATGGATGTACTTTGCCTGCTGCTCAGGATCTGTTCCGGTGTTATAGATAAGGCATGAATATCCGTTCTTGGAGAACTCATGCTCCACATAGTAGACACCTTCCGTGTGATGGGTTGTCCTGACATCCGCTATGAGAATTCCGGCCATCTTGGTGCTCTGTGTTGCAAGACTTCTCGCAGAGTCGTTCTTGATGTAGTTGCTCTCGGAGATCACCTTCAGGACCTTGGCCCTGGTCTCCTTGTTCACATATGGGTAGTTGTTGATGACCCTTGAAACAGTCGATGCTGAAACACCAGCCTTCTCAGCTATGTCATAAATAGTGGAATCCTGTGTCATTCTGCCATTCCTCCCCTGATAAACATTTCAACTATCTCTGCAAGCGGATGCATGTCACGTTTCAATTATCGCTCACACTCGTTTTTTTGACAAGAGTAACTGAAAATGTCTGCATAAAAATTCAGACCTTCAGGCGCTTCAGCAGGTTCTCCGCGGCCTTGACGGATATCCCCGCACGCTTGGAGATCTCCTCCGCGGAGCATTGGACCACGTCATCAAGCGTCGTGAAGGCATTCATGATCTTCTCGCTGTAGGCCTTGCCTATTCCCGGAACGCTCTGCAGCAGGTGGAAGCTCGCCTCCTTACTGCGCATGGCCTGGTTGGCGCCGGTCGCAAAGCGGTGGCACTCGTCACGCACGGCTATGAGCACACGCAGTCCCTCATTGGAGTGGTCAAGACGCAGATCCGGGCGGTCATCGTCAAAGACAATGGTCTCATAGCGTTTTGCAAGACCAACGACCGGTACATCCGCAAGACCCAGGTCATCCAGGACCTCTCGGGCGACATTGACCTGGCCCTTGCCTCCGTCAATCATCAGAAGCCCCGGTTTCTGCAGGTTCTCATTGATCACCCTGCTGTAACGGCGGTAGACGGCCTCACGGATTGCTCCGAAGTCATCAATAGCCCCATTGAGTGATTTTATGTTGAATCTACGATAACCTGCTGGATTCGGGTTACCGTTTACAAATGATATCAGACTTGCGACGGTGTACTTTCCATTGAGCTGGGCAATATCAAAGCCCTCGATGAGCTCGGGCGGCTCCTCAAGGCCGCATATGTCACGCAGGATCTCCAGGGCCTGGGTGTTGTCCTTGCTCTTCAGGCGCTTCTCGACATCCCTTGAGGCGTTCTCAGCTGCCATGCGGAGGATGCGGAAGTCCCTGCCCTCACGCGGGACAAAGATGCTGACCTCCTTCTTCAGGAACTCATTGAAGTACTTTGAGATCAGGTCCACATCAATCTCATGTGAGACATATATCTCGGACGGGATCTGCCTTCCGTCCTCATAGTACTGGGTCAGGAAGTTGAGAAGCGTCTCGGACTCATCCCCGAAGGTCTGTGCACGGTAAAGCGCGCGGCCTATGAGCTTTCCATCTCGGAACTGCATCAGGGCTACGGTGCACAGCGGGCTTCTCATCTCGATTGCGGCATAGTCGCGGCTCTCAGTGTTGGAGTAATCCTCGACCATCTGTGCCTTTGATACGCTCTGGACGGCAAGAAGCAGGTCCCTCTTACGGGCCGCCACCTCATACTGCATCTCCTTTGACGCCGCGGTCATCTCATCCCTGAGCTGCCTCTCCAAGTCATCGTTCTTTCCGGACAGGAAACCGCGTATGCGGTCAATGCTCTTCCCGTACTCCTCCTTGGAGACCTTTCCGCAGCATGGAGCCGAGCAGCGTCCGATATGGTAGTAGAGGCACGGCTGCTTGCGCGGCCTGAGCGGTGTGGAGCACTTGCGCAGTGAGAAAAGCTTGTCTATCAGGTCCATGTACTGGTTGATCTTCTGGGCCTCGGGATAAGGGCCGAAGTACTCGGAGCCGTCCTTGAGAATACGCCTTGTGGTGAAGACCTTGGGGAAATCCTCCTTGGTGATTCGGATCATCGGATAGCTCTTTCCGTCCTTGAGCAGGATGTTGTAGTGCGGGTTGTACTTCTTGATGAGGTTGTTCTCAAGTATCAGGGCCTCGTAGTCGTTTCCGGTTATCACGTGGTCAATATCCCGGATCTTCTCCACCAGGGCCTGTGTCTTACGGTCCCTGTTGGGCAGGAAATATTGGCTGACCCTCTTACGGAGGCTCTTTGCCTTCCCGACATAGATGACAGTGCCTTTGCCGTCCTTCATAAGGTAGCAGCCCGGATTAAGCGGAAGCGCATGAGCCTTTGCCTTCGCCTTCTCGAAGTTCTCACGCCTTTCCTTGAGCTCGTTCTCTGTAAGCTGCTTGTCGACCTGATAGCTCAGACCGACCTCAAATGCATTCTCGTCCACGAACTTGATTCTACTGCACTTGAGGAAAAAATAGTAGTGAATTAAGATTCAGCCATGGACATTGATGCCTTCATCCAGGATATCCCTTATCTCTCATTCCAGCAGCGCAGGATGCTTAAGGAGCAGGCCCAGGACCTTGCACTCTGGCAGATTCCGGGAAAGAGCATCGAGGCTCTCTGGCCGACTGAATACGACAGGACAAACAAGAACGAGATTCGCAGGATCTTCAATGCCTTCATGAGGCAGATGGATGAGATCAGGCACACACCCGTGGACTACAGCTCGTTCAATCCTGACTATGACTTTAACCCAAGCGGAACAAGAATCAACACAGGCTTCCTCTCTCCTGACAGGATAATGGGAAAGTGCCCCTGTCCTCGTGACGGGGAGCAG
>CACZJR010000090.1 GCA_902781545.1 uncultured Spirochaetales bacterium | reverse complement strand
GCCGACAGGCTCGTCGAATGTGGCAAACAGCCAGTGGGAACCGGGCTCTACGTTGCCACCGCCCCATGCTGTATGATAGTAGGTGGAGGGATTACCGTCTATAAGCGAACTGATATCGCCGCCGTCCAGTTTACTGGGGTACAGATCATTCTCGCCGAACGGGCAGCTCAGCTGGGATGCCCGGGTGATGAGTTCCGTGCGTGTCTCATCGGTAGCCACCTCCACCAGGCTGTCAGCCTGCTCAATCAGTTTCTGGAACCTGCTGACAAGCAGCTTAAGAAGCCTTCTCATCTGTCTTTCTCGTCAAGGTCCGTGTTGGGCTCTCTGTCATCATCGTCATAGACGGAGGTATCCGGCACATCCGGGTCCTCATCGTCCGAGTAGTCATCCACGGACAAGGCATAGCCGTGCTCCACGGCAAAGGCCGCATCGTCGTCATCCAGGTCCGTATTCGGCTCCCTGTCGTCATCATCGATATCGGTATTGATGTCCTGTTTCTCATCAGAACTCAATAAAACAGCAGCACTGTCAGATTTCTGAGCATCAGCATATGAAGGCTTCTCAGACGGGGTAATGGCACCCTTCTCCGAATGGTCGAACTCCACAGCATCCTCAATGCCGGGGAAGTCCTTGCTCAGGGACACCTCTGTGTAATGCTCGTCCATGGCCTTGGAGAATGCCTCGCGTGTGGCGGGATTCTCAAGTCCCAGAAGAAGCTTGTCGAAGTAAGCTTTTGTGGACATACAGGTGGATGTGAACTTCTTTGATGCGCCCCAGCCCAGCCTGTCGATGGCCTGACTGATATCCCCTTCGTGGACGCTCACCTGGGCACCGTGGAGATAAGCCTCTGGGAACTTGGCGTTCCTGTCATCGATCAGCTCGTCAAAGACCTCCTTGGCCTTCTTCCAGTTCCCGCTGAGAATATAGTACCATCCGCGGTTGTCCAGAAGCCCGTTGTTCTCCGTGTTGTCCTTCCTGTTCTCTGTAATCAGGGTCTTGGCCTTCTTAAGCTCGCCCATCTCAAGCAGATATGTCTCAAGGTTGATCGACAGGTTGTCGTTCCTGTATCCGGTATTCCTGAGCTCCTCCAGGGACCTTACAGCCTTCTCCCTCTCTCCGAGCCTCCAGTAGCCCATTGAGCAGGTCACCACAGCCACCTTGGCGTTGTCCCCTGCCTTGGGGTCAGACGCCACAGCCTCAAGTATCTGCACGCCGCGCTCAGCATCGCCCTGCTGGATGTACGCGGAGCCGACCATGTTGCGTCTCTCAGGGTCAAGGCCTGCCTTCATGGCCTTCTCAAGGTTCTTCCATGCCTTGTCGAGATTACCCTTCTTGAAGTTCATGGCGCCGACGGACAAGTAAATGTAGCCGCGCCTGATGAAGATGAAGCACAGGATCAGAAGCGCATCGGCTGCCAGCTTTATCCATATGCTGATTTTCAGGAATGAGATTCCGATCATGGCTGCCAGAAACAGCAGTGCTATCGCAGCTCCCTTGTTGAGTTTCTTCTTCTGTACGTCAGGCATCCTCTTCTACCCCCTCTGATATTGAGAACTCGCATCCGCAGTAATGCTGCCTGTAGAGCCCGAGCTCCCGGGCCATCTGACAGCTGCGTGCAAAGCCGTCCTTTTTCTTGAAATCAATCGGCTCAAAGCCCTCAAAGGCCGATCCGACCTTGAAGATGTTGGCGCTGTTCTTGAACCTGCTGACAGTCAGCGTAGTGGTGAAGCACCCTATGCCCAGTCTACTGGCCTCATCACAGGCGGCCCTGAGGTTGAACTCAAAGCACCTCTGGCATCTGGCGCCGCCCTCGGGCTCGTTCTCAAGGCCCTTGACGAAATCGAGCCAGGCCTGATGGTCATAATCCTGGCGGATCACCTCAAGGCCACCGAAATAAGAGGCCACCTTCAGGAGGTTCTCATACCTCTTGTCGTTCTCCTCCTTCGGCCAGATGTTGCTGTTTCCGTAGCAGAGGACGGGCTCATAGCCCTCGTCAATGAGACGCTTGAGGCTGCTTGTGGCGCACGGCCCGCAGCAGCAGTGGACAAGAATCTTCTCGCGCATGCGATAATGATACTTCATATCTTGAAATTAAACCACACATGATGATAATAATGCTCGGGGGATTTATGGCAGCAGCAGACAACATCAGATCAAACGGAATCACCGAGGGAGTGATATGGAAGCAGCTGCTGGGCTTTTTCTTCCCGATCCTCCTGGGCACACTGTTCCAGACCCTGTACAACACCGCGGACGCCATCATAGTGGGCAACATCCTCGGCAAGGAGGCCCTTGCGGCCGTCGGTGGCGGGACTTCCACCACGATCAACCTCGTCATAGGGTTCTTCACAGGCCTTGCCTCCGGAGCCACGGTCATAATCTCCCAGCACTACGGGGCACGCAACGAGCAGATGGTCCATGACTCGATCCACAACGCCTGGGCCATAGGTCTCTGGGGCGGGATCCTCATCTCAGTGATCGGATACCTTACAAGCGTCCCCCTTCTCAGGCTCACAAAGACCCCGGATCAGATCATTGGTCTTGCATCAGAGTACATGCACATCTACTTCGCAGGCGGCTTCATAGTCGTCATGTACAACATCGGAGCAGGAATATTCAGGGCGTTCGGAGACAGCAGGAGGCCGCTTTACTTCCTCATAGCCGGCTGCATCACAAACATATTCCTGGACCTCCTCCTTGTGGGCGTCCTCCGCATGGGCGTGGCCGGGGCCGCGCTTGCCACGGTGCTCTCCCAGCTGATGTCGCTGATGCTTGTCATGATCAGCCTCGCCCGGCGCAAAGACTGCTGCAAGCTGATTCTCAGGGACATCCGCTTCCACGGCCCAATCCTGAAGCGCACGCTGCTCATAGGCCTACCTTCAGGCCTCCAGTCGGTGCTCTACACCGTATCAAACCTCATGATAGTCACAGGAATCAACGGATTCGGAACCGATACTGTGGCAGCCTGGGCGGCATACTCAAAGATCGATACCCTCTACTGGATGGTCTGCGGCTCGATAGGAGTCGCCGCCACCACATTCGTGGGCCAGAACTACGGTGCAGGCTACATAGACAGGGCCAAGAAAGGCGTGCGGGACAGCTTTGTCATAGCCTTCATCTCCACTTTCATAATAGAGGCCGTGGTGATTCTCTTCTCAAGACCCGCCTACCATCTCTTTGTCACGGATCCGGACGTGGTGGACATAGGCGTGCACATGATAAACCTCATAGCCCCGTTCTACTTCACATACCTGTTCGTCGAGATCCTCGCAGGAGCCATAAGGGGTACAGGCAAGACCCTGATCCCCACCCTCATAACGGTCTTCGGCATTGTGGGCATAAGGACAATCTGGCTGATCGTGGTCCCGCACCTCTACAACACGGTCGGGGCAATCATCCTCTGCTATCCGGTGACATGGATCATCTGTGCCATAGCATTCGTGATATACTATAAGGCAGGAAACATCTACACCAAGGAGACTGAATGAATCCCATCCTCCCTGAGCAGAGCGCAAGAGAAGAGTGCCTCAAGCTGATCGAGGAGCTGGACAGCAGCCCGCTCGGAGAGGCCCTGATGAAAGAGAGTCACGGCCGGATGTTCGGCATTCTTGTCTGCACTGACGGCACAGTCCTCAGGTCATTCTCCGGTGAGCTTGAGGGGGAGCTCTCTGCCGAAGGCTTTGTTCCTCCTCTCTTTGACATTGCGAAATACCGTGCGATCCTTTACAGCTATGACAGGCTCATCAAGAGCTCACAGGACCACAGAAGTCTCTCAAGAGAGTGCTGGAAGGAGCTTCAGGCCCTTTACCACTTTACATGCTTTGATGGCTCAGTTCTAAAACTATCCTCAGTTTTACCGAACTCTCCATCAGGTACAGGCGACTGTTGCGCCCCAAGGCTTCTCAGCTACGCCTACAGCCATAATAAGAGACCGGCCTCTCTCTGCGAGTTCTTCTACGGAAGCGGCTCAATGGAGCACAAGAGCTTTCACACCCCATGTGACTCGAGGTGCAGGCCTCTTCTGCCTCACATCATAGGACTGGACATAATCTATCAGGACAGAGACATCGTGGTTGTCAACAAACCCTCGGGAATGCTCAGCATAGAGGGCAAGGGAGAGGACAAGCAGGACTGCATGGCATCCCGCGTCAGGTCTTTCTTCCCCTCCTGCATCAGCCAGCCCTGCATCCACCGCCTTGATCAGGCCACAAGCGGCCTGATGGTGCTGGGGCTCACCAAAGATGCCCATGACAGGCTCTCTCGTGACTTTGAGAACAGGAATGTCCATAAGGAATATGAGGCGCTTGTGGACGGGCTGATCCTGGAACAGAGCGGCACCATAGAGCTTCCGATCCGCCTTGATGTGGACAACAGGCCTCATCAGATTGTGGACCTTGAGAACGGAAAGCCAGCAATAACCGACTGGGTGCGCCTGAGCATAGAGAACATATCAGGGTCCAAGGTCACAAGGCTCCGGCTCATCCCCCGGACAGGCAGGACCCATCAGCTCAGGGTCCACTGCGCCTCAGGACTTAAATGCCCTATTCTGGGAGATGCTCTTTACGGTAAGGAGAGCATAAAAAAGGCTCCCCGCCTGATGCTTCAGGCAAGAAGCCTCTCCTTCAGGCACCCCGTCACCGGAATACCCATGAGCTTTGTTCTCGACGCTGATTTCTGATCACTTGAACAGGAACGCAACTCCTGTCTCTACCGTCCATGCGAATCTTGTGCTGGTCCTTCTTGTGTCCTCTGCGATCTTCTGGCTTGTGAGGCCGAATCCGATGCCAGGCCTGAGGAAGGCTGAGAGATGTCCTGTCTCGAATGAGAACTGGAGGGTGGCAAGCACGCTGAAGTTGAATAACTTGTCGGCAAAGCCGAAGTTGAACTGTGCGCCCGGCTTGAAATCAACCTTTGTGTTGTCGATCTTGAAGTCAGTGACCCTGTACTGGGCGCCGGTGGAGAAGCTGAATGCTCCGCTATAACCGATTCTCGCATAGACATCGAGGTTGTCAACAATGTCCATGTCTGCTGACACGTAGAAACCGCTTCCGGTCTCAATGCCGATTGAGTTGAACTTGAATGCGAACGCAGATGTGGCTGCGACAATTGCAATAAGAATAATGACGAAGGCTTTCTTCATTTTTCTCTCCTTGTAGTGTTTCCTTGATTATCAATTGTAACTTTGCTTTCACTGTTTATCAAGGAGTTTTCTCTTTGCACGGCACAATATGCGGAGATTGATTTCGCCCGCCCCTGAGCCTTATAATCTCACATGCGGATTATTGTCCCTCAGGAGGCACATTCATGATCAAAGTCGCGTTCTACGATGCAAAACCCTATGACAGGAGCTCTTTCGAACACTACGGAAAGCTGCATGACGTGCAGTTCAGGTTCCTGGAGATAAAGCTCAGCGAGGACACCGTGGAGCTTGCCCGGGACTGTGACGCAGTCTGCGTCTTCGTGAACGACAACGTGAATGCCAAGGTGATCGACAGGCTCTACGAGATGGGGATAAAGCTAATAGCCCTGCGCTCTGCCGGCTACAACAACGTCGATGTCCGCGCAGCGTTCGGAAAGATCCATGTGGTCCATGTCCCGGCATACTCGCCCTACGCTGTGGCCGAGCACGCCATGGCTCTCTTACTGACATCAGTGCGCCGCATCCACAAGGCCTACAACCGCACACGAGAGTTCAACTTCTCGCTGAGCGGACTGACCGGATTCGACCTTCACGGCAAGACAGTCGGCGTGATCGGAACAGGCAGGATCGGCCGCATCTTCATTGACATCTGCCGCGGCTTCGGCATGAACGTCATTGCCTATGACGCCTACCCCGCCCCTGACAGCGGCATTGAATATGTCACATTGGAGGAGCTCTTCCACAGAAGCGACATAATCTCCCTGCATTGCCCGCTGAATGACAGCACACGCCACATGATCGACAGGAAGGCAATAGACTCCATGAAGAAAGGCGTGATCATCGTCAACACATCACGTGGCGCCCTGATCAATGCAGAGGCCCTCCTGGACGGGATCCGGGCCCGCAAGGTCGGCGCGGCATGCCTTGACGTCTACGAGGAGGAGGCGGACATCTTCTTCGAGGACCGCTCAGGCCACATACTCAACGACGAGCTTCTCTCGCGCCTCATCTCCATGCCCAACGTCATTGTCACCTCCCACCAGGCCTTCCTGACGGAGGAGGCGCTGAACAACATCGCCGAGACAACCGTCAACAACATCCTCTCCTGCTTTGAGAAGGACGGGCTCTGCGACAACGAGCTCTGCTACCGCTGCGGCAACATAGAACGATGCCGTAAGGAAAGAAAAGAGCGCTGCTTCTGATGAAACAGCGCCCTGTAGATTCAATAGCCCTTGATTGACACATCTCCGTCAGAGCAATGAATAACGCAGGATTCTGTGCTCTTCTGTTTTGGAATCCCATATTCCCTGCACATTGCTTCAGTGGTAATGACCCACTGTTTACCATATTTACAGCAGTCAATACCTGCCTTGATCTTTCCATAGACAAGTGCCTTCCTCAACGTGCTCTCATTGAGGTTCCAGATCCTGGATGCATCGCTGAACGCCATCAGTCCGTTGAAACTGTTCTTTACCGTCTCTCCGTTTGCCCAAATCTCGTTTGCAGACAGATCGAGAGACTCATTCCATATTACACCATAACCACCGACATCTATCTTAGCCTTTGAGAAAAGTGATGGCTTTTCCTCAAAGACAGTGAAGTATTTGCTTCTTTTCATCAGTTTTGAGACATCATATGACTTAACTGTTCCATCATCGAACTGTGCTATCAACCTAAGATCCTTGGTTGTGCTCAAGCTTCTTAAAATGTGAAATACGTATTCACTCATTTCTCACTCCAACGGTTTTATTTTTCTGAATTCCTGTGTTTCCCAAATATCCAGCATATGGAAATGCATCCAAAACGCAAAAGATCACGATACAAGGATATCACTGTACAGTGATATTATCCTAGACAATATGAAGTGACCTCCTGAGTTTTGCAAAGACGTGAGTTCGGTAGCATACTTAGGATGAATACAACTGAGCATGTTGCCTTAGCACATGCAAGCGGAGGTCACTATGGAAAGAATAATCTACATTGGAATCGATGTCCACAAGGATACGAACACAGCCCACATGTTCGGGCGCCTTGATAATGCTGTGCTTGATTATGAAATCGGCACAATAGCAGCCGGAGCCGATCATCTAATCAAAGCAATCAGGAAGACCCTTAAGGAATTCAATCTTGGTGATTGCGCCGTCCAAGCGGGTTATGAGGCCGGTCCTACAGGATACGGCCTTTGCAAGGCTCTGCAGAAAGCCGGATACATGTGCGATGTGATGGCTCCGACTACCATAAAGAGAGCTCCGGGAGAAAGAACCAAGACAGATAGACGGGATGCCAGAATGCTGGCAATAGCACTGGCAACCGATACATACAGGAGTGTCCACATCCTTGATGACAAGGACATCTCAACAAGAGAATTCACAAGAACCAGGAACACCAGGAAGAATGAGCTCAAGAAAGCCAAACAGTACCTTCTTTCGTTCCTGCTGCGTCTAGAAAAGACATATCCGGACAGCGGAAACTACTGGACACGGAAACACTGGAACTGGCTCGAAACGCTTGATCTTCAGGATGCATACCTGAACTATTCCCTCAAATCCTACATGCAGGACATCAAGGATCTTGAGAACAAGATCCAGATGATGGACAGCATGATAGAGCAGATAGCCACCACTGACGAAAGATACAAGGACAAGGTTGGCAAACTCATGTGCTTCACAGGGGTGGAGACCTATACAGCTCTTTCAATAGTCTGTGAGATAGGAGACTTCGACAGATTCCCGGATGCCAAATCATTTTCAAGCTACATCGGACTTGTTCCAGGCCAAGATTCGAGCGGGCAACGGCAACGATACACAGCTATTACGAAAACCGGGAATTCACGTGTACGGAAACTTCTGGTTGAAGCAACCAAAGGTATCAAGCGGGCTTCAGTCTACAACAAATCCGCGCGCATATTAGAAAGGCAGACCGGGCAGAGTCCTGAAGTCATTGCCTATGCTGACAAGTGCAGGCAAAGGATAAAGCACAAGATGACCAATCTTGAGACCAGAAGCGGCAAGAATGTCAATGTGGCAACGGCGGCAGGAGCAAGGGAGCTTGCCTGCTTTGTATGGGGTATGATGACAGGCAACATTGCCTGAGATCATAGATGGAACGTAAGGGGAAGACAATAGTGCATGATTCAACTATCTTCGATACAACTATGAGACAGTAGAGATACTGATTCTCGCTGCTAGACTGACAGAGTTTTTGGCGAACCATTGACCTGTAGGTAACCAATCCACGTATATCAGAGTGGTCAAGTGCCGAAAAACTGAAAGTCTTCCCCTTACATTCTTATTGTCAAATACCCTTGGAAAAGGTATTGACGAACGGTCACTTCATATCAGTTGTA
>CACZJR010000089.1 GCA_902781545.1 uncultured Spirochaetales bacterium | reverse complement strand
AAGGAAGAGGTCGTAAAGCGCCTCTCAGGCCGCAGGATGTGCCCCTCAACAGGACGCATCTATCACATCATCTTCAACCCGCCCAAGGTCGAGGGCAAGGATGACGAGACCGGGGAGGACCTGGTCCAGCGTCCGGATGACAAGGAGGATGCGATCATGCACCGCCTTGAGGTCTACACCGAGCAGACTGAGCCTCTGATCAGCTACTACAAAGGCAAGGGCCTGATCAAGGAGATCGATGCATCCGTCAAGCCGTCAGAGGTCTTTGAGCTACTTAAAACTGCACTGAATTAACTCTATACGCCATAAAAAGAAGAGGACTCCAAACGGAGTCCTCTCTTTTGTCTTGGCATGCAATCAATAAGCCACGTTGAGCCATGTAATTCCATCGATAACTGCTGTGAAATATGGAGCAGACTGGAACTCTGGATATGACTCGTGGAATACACCATCCCATACAGCTTCGCACTTATCAGCAGCGAAATCACCGTCAGAGTCAACTGCGAGCATTGAAGTGAGTGTCTGTCCGCCATTGACTGTGAATTTGGATGTGTCAAATACCTGAATCTTGCCGGAGATGATGTCAGCTTCTGCCTGAGCTATGGCTTCCTTTGTTCCAGGAGCAGCAATAGCTTCGTTGAGCTCTGTGACAAGGACTTCACCGTTGGCCATGGTTCCGCAGTAGTCGCTTGGATTCTTGACACCGTCAATCACGTTCTTGATGAATGTGTAGAAGTACGGCTCCCAGTTGATGCGGCAGGAGAGCAGTGATGCTGTCGGTGCCTGAGCTGTCATGTCTGTGTTATATCCGGTGTGGAACACTCCATGCTTTGCAGCTGTCGTGGCAGGAGTAGTTGTATCTGAATGCTGGGAAATCATTACAGCACCCTGAGCAATAAGTGCTTCTGCAGCAGATGCCTCAAGGGTCGGATCTCCCCAGGAACCTACGAACTGGACAAGCATCGTAGCTGAAGGACAGACGCTCTTGATTCCGAGGTAGTAACCGGACATACCAGAAATGACTTCTGCAAATGAATAAGCTCCTACGTAACCGACAATAGCCTGTTCTGGTTTGATTTTTCCTTCTGAAATGAGCTGGTTAAGCTTCATACCTGCAGCGACACCAGCAACATATCTTCCATCATAGATGGCTGCGAATGCATTGTAAGTATTATCTCTTCCATCGAGCTGTGATCCGCAGTTTGTCAGTGATACGAACTGGACTCCAGGGAATTCATCTGCCACAGGAGCCATGAACTGCTCGAATCCATAGCTGTTGTTGAAGATGGCTACACAACCTTCTGCCGCAAGCTCTCTGTTGGCATCTGTGACTGTCGCATCTTCGCCATGTCCTCTGCTGACAACCAATTCAACATTGTAGCCGTCCTTGTTCAACTGCTCGATTGCGGCGTTCATTCCGTTCATGAAGTTCCATGTGTAACCGAGGTCGTTCTCATCATTAATGACAACAAAACCAACTTTTGTGGCCTTGGAACCTTCAGCCTTTGTTTCTCCACCAGCCTGGGCAAAAACTGCTGTGACGGCAAGAAGAGCAATCAAAAGAACCACGAATAGTTTTTTCATACAAAACTCCTTTACGGGCACTGCCCGTCTTTTTCTATCTGATAGTCTCAAGACTAACATAAACAAAGCTTTTAGACCATTAATCTGCAACAAATAATGCAACAATTATAAACTCTGTTGCATTATTGTTGCGATATCACCTGTCCTCCCTGAAGTAGTTGTTTCCCAAAGAGGCAGGCGGCTGCTTGTCTCTGTTGTTTCTGATTGATGTTATTATCAAGACAATCAGCGTTACAACATATGGAAGGATTTTGTATAATTCGGTCGGAATCCCGGGAACAATAATCCAGAGATACATGATCATCAACGATCCGAACAGGAGAGAACCCCAAAGAGAGTTCAGCGGATTCCATGTACAGAATATGACCAGTGCGACGGAAAGCCAACCAACACCTGAAAGCGAAGCTTCGATCCAGACGCACCCTGCGGTCGTCATCGTGTAGACCATTCCTCCGATGGCTGAGATTCCTCCTCCGATCATTGTTGCAAGATATTTGTACCTGGTTATGTTGATTCCTGCAGCATCAGCTGTAACAGGGGACTCTCCAACTGCTCTAAGGTAGAGTCCGGCTTTGGTTTTACTGAAGAAGAGGTATATCAGGACTGCAAGAATAATTCCGATATAGAAGAAATGAACCTGATTGAAAAGAATCGGACCCAAAATCGGTATGTTTTTGAGGAATTTAGGCATAAACTTCAAAGAGAAAGCCTCTTTAAGATGATTACTGACAGAAACATAGCCACCGAGTTTGTTGCGCATGACTTCACCGATAAACTTGGCCACACCGGTTCCGAATGTAGTCATGGCAAGACCTGTGACGTTCTGGTTGGCGCGTAGCGTAACAGTTATGAAACTGAAAATCAGACCTGCCAGTGCTCCAGCTATAAAAGCCCCGAATATTGCGAAAAGGATTGCAATGAATCCGTTTGAAGCTGCTTCACCTACCATGGCCTCGTAGCGGTTTGCTGCCACAAGACCGATGATTCCGCCCATATACATGATACCCTCAACACCAAGGTTAAGGTTTCCGGATTTTTCGGTGATTATTTCTCCCATGGTACCGAACATAAGGACGGTTGCATAAGTTCCGGCAGCTGCAATCAATGCTATTATCGAGTTCATGCTGCAACCTCCTTTTCAGATTTCTTTCTGAAAACAACCTTGTAGTTTATGAAGAATTCGCAACCAAGCATACAGAACAGGAGTATTCCGGAAACGATTTCTGCAACCGAAGAGGGGACTCCCATTCTCTGGTTGAGCGTCTTTGAACCCTTTGAGATAATTGCCAACAGTGCAGAGATGCCTATCATGACGAAGGCGTTGAGCTGTGATAGCCAGGAAACTGTAATTGCTGTGAATCCGACTCCTCCTGAGAGTGCAGAATTAATTGTGTGATTTTCTCCAGCAAGAATAAGGAAACCGGCGATTCCGCACAAAGCTCCGGAAAGAAGCATGGTCCTCATCATGATCCAACCTACATTCATACCTGCATAACGTGCCGTGTTGAGTGAGTCACCGATGACTGCAACTTCATAGCCATGCTTGGTGTAATTCATGTATATGTGTACAATTATGACGAGAATCAAAGCTATAATCCAACCGCATTGGACCCCAAAGACTTCAGGAAGGAATGTCGATTTGTGGAATGTTGGAACAAGCTGAGTTCCCTTGCGTCCCTCCCAAGGACCTCCCTGAAGCCACTTTACCATGCCGATGGCGATATAGTTCATCATAAGCGTGAACAGAGTTTCGTTGGTATTGTATTTTGCTTTGAAGAAACCTGGAATGAATCCCCAGATGGCTCCTCCCAACGCCGCTGCTATTGCCATGATGAGAAGAATGAAGAATGACGGTATCTTGCCTCCGAGATTGATGGCAAAGAATGCAGAACATATTGCGCCGAACATCAGTTGTCCTTCCGCACCGATGTTCCAGAATTTCATTTTAAAACATGGCGCAATGGCAAGAGAACACACCAAGAGCGGAATGGCAATTTTGATTGTCTGTTTGAGGTAAATGGCATTGCTCAACGAACCGACAACAATCACACCGTATGCCTTTACCGGATTTGCTCCGGTGAGCATGATGGGGATGCTTCCAAGAATTAATGCAATGACTACAGATGCAACTCTTATTGCCAATGCTTTTCTGGGGCTCATCATATCTCCCTTTACGCGTTTGACAAGTCTGAAAAGCGGTGTCTTTGATTTCTCACTCATCCTTTGCCTCCTTCGTATTTCCTTCGACTGAGGTCATAAGGAGGCCGATCTGCTCCTTGGTGACTGTCCTTGCATCCACAATGCCGCTGACCTTGCCGCCGCAGAGGACCAGGATCCTGTCGCAGAGCTGCAGAAGGACATCCAGCTCCTCTCCGACATACATGACGGCGGCGCCGTTCATCTTCTGCTCGGTGAGCAGGTTGTAGATCGTGTATGAGGTGTTGATGTCAAGGCCTCTGACCGCATATGCGGTGAGAAGCACGGGTGGGCTAGAGGCAATCTCTCTTCCTACAAGAACCTTCTGGATGTTTCCTCCTGACATACGCCTTACCGGGAATTCAGTGGATGGTGTGACGACCTCAAGGTCCTTCCATACCCTGTCCGCTAGGGACTGCGGGGCCTTTTTGTTGAAGAAGATGCTCCTTCCGTTGCGCCAGGAGCGGAGCATCATGTTGTTCGTCATTCCCATAGATCCGACAAGACCCATTCCAAGCCTGTCCTCAGGGACGAAGCCCATTCCGACTCCTGCCTGTCTGATCTGCATGGGGGTCTTACCTACAAGCTCGTTCCTGCTTCCGTCATCATTGAGGAAGGCAATTGAGCCGCTCTTGACGGGATAAAGGCCTGTTATAGCCTCCAGAAGCTCCTTCTGTCCGGAGCCTGCTATTCCCGCAACTCCGAGAATCTCACCGGTCCTTGCAGTGAAAGACACGTCTGTGAGCTTGTTTATGCCCTCATTGTCGACTACTGTCAGGCCTTTGATCTCAAGCCTGTCCTTAGGGTTGTCATAGACGGGTCTGTCAATGTTGAGGGTTACTGCGCGCCCGACCATCATGTCGGTGAGCGACTGGGCAGTAGCCTCCTTGGTGTTCACAGTGCCTATGTATTTGCCTTTTCTGAGAATGGCCACCTTATCCGAGACATCAAGGACTTCAGCAAGCTTATGGGTGATCAGGACTATGGCCTTGTTGTCCTTCTTCATGTTCCTCAGGACGGCAAAGAGCTTGTCTGTCTCCTGAGGGGTGAGGACTGCGGTGGGCTCGTCCAAGATCAGGATCTCGGCGCCTCTGTACAGGACCTTTACAATCTCGATGGTCTGCTTCTGAGAGACGGACATGTCGTAGACCTTCATCTTGGGATCGACATGGAAGCCGTATCTGTCGCAGATGTCCTTGACCTTGTCGTTGACCGCGCCAAGGTCCATCTTCTCGTTCTCCAGACCAAGGATGATGTTCTGGGCGGCGGTGAAGACATCGACCAGATGGTAGTGCTGGTGGATCATTCCGATTCCCAGGCCGTAAGCGTCCCTCGGGGACCTGATCGCTACCTGCTCGCCGTCCTTGAATATCTCGCCGCTGTCAGGCTGGTATATTCCGGAGAGCATGTTCATCAGGGTGGTCTTTCCGCTTCCGTTCTCACCGAGCAGGCAGAGTATCTCACCCCTGTTGATCTTGAGGTTGATCTCATCGTTGGCAACAACGAAACCGAATGTCTTCCTGATGTTCTTCAGTTCAATTGCACAGTTCTCTTGCACTGTAACTTCCTTTTTCCCCGTCCATGAGTGGAACCGAAGGTAGGATCAGATGAACGGGCATTTATTCATAGATATGGGTATTTTACCATGGCCGAAAAACAGTCCGCAATAAAAAGTTTGTGAAAATGCAACAAACGGCAACAAACTCTCATTGCCTCGTCCTCCTTAAAACAGCAAGGGCCTGGTGCGTGCCCAGACCCTCGTCTCATACTTCTATCTCCTTGATCAGGAACTTGAAAATCTCTTCTCTTGTGAGCGTGCCGTCCACACGGATCAGGCGGCAACCCTCGGGGAGCCTTTTGAAAAAGCTCTCATAGTTCTCATGCACGAGGCGCTGGTAGTCCAGCTTCTCGTAGATCTCCTTGTCTGTACCACGGCTGTCTATCCTGCTTATGCAGTCCTCCACAGGCGTGTCAACGTAAAGCACAAGCTCCGGGTAGGGGAACCTGCTGTTGAGCATCATGACCGCATCAGGGTCGAATCCGATGCTCTGATATGCGAATGATGAGAAGAAATACCTGTCAGATATGACGGTCTCTCCCTTTGCAAGATGTGCCTTGATCCCGTATTCCGGATTGTTGAGGTGGTTGTCCCTGTCAGCGGCAAAGAGGTATGCGACTGTGGATTGGGGCACCTTGACCTCTCCTGATAGAACGCGTCTGATGAACTTGCCTGTCTCATAGATTGTAGGTTCGGCTGTTCTGAAGACCGGCAGGCCCTTGTCCATCATGTAAGCCTCAAGATTCTTGAGCTGTGTTGTTGTTCCTGCACCGTCAAGGCCCTCAAGGACCCAAAAGTTCCTCAGTATCTCAGACATACCCAAAATATACACACAAAATACATTTTATTTCAATTGACACAGGTTACTTTAATCAGCCTGCGTTGTTATAATCTTTACGAATGAAATTCCGTAGGACAGCCTCATCAGTATTAATCTCAGTGTTCCTTGTGCTTGCAGTACTGTTGGCTGTCATCTTCTTCAGGGTATCGACATTCGGCATGGACAGGATACGTGAGATGGTCAGGTCATTCCTGCCGTCCGGGAATAACGGAATTGAGATCACTGCAGAGGGCATGGAGAGCACTCTGATGCGGTCCATACGGATCAACGGAATAAGCGTGAGGGTCAGCGGTGATGAGATTCTGACTGTTCCCAGCGCGGATATCTCCATGACGGTCTTTGATGTCCTGAGGCTTGCTCTCTGGAAGAGCCCATCAACTGTGGAAGTAACCCTGAATGATCCAAGAATCCATGTGGATGACAGCGCAATCAGGAGCTTTCTGTCAAAGATGGCCCCGGAAACAGGGGAGTCAACAGATCCGGTCTCTACGGAGGTTCAGGCTGCCATGCCTCAGGAGAGCAGGCCTCAATCCACAGCTTCCACTGCCGGAAGCAGCAGTCCTTCTTCAAGCCTGCTTGACTCTCTTGGTGTGTCTGCCACGTTGAGGAACCTCTGCGTAGAGGCGGACTATAACGGCCTGCATCTTGTTGCCGACGGCATTAATGCCACGGCAGAGATGGGCAAGGGCCTTGTATTCAACGGTGCGGACATCAACCTTCCGGAGGTGACGCTGTCCGGAAGGCTTCCGGGTGGAAGGACAGTGACTGTAAGGGATATCAGAGGATCTGTGGACTCATCTTTGAGCATGCGCATGTCCATAGCCTCCGCAGCATTTTCAGAGATAGCATCCCTTGCAGATCTTTCAGCCATAGCCAGGATATCCGGTAAAACGGTGACCGCCGCAGTCTATGCCCAGGAAGCATTCGCAGACCTGAATGACATGGGAATAGGGCTCGATGCCTCTGTGGACGGTGCCACATTCACCGTAAGCTATGATATGGGATCCGGTACGGCCAGCGCAGGAGCAGAGCTTGATTATCTAAGAGGACAGTTCTCTGACGTATCGTTCAGCTTATCCTCATTCAATATGAGCGGCATCTATGACGGCTCAGATGCTGTTACCGCAGATATGTCGCTTGAAAGTCTGAAAGGATCTTACGGGCAGTATTCGGTTCATTCCTCCGGCCTTGGTGCCAGGCTAGGCCTTAATCTTGGGGACAAGAGCAGCGTCGGGGATCTGAG
>CACZJR010000088.1 GCA_902781545.1 uncultured Spirochaetales bacterium | reverse complement strand
CCATTCCTGGATCTCTTCATATGTAGCCTTGCTCTCGGCAGCGGTTACATCTAACTCTTCCATATCGACCTGGACGCTGATATGATGCTTCGCCTCAGAAAGTTTGGACAAAAGACATACAGTCTCCACATGCCGTGGGTTTGTAGAAACAATGTCACAATACTGTATGTCCGTATTTGTGTTGAAATCCTAGCCTATAGATACAGAATCACCTCCGAGCAGTTATGGTTCAGAGTTGCATTTTGTTATTGAGCAGCTTTCTCGCCACCTTTGATGGCCGTGCGAGTGGCTTGCGGCATGTTTTCATCTCTGAACAATCGGTCTGCATATTTCAACAACAGACCTGTGCTGTCTGACGGGTTCTCAAGAAAGACATTGAATATAAGATTGAATTCTGCGCCGGCGAATGAATATATGAGCATTTTCATATGTATATTATTTTCTGCCTTATACAGTTTTATCAGAAAGCGGTTCAGCTGATCCAAATACATATAGGAGAGACCGGATTTTTTGAGAATACTGAGATGTTCAACGTAAAGACCCGCATAGCTAAGCACGTGGACAAAGTGTTCCGCACTATAACGATCAGAGAAGGACTGCGTGGGATATTCGTCGGAGAATAATCCCAGAATGTGCCTTATATGCAACTCTATTATCTGTTCCATCGAATCAAAATTCCTGTAGTACGTAGCTCTGGATACTCCCGCCTTCTGAATCAGATCCGTTACGGTGATGGTCGAGAACACCTGTTTGTCCATGAGAATAAACAACGCATCCGTCAGGCTTCTTATTACCTCCTGATGCTCTTTTTCATGATAGTTCATATACAAATCCGCCCGTTTTGTGTTTCATAGAAAAATATCCATTGTGATACACTTTATCTCGCATAGAATACAGGAGGTGTTTATGAAAGACAATCCCCGCCCATGGTTATTTCTTGACAACTACAGAGACGTTGAATTTGAGGGGCAATGGCCGAATCTGGCTCAGATGTTTCATATAACAGTTATGAGATATCCCGACAGGCCGTGTTGGAGCTGCTTCGGTAAAGATGAAATGACCCTGACATTCAGAGAAGCCGAGAAAAAAGTTATTGAAATTGCCGTGCGCCTTACGGATCTCGGTGTGGAAAAAGGCTGCCATGTGGGAGTATCGGGGAGAAACTCGCCCCAATGGGCACTTGCATTCATGGGGATTGTTTATGCGGGTGCTGTGGTTGTACCTCTGGACAACTCTTTAAGTGAAGAGGAACTTGAAAATCTTACAATGTTCGGTGACGTTGAATGGTTTTTCGGTGATATTGACAGAATCAAGAAACTTGAAGGCAGGATGAAGGGCCTGTTTTCCCTCGAGAGAGAATCTGAATACGAATATGTTATGGACATGTGCGGTCGGTCATGCGAATACAGAACAACAAGGTCTCAGGAAGCAAACGGAGACGACCTTGCAGCCATCCTTTTCACCTCGGGGACAATGGGAAATCCTAAAGGTGTAATGCTGACCCACGACAATCTTGTCAGTTGTTGCTTTCAGGCACAGGGAAACATGAATGCATACTGCACGGATGTGTTTTACGCAATTCTTCCCATTCATCATGCCTACACACTCCAAGCCATTTTCATTGAATCAATGTCATTCGGCGCCCATGTTATTTTCGGAAAAAGACTTGTTGTCAAAACCATGCTCAGCGATATGAAACGCGGCCATGTGACCATGTTTCTTGGCGTGCCTATGCTCTTCAACAAGCTTTACAAAGGGCTCATGGACGGCGTAAAGAAGAAGGGACGACTTGCATATGCAATTGTCCATATGGGAATGGGAATTTCCGGATTCATGCGTGATGTTCTGCACATAAATGTAGGGAAAAGGATGTTCCGAGGTCTTTTAGACAAGGTTTCTCTTGCGGATATTAGAATTTGTATAAGCGGCGGAGGGCCTTTACCTGCCGTTACACTCAAGGGATTTCACAAGATGGGTCTGGATTTCGTTCAGGGATATGGGCTGACCGAAACCTCTCCCATAACCCATCTGAACCCCATATATGCCTTTGTTCAAGAATCAGTCGGAAAGATTATACCCCCATATGAGCAGAAGATCGTTAATCCCGATGAGGATGGCAACGGACTTATATACCTCAGAGGTTCCTGCGTAATGAAAGGCTATTACAAGAACGAAGAGGCAACTCGGGAAGTTTTGTCTGAAGACGGATGGCTCAACACTGGAGATGTGGGGCACGTAGACGCAAAGGGATACCTTTACCTGACCGGTAGGGCAAAAAATGTGATAGTGCTTTCAGGAGGAAAGAATGTTTTTCCTGAAGAAATTGAAGATATGTTTCAGATGTACACGGAATTGGAACAGGTGTGCATCGTCTCATACGAGACCGCAGATGCGGTTTCAGAGATCGGCATAATGCTTCTTGCACTTCCGTCTGAAGCTCTTGTGAAGGAGTGCGGAAATGAGGATGAAGTTCGTTCTCGCCTTGAAGGTATTGTCTCGGAGGTGAACACACACCTTCCTCATTACAAGAAAATATCAAGAACCGTAATTCTGAGTGAAGCACTGCCCACTACTTCAACCAAAAAGATAAAGAGAGCTGAAGTTTACGATTTCTGCAGGAAAAACGGAATAAAATGATGCTCTTGGTTGCAGGTGATTCAATTCTTAAGGGCATTCAGATTGACGGACAATCCGGCCAATACATTGTCAGAAACACAATAGACTACGAGAAAGCCTCCGCGATGAAAACCAAAAACATAAGCAGCTTCGGCTGTACAGTTTCAAAGGGTTTGAGAAACATCTCCTACGCTCTGGTCCGCACACAGGAAAAAGCGATTGTTCTGATGGATTTCGGGGGAAACGATTGTGACTACGAATGGCGGAAGGTCTCGGAATACCCCGACTTGTGTCATATTCCGAGAACACCAATGCCGGAATTTCAGAGAATGTACGGCAAAGTGATAGAAAAGGTGCGTGAATACGACTGCATACCTGTTGTCACTACACTTCCTCCGATAGATTCGGAAAGATATTTTAATTGGATAAGCATTCTGGACGGGGTTTGCAAGGACGCTTTAATGCAATGGATGGGAACTCCCGATTTCCTTGGAGAATGGCAGTCTTATTATTCAGAAGCAGCCTCATACATTGCTAACAGATATAATGCTGATCTGATTGACTTGAGAGAGCATTTCAGAAAAAGCGGTCAAGACAATCTCTTCTGTCAGGACGGGATTCATCCTAATGACAACGGACAGAGACTCATAGAACAATGCCTGTCCGATTACTTCAAACATCTGACTACCCAATCATAGACATCAGAACAACACACTCAAGGTGCGGCGTCTGGGCATAGAAGTCAAAGACCCTCAGGCTCTGGGCCTTGTAGCCAAGATCGGCAAGGCGTTTGACGTCCCTGTGCATGGTAGGGGCAAAGCAGGAGACGTAGACTATGCGTTTGGGGTTCCAGGAGGCAATCATCTGTGGCACTGCCTTGTCCAGGCCCACCCGCGGAGGGTCGACAATCACGGTGTCCACTTTGGAGACCTTGGGGTTCCACTTCTCAACCGGTGAAGTGAAGAAGTTTGTCTTCTTCAGGTGCTTGCGGGCAAGGGAGAGACAGGCCTTGTTGATCTCAACGGCGGTGACATCATACTTGTCCTCAAGGAAGGCGCTGAAAGTGCCCACCCCGCTGTAGAGGTCCATGACTTTAGGACCTTCTGTCAGTGAGACAACATACTCAATCAACTTAGGAAGCAATATCAGGTTGGACTGGAAGAAGACCCTGTTGCTGACAGGAAGGCTCCTGTCCCCTACGGTGATCCAGCCGGGCCTGTCGTCATAGAGGACTCCGTCATCTGCTGTGATACAGGAGAGCTCCTGGTTCTTCAGCTCCCATGCGTTCAGTCTTGGAGGATTCTTGATCAGGTCATTGAGTCTTTCATCAACTACGGGACAGCTCTTTATCTCGACATTCCTGTTTGAGTTCTCGGCACAGAAGCCCAGGCTGGCCTTGCCGTTTCTGATCGTGTACTGGAATCGGGCACGGCTGCGGTAACCGAACTCCGGTCCTGTAACAGGTTCCTCAAATGTGATTTCCGGAAAGTCGGAGAACAGTTCACTGATCAGGGAGACCTTGGCCTGGATCTGCGCATCATAATCAAGCTCGATCCACGGGCAGCCTCCGCATTGGGAACTGACGGGACAAGGTGACTTGCGTCTATGCGGACTTGCTACTGAAACAGATAGAGTATCTGCAATACAGTAGTCCTTTTTCTCATCGGTTATAGAGATTTCACCTTCTTCTCTAGGAAACAGGCCATCAATGAAGACAATCCGCCCGTCATCAAGGTGGCCGATGCTACGGCCACCCTGGGCGAATTTCTCAGCTTTTACGTACATCAGTGCTTGCTTGCAAGCTCGTCAAGCTGCTTTGCATAGGAGGCGATTATGTCCATGCCCTCCTGCCAGAAGGCGGGATCGGTGATGTCTATGCCTGCGCTCTTGGCCACATCCTCGGCAGGAAGCTGGCCGGTCAGGGAAAGAAGCTCATTGTACTTCTCATAGAACGGACGGCCGCTCTTGTCGTTCTTGGAGCGGCTGTAAAGGCCCAGTCCGAACAGCTGGCCGAAAGCGTACGGGTAGTTGTAGAAGCTGAAGCCGGTGCTGTAGTAATGGCCCTTGACCGCCCACATATACGGATGAAGCAGATTCTCATCAAGACCGTCGCCATAGGTCTTCTTCTGGCAGTCGATCATGATGTCGCACATCTCGTCCGGCATGAGCTCGCCCTCACGGCGCTGCTCAAAGACCTCACGCTCGAAGTAGAAACGGCAGAGGATGTCAACACAGACCTGGCAGGCGCTCTGCACGAACTGCTCGATGATAGAGATCTTCTGCTCGTCCGTGGCCTGCTCCACAGCACCCTTGAAGACGATGAACTCGCTGAAGATGCTTGCGGTCTCAGCAAGTGTCATGGGATAGCTTCTGAGCATAGCGGGCTTTGTGCTGACAACGTGGTCATGCCAGGCGTGGCCAAGCTCATGAGCGAACGTGGACACCCCGTCATAGGTTCCGTCGAAGTTCGCGAACACCCTGCTCTCCTTGATCTTTGGCATGTAGATGTCGTAGGCTCCTCCTGTCTTTCCTGCACGCGGGAACGGATCGATCCAGTTGTTGTCAAATGCATTGGCGGCGAACTCTCCCATCGCCGGATTGAATGCGCCGTACTGCTTTACAACAAATTCCCTGGCCTGCTCATATGTGTAAGTCATCTCTGATTTTCCCACCGGTGCAAACAGGTCGTAGAAGGCACATTTCTCAAGGCCCAGGAGCTTTGCCTTTGTGTTAAGGTATCTGCGGAACATCGGGAGATTCTTCTCAAGTGTTCCGATCAGGGCATCAAGTGTCTTGCGTGAGATGCGGGCCCCTGCGATGGAGCGGTCGATCGGGCTTGCCCAGTTGCGTCTCTTCTCAAGGGAGATGCTTGTGCCCTTGATTGAGTTCAGGGCATAGCAGAAAGCAATCTCATGCTCCTTCCAGACCTTGAGCTCGGCCTCGTAGGCCTTGCGTCTTGTCTCCCTGTCGGCGTTTGTGGCAAGGGCGCGCAGCTGGATCACGGTAAGCTTCTTGCCGTCAAGCTCGGCACATGCTGAGCTTGAGATCGTCTCCTGAAGGCGTCCGAACGCATCGGAGCCGCTGCGCATGAGGTCAGCCGCCAGCTCCTCGAGCTCCTTGGGCATCTGATGCTTCGCCTCCTCTGCTATCTCGTCAAAGACGAACCTGTAGTCAGGGTTCTCCTTGCAGAAGGCATCGATCTGGTCCTTGTGCTCGGCCACGTATGTGTTGAACAGCGTCCCGCACACGGCAGAGTCCATTGAAAGCTCATCGACCTTGTTAAGCGCGTTTACGGCCGCTTTGTCGGTGGTGTTCACGGACACGTTGCAGTATGCGTAGGATCCGAGTGTCTCCTCGATATCCGAGATCTCATTCTCCATCTCAACCAGCTCACGGACCTGGACATTGCCTGACTCAAGCTTTGCCTTGAGCCCTGCAAGCAGTTTCTTCAGTTTTGCAAGATCCTCGTTAAACTCCTTTGAGTCAACCGCGGGATAAATCGGGCTGAGATTCCATCTCTTCTCTTCCATAACTCCTCCAATGACATCCGATCAGATGTCAAGATCATATTCCTCGATCTTTGTGATTAGTGTTCTTCTTGTGATTCCAAGCTCATTCGCCGCCTTGGTGCGGTTTCCCTCCCAGCGCCTGAGGGCCCTCTCTATGGACTGCTTCTCGATCTCCTTCAGGGACATTCCCTCCGTGCTGACGCTCTCCTGAGAGGGTTTGCTCTCATGCCCTAGCACATCTCCGCGCAGCTCTATGTTGTCCTCTGAGATCAGATCCCCGTCGGAGAAGATCGCAGCACGCTCAAGGATGTTCTCCAGCTCACGGATATTGCCGTAGAAGTTGTAGTTCTTGAGCTTCTCCATCGCATCGGGGGTAAGGCCTGAGAAATGGCGCCCCATGTTGATGTTGAGCTTTTTTATTATCCATGCTGCAAGAAGCGGGATATCGTCCTTGCGCTCGCGGAGCGGCGGAATGTGGATGCGCACCACATTCAGGCGGAAGAACAGGTCCTCCCTGAACTTACCCTCACGCACCAGAGACTCAAGGTCCTTGTTGGTCGCGCAGACAATCCTCGCGTTGATGGGGATGGGCTCAGTGCCGCCAAGGCGCGTTATGCATTTCTCCTGCAGGACCCGGAGGATCTTGACCTGAAGCGCATGAGGCATGTCGCCGATCTCATCCAGGAAAAGCGTGCCGCCGTTTGCAAGCTCGAACATTCCGATCTTGCGGCCTGTCGCACCTGTGAAGGCACCCTTCTCATAGCCGAAGAGCTCGCTCTCCAGAAGATTCTCGGGGACTCCTCCTATGTTGATTGCCACGAACGGGCCGGAAGAGACGGTGCTCTGCTCGTGAATGCTTCTTGCCACGACCTCTTTTCCTGTTCCGCTCTCACCGGTGATCAGCACGCTGGAGTTGGTGGATGCTATCCTGCTGATTGTGTCCTTGATCTTTCTTATCTGGACGCTCTCGCCTATGAAGGCACGCTCCTGAGGAAGACGCTCCTCCATCTCCTGCAACGTTCGGAAGTTCTGTGCCTCCACCAGGTTCTTGAGCTTGATGATCACCTCTTCCGGGTCAAACGGCTTGACAATGAAGTCCTGGACCCCGTGCTTCATGGCATTTACCGCATCAGATATCTCGCCGTGGGCACTCATCATGATTATTGGCATGCGGAAGCCCTCGTCGCGGACCCAGCGGACGAACTCATAGCCGTCCATGCCGGGCATCTTCAGGTCAACAAGAATGCCGTCAAACGGCTGCTCCCTGAGGATACGCTGCGCAGAATATGCATTCTCCGCGCCGACTCCGTCAATACCCTCAATCTTCATGTATCTGCACATCAGGTCCCTGATGTTGGTCTCGTCATCAACTATCAGAATTCTCATACTAATACCTCATCATCCCACACTGGGAAGGTTAACCTCGGCCACCGT
>CACZJR010000087.1:1759-13597 GCA_902781545.1 uncultured Spirochaetales bacterium | reverse complement strand
AGGGTCTTGGCAATGACCATGAAGAGTGCGGCGGGAACGCCCTTTCCTGAGACATCGGCCATGATGAGCGCGATATGGTTCGCGTCAGTGAGGAAGAAGTCATAGAAGTCTCCTCCTACCTCCTTTGCGGGAGTCATTGTGGCATAAAGGTCAATCTCGGTCTTCTGTGGGTAAGGCGGGAAGATACTGGGCAGCATGTCTGCCTGTATCTGAGTGGCGACATTGAGCTCGGCACCGATCCTTTCCTTCTCAGCGGTGATGGTGGTTATCTGTCTGATATACTTCTTGGTCTTGGCAGACAGATCCTCAAATGCTCTGGCAAGAATCTCGATCTCGTCATTGGTGAGATAGGAATCCTCCATCTTGAAATCAAATGAGCCGCCTTTCAGTGTCTTGATCTTGTTGGTCATCTTCTTCAGCGGATTGACGACCTTTCCGGAGACAGTCAGTGAGATCGCAAGACCGACGGCTGAGATGACCAGGATTATTGAGATTCCCAAAATACCGAAAGTACGCAGGATTGAAGAGATTTCATTGATCGTGTAATCGGAGATCTCGGCAAGTCTCTCCTGCATATCCCTGGAAGGCTGTTCGATAGATGCTATATCAACTGCCGAGATGACAGCCCATCCGATTGAGGCCATCTTTCTTCCGACCATGTAGTAGCTCTGTCCGTCAAGATCAACGACAGCATAATCGTCCTTGCCGTTAAGGACATCGGTGACGAAGAGCGAGAAATCATTTCCCAGGGTCCTGAGGTCCGTGGCGTCGCTTGAGACCTTTGCGGAGAGGACACCTGTTTCCTTCGGAGAGAAGATCACATGACCGTTCTGGTTTATCAGGAACATGAAGGAATTCGATTTGTCAAACTCGCTCACCTCATCCTCTATCATGTCAAGGAACAGGTCGGCACCGACAACAACCGCAAGCTTCCCGTTCACATAGACGGGCATTGAGCAGACAATTCCTATTGAATCAGAGAAAAAATCCTTCTCGACATCTGTGAAGTAGATGCCGCCCTTCTCGACAGCGCCCGTGTACCACGGTCTCTTCGTCGCGGTGAATGAGACCACAGAGCCGTCTTCGGCAACCTTCTGCTGCGGGAGGCTGTCCGTTATTAGAGTCACACCCTCAGGCGCGGCGACAATACAGGAGTTGAGCCAACCCGTCCTGTAAAGTGACTCCATGAACTCAGCCATGTTCCCGAGAAGATAACCCTTTGAGAGAGCATCCCTGTTGGAGGGACTTATCCCTTCACCGAACAGAATCTGTGTCCCCACCTCATTGGCATCAAGCTCCGCAGGTGTGGGGATGAACTTGGAGCCGTAATCCTCAGGCGATGTGAGAACGGAATAAGCATATTCACCGAGCATGCTCACATGCCCGCTGAGCTGCTTCATGAGGTTGTTCAGCATCATGGCCTCAACACGGGTCGTCATGTTGATGGTCTCTTCAGCCATCTGGTTCATGACAGCACTTGAGAGGACCTTGATATTGGAGCTCTCCTCCATACTTCCTTTCTTGAATGAGGAACGGGTCAGTCTGGTCAGGCCGATGATGATGATTATGAATGTCACCGTAATCAGCAGCATTGAGAGAAAGAAAACAGTGGATATTTTCTTCTTGATTGAGCTAGGTTTGTTGTCTTTCCCCTTCTTGTCCATGGCTTTTATCTGATGTCCTCAGTCTTTATCCAATCCTGGTCATCATATGCACGGTTCTCACCGCACATGGCCCAGATGAAAGTGTAGTTGCTGGTACCGCAACCGGCATGCACTGACCATGACGGATTGATCACAGCCTCGTCATTATGCATGACAATTGTCCTGGTCTGGTCGGGCTCGCCCATGAAATGGAAGACCACATTGTCCTTCGGGATGTCGAAATAGAAGTAGACCTCCATCCTTCTCTCATGGGTGTGCATCGGCATTGTGTTCCACACTGAGCCCTCCTCCAGATGGGTGAGGCCCATTGAGAGCTGGCAGGTGTCCAGCACATCCGGATGAAGGTACTGGTTGATGGTTCTCTCATTGCTGGTCGCCTGGGAACCGAGATGCTTGTGGATTGCCTTCTCATAAGGAACATGGGTCACAGGCTTCGGAGTGTGAGCCGGAGTTGTGCAGATGTAGAACTTTGCCGGATTCTCCGGGTCATCTGATGTGAACTCGACCTTCTTTGTCCCCATGGGAAGATAGAGGCCGTCCCAATGGGCCATCTTGTACTCGGCACCGTCTGCAAAAACCTTTCCGGGTCCGCCGATGTTGATGGTTCCGAGCTCCCTTCTCTCAAGCACATATGTCACACCGAAATTCTTCCATGGATCGATGTTCTTCTCAAGGTCAAGCCTCTCTTTGACAGGCATGGCTCCCATTGTGACAATCCTGTCAACATGCGAGTAAACCGCACTGACGTCATCTGCCTTGAAGATCCCGGTGATCAGGAACTCCTCTCTGAGCTCCTCCGTGGTCATCCTCTTGAAAGGCTCCTTGCCTGTTGAATATCTGATATCCATGATGAATCTCCTGTTATTGTTTTATTACCTTACCACTATAAATTATTTGCGCGATTGTATCAAATATTATATTCTGATTTCATGCTAGATTTAGGTTTCAGAACACATGATTTCGGTAGGAAATTCGATAATGCAGACCAAATCGGTGAGGTCGCCTCCTCTTTCAGGAAGAGCGCCTGCCTGCATTTCGCCCCATACAAGGTGCTGGATGACACCCCAAAGCCGATGAACGCAAAGTGGGCATATGACACCAGAAAGGCCCTCAACGCCCATGGTGTCAGGGTCGCCATACTCGGCTGCTACGTCAATCCCGTCCATCCGGATACTGAGATCCTGGAGCAGGAGCTTCAGAAATTCGAGAACGGCCTGGACATCGCAGACAGCCTCGGCGCCGGAATGGTCGCCACTGAGACAGGCTCCCTTGACCCGCGCAATGTCCGCTGCGAGGACACCTGGACGGACAAGAACTGGACACGCTTCCTGAACATAGTGGAGCGCCTTCTCAAGAGAGCTGAGAAGAACAACGTGATAATGGCCCTTGAGGCGGTTGCCGACAAGAACACCCTGGACAACCCTGAGCGCATGTTCAAGGTGATGGAGACCTTCAAGTCCCCCAACCTACGCTGCCTGTTCGATGCCGTCAACATCATGCCCATAAAGGGAATAGATGATTTCGGAGCCTGGTACGACGAGGCCGTCTCGATGCTTGCACCCTACATCAGGGCGATGCACCTGAAGGACTACGTCTGGGCTGACAGTATGCCGAACTACCCCTACGCCACGGGCCCTGTGAAGAAAGGCAACATCGCCATAGGAGAAGGCCTGTTCCCGTGGAAGACGGTCTTCGGGATCTACAAGAAGTACGGCGTGGACAACGTGCCCATGACACTTGAGAACTTCAGGCCCGATACCCTCAGGCAGAGCCTCGAGTTCATTGAGAGGACATACGCCGAGGCCTGATGCCCCGGCTTTTCCGTACGGAAATCTTACAGTTTGCTGCGGATTATCTTGCCGCTTGTGGTCTTCGGAAGCTCATCCCTGAAGACCACGAGCCTCGGATACTTGTAAGGCGCGGTATGCTCCTTGACGTAGTTCTGAATCTCCTTCTTCAGTTCCTCCGTGGGCTCGGTTCCCTTGGTGAGGACTATGCTTGCCTTGACAATCTGGCCGCGCACCGGATCCGGTGAGGGAGACACTCCGCACTCAAGGACATACGGGAGCTCCATGATGACGCTCTCGATCTCAAACGGTCCGATCCTGTAGCCGGAGCTCTTGATGATGTCATCTGTCCTTCCCACGTACCAGTAGAAGCCGTCCTCATCTATCCATGCCGTGTCTCCGGTGTGGTAATAGCCGTCATGCCACACCTCGCGTGTCTTCTCTGGATCGTTGTAGTATCCTGTGAACAGGCCGCACGGAGCACCGTTTTTGACGTTTATGACAATCTCACCAGTCTCACCGGCAGGAACAGGCCTTCCGTCCGGCCCCATGAGTGACACATCATAGATCGGCGCAGGTTTTCCCATGGATCCTACCTTGTGGCCTGCACCGACCATGTTTCCGATTATCATGGTGCTCTCGCTCTGGCCGAAGCCCTCATTGTCGGAGGAGCGCAGAAGCTTGTGATCTGGTATTTGGCGAACATGGGCATGATGTCTGCGGCATTGAAGCGGTCAAAGTCATATACGAATGTAGCGCTCTCGGCAAGCCACTGTCCGTAAAGCTTTCCCCACATGGCCTTTGCCCAGCCTGTGTCTGATATTGTGAAATGCAGGCCGTCATACTGGGCGCAATGCCAGTACTTCGCGGTATGGAAGTGTCCAAGAGGATACTTGTGGTTGTGCATGGCGATCTTCGGATAACCGGATGTGCCTGATGTGAAGAACATCAGGAGAGGATCATCGCCGCAGGGGCTGTCATCGGTCCTGGGGAAGCTTGATGAGAACATCTTGTACTCCTCATCGAAGAACCTCCAGCCGTCACGCCTCTGGTTGACGATGATCTTGTTGATAAGACTCGGGCTGGTCTTCTCAGCCTCCTCCACATGCTCCGGGATGTTGTCGTCCGGAGTGCAGACAACGGTGTTGATTCCTGCCGCATTAAGGCGGTATTCGATATCATGCGAGAGAAGCTGGTTCGTCGCAGGAATGACAACCGCACCGAGCTTGTTCAGTCCCAGCATCGCATACCAGAACTGGTAGTGGCGCTTTAAAATCAGCATGACCCTGTCGCCCTTCTTTATCCCAAGGCTCTTGAAGTAATTGGCGCAGCGTGCGCTCTCACGCTTCATGTCAAGGAACGTGATCCTGCGCTCAGTCCTGTCCTTTGACACATGCAGCATGGCAAGCTTGTCCGGGTTCCTCTTTGCAAGAACATCAACGATATCGAATGCGAAGTTGAACTTCTCAGTGTTCTTGAACGTGATCTTCTGAGGTGTACCTTTCTCGTTGAGCTGGACATCGATGTAGTTGTGCCAAAGTCTCTCACTGTCATCGATTCTCCTCGTCTGGAGTGCAACCGGTGAGTACGTTACAGGTGTGAGCTCTGGGATAGGCGCGCCTGTGGGGTTCAGGACAATTGCGTAGAACTCGCAGTCCTTCCCGTTAACTGCAATCATTCCGTGCGGGGTTGATGAGCTGAAGTAGATGCTGTCCCCGGGGCCCAGTGTCGTGCGGTGCTCACCGACCTGGACCAGCAGGTTGCCTGATATGATCAGGTCCAGCTCCTGGCCGTCATGGCTTGTAAGCTCAATGTCCTTATGCTGGGCATCCTCATCGTAGCGGCTCTTAACATACAGGGGCTCTGCGATTCTGTTCTGGAATGCATAGGCAAGATTGTAATAAGTCATTCCGTGGGCGTTACTTATCTCCTGCCCGCCACCGGCTCTGGTTACAGTGAATGACTTAAGTGTGGGGCTGTGTCCTTCGATGATGTCGGTGACATCTACGCCAAGGGCAAGGGCGCAGCGGTAGATGAACGTGAAGTTCAGGTCCCCTGTCCCGGACTCACAGGCCATGTATTCCTCACGGCTTGTCTGGGTCTTTGCGGCCATCTCATATGTGGTCAGGCCCTCTATCTCCCTGAGTTCCTTGATTCTAGCAGCCATCTCCTGGATCTTATAGTCCAGACCTGTAATCTGTGCCATCTAAGCCTCCTCTCCGGGCATAAAAAAAACCCGTCCCAAAGCAATCATTCTTTGAGACGAGCATATATACATACCCGCGGTACCACTCAAATTGCATTCCTTGCGGAACACCACCTTCAGAGTCCAACAACTCCTATGCCCTTACGCGGCAGATTCGGGAAAGCTCTACTCACCAAAATGGCTTTCTGCCTCCAGCTCAGGAGCGACAGCAATCTCCGTTAGTTCCCCCGGCTCGCACCAACCGCCGTCTCTCTCATGGCTATCCGGAAAAGCACTCTCCGTCAACGCTTTGTGGTTACTATATGAAGAAACGCCGGTTTTTGCAAGAGGCCTTTTTTCATTGAGAGATTGGACATTCTGGTCCGGGTGGTTGACTAGGAGTATACTTTTTTTTCATTTTTGAGTGAAAAAAGTATACCGCGTATACTTTTTCATGAAAAAAACATCAAAAAAGTATACATAGAACGCCTGAATGTGTCCTGCGTGGCACAGCAGGATTCCTTTATCATGATTAACAGCCGATGATATCCGTCACCATCTTCGGGGCATCGCCGTAGTAGTCAGAGGCATCCAGGCAGCGAAGGACATCATCCGCGCTCATATACCTGAGTATCTCAGAGTCTTCAGAGAGATTGACTCTCAGAGGATTGGCCTTCCCCTCCTGGACATCTGCCCAGGCCTTGAGGCTCTGGTTGCGGATCACCTCATGCATGGCCTGACGGTCTGCGCCGCGGCGGCCGAGCTCCATCAGAAGGCGCTCTGTGGCGGCGAACACTCCGTATGACTCGAGGTTGCGTCTGATCGATGCCTCATGGACGTTCATGCCGCTGACGACCTTCTGCGCGGTTGCCAGTACCTCGTCCATCGCCAGGAATGCCTGGGGCAGAAACAGTCTTCTGTTGGCGCTGTCATCCAGCGTGCGCTCGAGGATACTCAGCGATGCATTGTCCCAGGATCCCGGGACAAGGGAGTGGACATAACGGCAGAGGCTGTCTATCTTCTCGCAGTTTATGGGATTACGCTTGAACGGCATTGCCGAGGATCCGACCTGTGACTTTCCGAAAGGCTCGCTCCACTCACCGATCGCCGTGCTCTGGAGCATGCGGAAGTCAAGTGCGAACTTGGCAAGCGCACAGCTCAGGCTGTCCAGAGTGTGCATGATCCTGAGATCCTGCATCCTGGGATATACCTGTGTGGCGCCTTCAAATGCAGTGAGCCCGAGCTCATCCATGACAGCCTTGTCCATCTCCTCAGAGCTGAGGCCGGAGCCGTCAAGAAGACATTTGTAGCTTGCGCGTGTCCCCACGGCGCCCTTCATGCCCTTGCCGCGGATATCAAGGCCTTCAAGCTCACTGATGCATTCATCAAGGTCCTGGACCACAAGGGCAAGCCTGTAGCCGACAGTCGTGACCTCAGCGCTCTGGATATGTGTGAAAGCCATGCAGGGAAGATCCTTGTATCTCATTGCCTGAGATGCAAATGTATTTCTCAGTTCCTTGGTTCTGGCAAGTATCAGCCTGACTGCCTCACGGAGTCTAAGGGCATCGGCATTGTCCAGCACGTCCATGCTGGTGGCGCCCAAGTGGATTATTCCGCCTCCGACCTTGCACTGCTCGGCATAGGTCTTGATCTCAGCCATCAGGTCATGATGGATTGTGGCCTCAATCTCAAGAGCGCGCTCAATGTCTATGTCCTCGGCATGAGCCTGAAGATCAGCAAGCTGCTCATCTGAGACAAGGCCGGCCTTGTTCTGGACCTTGGCCAGCGCGACCCACACACGCCTGAGGATCAGGCGCTTGTTGCGCTCAGACCATATCTCCTTCATTTCTGAAGATCCGTATCTCCATGTAAGCGGTGAGATGAATGTGTCAAAGCCAAAGTCCATGGGTTTTTCCTTATAGAATGATTATCTGGTCGCGCTCTGGGCCTACGGAGACATAGGAGACCTTGCAGTGGGCATACTCTCCGATCGCCCTGACATACTCCTGGGCCTCACGCGGCAGGTCATCCCATCGGCGGCACTTTGTTGTATCGCACTGCCAGCCCTTGAAGGTGCGGAAGATCGGCTTTGCCCTTTCCTGCCCATCGGTATCCGGAAGATATCTGGTGATCTCACCGTCAATCTCATAAGCCTCGCAGACCTTGATCTTCTCAAAGGAGTCAAGGACGTCGAGCCTTGTCACTGCGATTGAGGTGAAGCCGTTCAGGTAAGATGAGTAATCAAGTGCAACTGCATCAAGCCAGCCGCAGCGTCTGGGACGGCCTGTTGTGGCTCCGTACTCTGCTCCGATGTCGCGCAGCTTCTTTCCGTCCTCATCAAAGAGCTCGGCAACAAACGGTCCGCCGCCTACGCTTGTGGAATAGGCCTTTGTGACTCCGATGATCTCCCTGATGTTGTTCGGTGCAATACCCGAGACATTGGCTGCTCCGCCGCTTGTCGGGTTGCTTGATGTTGTGTAAGGATAGATTCCCCAGTCAAGGTCACGCATGATTCCGAGCTGGCCCTCGAGGACGATCTTGCGTCCTGCGTCAACCGCCTGGCGGACAATCGGGATTGTGTCCACGATCCTGGATCCGAATGTATCCTTCCACTTCTTGCAGAGCTGAAGAAGCTCATCGACAGAAAACTGCTTCAAGCCGTAGTACTCGAGCTCACGGTTCTTCTTGGGGAGGATCTTCTCGATGTGGGCCTTAAGGGCCTCAGGATTCAGAAGCTCGCCTGCACGGATTCCGGTTCTGGCGGCCTTATCGCTGTAACAGGGGCCGATTCCTCTTTTTGTCGTACCTATCTTGTCATGTTCGGAACGTTTGCTCTCCTCTGCTCCATCAAGAAGACAGTGGTACGGCATGATCAGATGAGCCCTGGAATCTATGCGGAGATTCTTATGAAGAGCAGCGGGAATGCCCTTGAGCTCCTGCTCCATCGTGTCGAAATTGACAACGGCACCAACACCTACAATGCTGATTGCCTTGGGATTGAAAATGCCGGAAGGAACAATGTGCAGCGCAAACTTGCCGTAGTCATTGACGACTGTATGCCCTGCATTGTCTCCGCCCTGATATCTGATTACAACATCTGCGTCTGTTGCAAGATAGTCGACTATGCGGCCCTTGCCCTCATCGCCCCACTGGGCTCCAATGATTGAAATTACTGACATTCTCTAATCCTTCTTATTTCTTTTTGGGAATCTTCATCTCAGCGATATACGGGAGTGTGCGGTACTGCTCGCCGTAGTCCAGACCAAAGCCTACAACCCAGACATCCGGGATTGTGAAACCGACGTACTTTAGGTCGACATGGACCTTGTGGCGGTCCGGCTTCTCAAGAAGGACTGTCGTGTTGACACTCTTTGTGCCACGGGCAATGAAGTTCCTGACAAGGTAGTCCAGTGTGTACCCGGTGTCCAGGATATCCTCGACGATCAGCACATGATGGTTCTCCATGTTCTCCCTGGTATCCATCAGAAGTCTGACGTTTCCGGTTGTCTCAGAGCCTTTTCCATAGCTGGAGACGGCAATGAAATCAACGACATGCGGGACTGTGAGCTTCCTGCAGAGATCTGCGAGATAGATGAAGGAACCCTTCAGGACTCCGACAAGAATCAAAGGCTCGGTGATATTTGCATAATCATTGTTTATCTGGTTAGCAAGCTCGGTGACACGTCTCTGGATTGTATCTGCATCAATCAGGACTCTCTCAAGATCCGGCGTAAGAGGCGGGATCGCAATTGAACGAATGGCTTCCATAAATCCTCCATTCCAAGAATATATTAATATAAGAGTTGTTACAACCTGTAGACGGATTATACTCCCATGTCAATGAGTGTCTGCCTGGCGGATTCAGGATCCCTGAACACAATGCCGTTCATGCCCGCTGCCCTGGCTCCCTCGATGTTGACAGGATAATCATCAATGAAGACGCACTCATCTGCCTTGAGGCCATATCTGTCCATAAGAAGCCTGTAGATCTCAGGCTGCGGTTTGACCAGCCTCTCGTAGGCTGACACCACATAGCCCTTTGCCTTCTTGAAGAACGGATATTTCTTCTCCACATAAGAAAATCCGTCACGGCTGAAATTTGAGAGAATATATATGTCAAGGCCTTTGTCATAGACCCAGTCATACAGGATTCTCTCCGTGTCACGCTTGATTGTGTAGACCTCGTACCAGTCCGGAGTGAAGAAACTGCGTATCTCCTTCTCCAGCTCCGGATGATGCTGGATGAATACAGGCAGAGCCTCCGTGTAGTTACTGAAGACACCGCTGTCCATCTGAGCCCACACAGGGTCCATGAAAATGGCATAGCTCAGCTTCTCGCCTAATTCCCCGTGATATCCCAGATCATCGATGAACTGTCTGGGATTGTAATTGATCATGACTCCGCCAAGATCGAAAACCACATTTCTGATTTTGCTCATATATGCATTATATGCGATGTCCTGACATGAGACCAGTGCCCTGACGGACGAACCCGCCCTTGACAATAATAAATATATATGCATAATTTCTGTAAATTAATACATTATGGAGGCACGCCATGACAGTCGACAAGCAGAAGGCCCACCTGTCTCTGCCTGACATGGGAAACATAGACCTTGATGTCATAACAGACAACATGGGGAATCACAGCATAGACATTGAGGGTCTCAGGTCAAAGACCGGTTACATCACCTATGATCCCGGTTTCATGAACACCGGATCCTGCATGTCGGAGATCTGCTACATTGACGGTGAACAGGGAATCCTACGCTACAGAGGCTATGACATAGAGGACCTTGTTGAGAACTGTGACTTCATCGAGGTCGCCCACCTCTTGGTGAAAGGTGTTCTTCCAAATGCCGCTGAGAGAAAGAATTACCAGGAGCTTCTGAACAAGCACTCCATGCTTCATTACAACATGAGGAACTTCTTCCGCTCATACCCGCAGGATGCTCATCCCATGAGTATCCTTGCCAGCATGGTGGCAAGTCTCTCAGCATTCTATCCGGAGATGGAGGAACGCGACCCTGAGGAGAACATCGACCTCACAGTCACAAGGATGGTCTCCAAGATGAGAACCATCGCGGCCTTCACATACAGGCAGGCAAACGGCCTTGATTTCGTCGACCCAAGATGGGAGTACACATACTGCGAGAACTTCCTCAACATGATGTTCCACACTCCGGTGAACAACTATCATCCGGACCCGGAGCATGTGAAGATACTGAACAAGCTCCTGATCCTGCACGGCGACCATGAGCAGAACTGCTCAACATCCGCTGTCAGGCTTGTCGGCTCATCCGAGGCGAATCTCTATGCCTCCGTTGCCGCAGGTGTCTGTGCCCTCTGGGGCCCCAAGCACGGCGGAGCCAACCAGGCTGTCATGGCAATGCTCAAGGACATCGTGGACAACAACATCCCCGTCGAGAAGGTAATTGAGAAAGCCAAGGACAAGACCAACCCGTTCGTCCTCTCCGGTTTCGGACACAGGGTCTACAAGACACTGGACCCGCGTGCACGGATCGCCAAGAAGATGAACCTGGAGCTACTGAGCAGCAGCCATCACGAGGACAAGATGCTTGAGGTTGCCCTGAAGCTTGAGGAGAAGGCGCTGAGCGATGACTACTTCATAGAGCGCCACCTTTATCCGAACATTGACTTCTATACAGGAATAATGTTCCACATGATGGGATTCCCGCAGCAGATGTTCACAGTCCTGTTCGCCATGGGCAGAACCCCCGGCTGGATCGCCCACTGGCTCGAGTGGAGACACGACATCTACCAGAAGCTCGGCAGGCCTAGACAGGTTTATGTAGGACCGCTAGGGAGAAAGGTAATCCCCATCAATGAACGTCTGTAAAACAGAAAAAGAGGCTAATTGAAATCATAGCATTATGATTTACTCTCAATTAAGAATCATATAAGTTTAACTGAAAATTAAAATAAACCTATATAATTTTGATAACTGCTCCCGTAGGATACTTGCATTATCAGTGAGTTCAAGCGATTGCTCATTTAAATATGCTCTCTTGTTTATCTCTATCATAATAGAGTTATATACAAAGTTCGTCTCTGGAGCAATAGTGTTTGAGTAGGGACTGTTTATAGATACCTTGTAACCTTCCTTTTTGAAGAACTCCACAACCAAATCTATGATAAAGTCAGATGGTCTGCTCCAGTCATCATTGAAACCTATGCATAT
>CACZJR010000087.1:0-1729 GCA_902781545.1 uncultured Spirochaetales bacterium | reverse complement strand
ATATATCGAATTCGCTAAGGTCTGAGGGGAATGAGTGACAGTCAATCAAGAGCGAATGTTCATTTAGCATCTCCTTCAGAGTCTTGATATATCCCATATAGTATGCTGTCATACCCTGCTCCTCTTCCTGCTCAATAGGCCTATGCATGCCATTGAAGTCAGTGTATAAGATACCCTGTCCAATCTTTTCCATTGGATCATTTAGAAGTCTTTCTACGTCAACGACAAAACGAGAATAGTCAGCGATGACCGTTTTTATATTATTTCTCATATCTGGTACAAATACTATATCTGTATACCAGTCTGTCCATCGCCTAACTTCCGAAAGCAAAGCTGCTTTATTGTTCCATTTAGTCGTAGCAAGTCCATCTATGATTGAATGGGGAATGTTTAAGACAATATTGTCGTACCATCTTTCATTCAGCAGGTTCCTAAAACTTTGCTTTCCTCGTATATTGCGAGGTAATATCCCAGCTGAAGTAACCGAAATTTCCTTAATGCTTTTCTTCGATCTTTTTTCTTCATCGGCGTGTAGAAGAAAGTTCTTCCGCCTATTACATACTTTACACATCTGTTATACTCCTTTCCGTATATTATTGTATCAATTTTATGAGCTTCGTCTCTTAGCCTTAAGAAGTCATCAATATTTTCAATATCCTTATGAGAATATGTTAGACACACTGGACTTAGACGATACTTCTTCCGCATCTCCTTGTCGATTTGCCCATATCGTCTATAGAGCCGAAATAGTCTCTTATCTCAGTCTCTTATCTCTTCTTTCTATGATTTGGCTTCGTCTTTTTCTGTCCATAAGTTACAAGAACAACAATGCTGCTCCTCCCAATATTATGATGAGCCAGATTATAAAAGCCCCATTGTCACCCAAACAGATCTCACCGATTCCACTGATAATTTGGAGGAGAGAGCTACCTATGTAAAAAAGGAAGATACCTGCGCCTATTCCCACTATAAGCCAGAAGATAATTGATATCATAGTTATATTCATTTTAATTTTTGCCTACTCCCATTCAATCAGCGTTTCGGCTTTCTCTGTGTTGCAAATTTAAGAATAAAACTATAATAATAAATGAAAAAAGAAGGCGAGAGTTATGAACCCTCGCCTATATGTTATGAACTAACTTTTATACAGATCGACACAGCAAAAATTTTAGAAATCGTCATCAACTTCATTGTTACTATCTGCTGCTGCATTGCTCATCCTTGACATCATAGCTTTGATGTCTTCTGCGATTGCTTTAAGATCTTTTTTTATCTCAGGTTCATTATTACGAATCTTCAACAATAAAGGATACAAGAACACCCTACGCCATCTTGCAAGCATGTTGAAGTTTGGCAACTTAACATACCGGCAACCTTCAACTTCATTGGCAGTCTTTTGATGAA
Source organism: uncultured Spirochaetales bacterium (assembly GCA_902781545.1). Lineage (GTDB taxonomy): Bacteria > Spirochaetota > Spirochaetia > Sphaerochaetales > Sphaerochaetaceae > UBA9732. The sequence goes on along the minus strand of CACZJR010000087.1, from coordinate 325 downwards.
GTGCCACCCAACATTGCTTATCAGATGCGATAAACGTATGCAGTTTCTCGAACTCATCGAACTTCTTGATAAGTTGTTCACGCTTTGTCCTCTCATCGATGTCATTTGGATTAAGTCCCAATTCGATATGGTCAGTGAGTTTCTTAGAAGCCGTGTGTGTAGGGTCTATCATGACTCTTTCATATTCAGTCAATTGATTTAAGAAAGTGCAGGCGGTAGTGATTCCAACAACAATGTCAGGGTGAATTGTGTCGCAGAACTTCTTGACTTCTTCTAATCCAACTTCAGGGTCCATAGGCAAAGTCTTTTCAAGGACTATCCACTC
>CACZJR010000086.1 GCA_902781545.1 uncultured Spirochaetales bacterium | reverse complement strand
CTCGCCCAGGGACTTCATCAGGTATTTCTCATTGACGCGGTAGTCCGTGATGTCCAGATCCGGTGCCGGCTTCTCCAGGAACTGGGTGATCATGCCCTTTGCGTTGGTCTTCATGATTCCCAGGCCCGTGGCCTCCTTCCTTGAGATAGTCTTTGCCGCAACGGTGAGCTCTGCGCCTGAGTCTATGTGCCTCTGGAGCATCTTGGAGAAGTCCATCCTGTAGAGCTGGTCGCCACTGAGGATCAGGTAGTAATCTGCCTCCTGGTCATGGAAGTGCTTGAGGTTCTTCCTGACGGCGTCGGCTGTTCCCTGGTACCAGGACTCGCTGTTGTAGGTCTGCTCTGCTGAGAGTATCTGCACGAAGCCGCCGTTGAACTGGTCAAAGACATATGTGCGCGCTATGTGGTTGTGTAGTGAGGCGCTGTTGAACTGTGTCAGAAGATAGATCATGTTATATCCGCTGTTGATGCAGTTTGAGATCGGGATGTCGACCAGCCTGTACTTTCCTGCGAACGGCACCGCCGGCTTTGCCCTGTCGGCTGTAAGCGGATACAGCCTTGTTCCTTTTCCTCCTCCCAGAATGATTGCAACTACTTTTGGTTTGCTCATTCAATTCCTCCTATTTCTCTATCAATTTCTTATATAACGCGATGTATTCATCTGCCGATGAGGACCAGGAGAAGTCCTGGCTCATCGCTCTTTCCCTGATCTTGGCGAAGCTGTCGGCGCCTTCCTTGCGCTTGTAGAGCTCCGTGGCGCGGTGGACGTGGCGGACGATCTCATAGGGGCTGAGCTGGTCCATCAGGAGCCCGGTTCCCTCATTGGGGTACTTGTCCACGTCTATGATGGTGTCAGCAAGGCCGCCAGTCCTTGTGGCGATGGGGATTGTCCCGTAGCGCAGCGAGTAAAGCTGGTTCAGCCCGCAGGGCTCGTAGCGGCTTGGCATGAGGAAGAAGTCGCTTGCGGCCTCAACCTGATGTGCCAGCTTGTTGGAGAAGAGGATGTTCACCGCAAGGTTCTCATGCCTCTTTGCAAGCTCTGACAGCCCGCGCTCAAGGTTGCTGTCTCCGGTTCCGACTATGACGAACTGCACTTCCATCTCGGTCAGTATCTGCTCAAGGCAGGTCAGAACCGCATCAAAGCCCTTCTGGGCCGCAAGGCGGCTGATCATGGCGAACAGCGGGACGTCCGGGCGCACCGGAAGGCCCTGCTGCTCCTGAAGCTCCTTCTTGAGCTTGGCCTTACCCTCCATGCGCATGACGCTGAAGTGGTGGTCTATAAGCTTGTCCTTCTGCGGGTTCCACTCGTTGATGTCTATTCCGTTCACTATACCCTTGAGCTTGTTGTGCCTCTTGGTCAGAATCCCGTCAAGGCCGCAGCCCTGCTCAGGGGTCTGGATCTCCTTGGAGTAGGTGGGGCTGACGGTGGTGATGTAGTCGGAGTACACCAGGCCTGCCTTCAGCATGTTGACCTGGCCGTTGGAGAAGATGTTCTCGTCCGGCCTGACGTTGGCGTACAGAAAGTCCATGCGGGCGAAGGTTCCCTGGTAGGCCAGGTTGTGGATTGTGAAGACGGTCTTGGTCCCCATGAAGAACTGGCTCCTGTTGACCTTGAGGAAGTAGGGCACCATTCCCGCGCACCAGTCATGGGCGTGGAGGATGTCCGGCTTCCAGTTCAGGGTCTCACAGACCTGGAGGGCCGCCTTGCACAGGAGGGCGAAGCGGAAGAAGTTGTCGCTGTAAGGGGCAAAGCTGGTGTCACCGTAGATTCCCAGCCTCTCGTTGAAGACCTTGTGGCAGACGAACCAGTAGATCGTCTTTCCGACCATGCGGCTTCGGATCTGGACGGTCTCCGGACCGCTCAGCATGTCTATGCTCAGCGTGCACTCGAGCTTTCCGGAGTCCTCGAGGCTTGTGTTGTATGACGGGACGATGATCCTTGCATCATGGCCCTTCTCTATAAGAGCAGGCGGGAGTGCCCCTGCCACATCCGCAAGTCCTCCGGACTTTGAGAAGGGCACTGCCTCACTGGTGATCATAAGAATTCTCATATTATCAATGATACACCATTTGGGAATATTTTAAACAGGTAAACAATATTTAAGGCATAAGCGGGCAAGGTGGCTGTCAAGCCGCATCCACCCTGAGAGCAACATTGTCATCCGGACACGACAAGCTTGCCCACTTGTCCTTGCCCTATGGCCCCAAGTGCCTTAAACTAACTGCTACAGGAGTTTATATGGACAGATCTGAAGCAAGGAAGAAGGCCGAGAAGCTGGTAGGAAGGATGACCGTGGCTGAGGCCGCAAGTCAACTTATCTTCAATGCGCCGGCAATAGAGAGGCTGGGGATCCCGGCCTACAACTGGTGGAACGAGACGTTGCACGGCGTTGCAAGGGCCGGCACCGCGACCGTCTTCCCGCAGGCCATAGCCATGGCCGCCACCTTTGACGGGGATCTTGTAAGGGAGGAAGCGGAGATCTGCGCCACGGAGGGCAGGGCCAAATACAACGCCGCAAAGGCCTCCGGTGACTGTGACATCTACAAGGGACTCACGTTCTGGTCCCCGAACATAAACATCTTCCGCGATCCCAGATGGGGCCGCGGCCACGAGACACTGGGAGAGGACCCCTGCCTGACATCAAGCCTCGGCGTGCAGTTCGTCAAGGGCCTCCAGGGAGAAGGCCCTGTGATGAAGGCCGCAGCATGCGCGAAGCATTTTGCGGTCCACAGCGGACCTGAGGACCTCAGGCACAGCTTCAACGCGAAGGCCACTGAGAAGGACATGGCCGAGACCTACCTTCCCGCGTTCAAGGCACTGGTGGATGCCGGGGTGGAGGCTGTCATGGGCGCCTATAACCGAACTAACGGCGAGCCCTGCTGCGCAAGTGATCACCTGATGCGGAAGAAGCTCAGGGGGGAATGGGGCTTTGAGGGCCACTATGTCTCCGACTGCTGGGCAGTCAGGGACTTCCATGAGCACCACAAGGTGACAATGCGGGCGGAGGAGAGCGCTGCTCTGGCGCTTAACGCAGGATGCGACCTCAACTGCGGCTGCACCTATGACTTTGTCATAAAGGCATATGAGGATGGCCTTGTGTCCGAGGCTGTGATTAGGGAGAGTGCAATAAGGCTTTTCACCACGCGCTATCTTCTGGGGATAATGGGGGAGAGCGAGTTCGACGGCATCCCCGTGACCGAGATAGAGAGCCCGGAGCACCTGGATGTGGCCCTGCGCGCCGCCAGGGAGGCATGCGTGCTCCTGAAGAACGACGGGATTCTTCCGCTTGACCCAGATGCGCTTAGGACTGTTGCAGTCATAGGACCAAACGCGGACAGCCGCATAGCGCTTAAAGGAAACTACCACGGAACATCATCGCGCCACGTGACGGTGCTCCAGGGAATACAGGAAGCCATGGCCGGAAAGGCCCGGGTGCTGTTCTCCGAGGGTTGCGACATCTGCAAGGACAGGGTTGAGAACCTTGCCCGGCCGAACGACCGCATATCAGAGGCGGTGGCCATGGCCAAGGCAAGCGATGCCGTTGTCCTGGTGGTGGGCCTGGACGAGACCCTCGAGGGCGAGGAAGGGGACGAGGGCAACAGCTATAAGAGCGGTGATAAGGGCGATCTTCTTCTTCCAGAGTGCCAGAGGATCCTGATCGACAGCGTGCTTGAGGTGGGCAGGCCTACGGTCATAGTACTTCTGGCAGGATCCTCGGTTGACCTGGGCTCCGCCGCAGAGAAGGCAGGGGCGGTGCTTCTGGGCTGGTACCCGGGCGCCATGGGCGGAAAGGCAATAGCGGACATCCTCTTCGGAAAAGTAAGCCCGTCCGGAAAGCTTCCCGTGACATTCTACCATCAGAGTGACCTCTATCTCATGCCGGACTTCACGGACTACAGCATGAAGGGTAGGACTTACCGCTACATCGGCTTCAGGCCTCTTTACCCGTTCGGGTTCGGGCTTACATACTCAAGGACGGTCCTGAGGTCCGCGGGAGTCACTGCGGTTCCGGGAGGCCTGAGGGTGAGGGTCAAGGCTCAGAACACCGGAAAGATGAGGACAGGCGATGTCATCCAGGTGTATGCCCAGAACGAGGGAAGCCCGAATGCCCCTGCGAACCCGAGGCTTGTGGCGTTCAGGAGAATTGAGCTTGATGCTGGGGAATCTGCCGAGCTTGAGCTTGATGTGTCTGAGGAGAGTCTTCTTGTCGTAGACGGGAACGGTGCCCAAATCAGTGAGGGCAAGGTTGTGCTTTATGCCGGGACAAGTCAGCCGGACGGATACTCACTGGAGCTATCCGGCACGGAAGTTATAAGGATGGAGGTGATCTGATGCTTTTCATAGGAATAGATCTGGGAACGTCGTCGACCAAGCTCCTTCTCTCGGATGAGAGGGGAAACATACTGAACACTGTATCAAGGGACTATCCGCTGATGTTCCCGCATCCGGGGTGGTCAGAGCAGGACCCTGACCAGTGGTGGATGGCCTGTAAGGAAGGAATACCTGAGCTTTTGAAGGGCTTTGATGCGTCTCAGGTAGCAGGAATTGGCTCAGGCGGTCAGATGCACGGCCTGGTGGTCCTTGATAAGGATGACAATGTGATCCGCCCGGCGATCCTCTGGAACGACGGAAGGACGGCCAAGGAGGTCGAATACCTCAATAATGTGATAGGGAAGGAGAAGCTCTCAGCCCTCACGTCCAACATAGCCTTCGCGGGCTTCACCGCGCCAAAGATCATGTGGCTGCGAGACAATGAGCCTGAGAACTTCTGCCGCATCTCCAAGATCATGCTCCCAAAAGACTACATCACCTACAGGCTCACTGGCACACACTGCTGCGACTATTCGGATGCAAGCGGGATGCTGCTTCTGGATGTCAGGAACAAGGTGTGGTCTGATGAGATGCTGGATGTCTGCTCCGTGAGCAGGTCCCAGATGCCATGGCTGTTTGAGAGCTACGATGTCGTTGGCACGCTCACCGAGGATGTGGCCTCAATGCTGGGGCTTCCTGCCACGGTGAAGGTTGTGGCAGGCGCCGGAGACAACGCCGCAGCCGCAGTTGGCACAGGGACTGTGGGAGAGGGCAGGTGCAACATCTCCATAGGGACATCGGGCACGGTGTTCATCTCATCCGACCATTTCTCGGTGGACCCGAACAACGCCCTTCATGCATTCGCGCATGCGGACGGAGGCTATCACCTGATGGGCTGCATGCTCAGCGCAGCCTCCTGCAACAAGTGGTTCTGCTCAGACATCCTGGGGACGGATGACTACGCGGAGCTCCAGAAAGATATAAGGAGAGAGGACCTGGGTAACAACCATGTGTTCTTCCTGCCTTATCTGATGGGGGAGCGCAGCCCAATCAATGACACTGACGCGAGGGGGACCTTCACCGGAATGACTATGGACACAAGCCGTAAGAGCATGGTCCAGGCTGTCCTTGAGGGCGTGGCTTTCGCCATCCGGGATTCGGTTGAGGTCGCAAAAAGCCTCGGCATAGAGATAAAGAGGTCCCGCATCTGCGGAGGCGGTGCGAAGAGCGGTCTGTGGAAGACCATCTTCGCCAATGTGCTGGGAATACCTCTGGACATGGTCAAGACGGAGCAGGGGCCTGGCTTCGGAGCCGTGATGCTTGCCATGGTGGGCTGCGGCCTGTATCCGGATGTCCAGAACGCCGTCTCAGATCTTGTGACCGCTGCCTCGACGGTGGAGCCGGAGGATGATCTTGTCCTCCGTTATGAGGACCGTTACCGGAGATTCAGGCAGATTTACCCTGCCATGAAGGAGCTTTTCAGGAATTTGGAGTAGGTGCCTTGAGTTTGTACAACGCCTGACTGAACTTGAGGTGTAATTGTTTGGACGGACACAAGTACAGTTTGTTGCCGAAATGAACAAATTGGCCTCCGGGAGAGATCCCGGGGGTCATTTTTTATAAAAAACAGACAGTTTTATTTTGACGGAAAAAACAATACTGTCATATGACAATCTTGCTCTGTAAAATATGACAATATTGTTCTATTTCTTTCTATATAAGAATTTATGAAAAAAAATGTTGCGTTTTTGGAAAAGCCGTGTAACACTGTAAACGAAAAGAATTGGAGAGAGTTCTGAATGAGTGAGATCGAAGTAATTCAATATAATAAGATTGAGGGGATGACGGCATTCTTCAACAATGTCGCATACCGGTCCGCCCATCTGCACTCTGAGTGGGAGCTTGTCTGGGTGATCGAGAACTCCATGGGTATAATATGTGACGGAACCTCCTTTATTGCTCACGAGGGTGAGCTTGTGCTTTTCTCCCCCTCACTTGTCCATGAGTTCAAGAAGATAGACAAGAGCTGCACTTTCATGTGTCTCCAGGTTTCTCCCCGTTTTCTGGGATTGTCGAGCCGGCTGGTCTCCGGAAGCGTGCATCCTGCGGATTATCTTTCTTCGGATGAGATCTCGAAGATAAGGTGCGGGCTTTATAAGATGATGAAGAGATATATAGGTCAGGACGATCTCTTCCAGCCCTATTGCAAGGGCCAGTGCTCGCTGCTGATGTACATGATCCTGTCAAAGATGCCGCTTACGACAATCTCAGACGAGGAGAGCTCCTCAAGAAACAAGAAGAACGAGCGCCTTGGGAGGCTGATCAGCTTCGTGGACGCCAACTACATGCACAAGGTCAGGCTCTATGAGTTCGCTCAGTCAGAGGGTGTGACGCTTTGCTACATGTCACATTTCATCCAGGCCACGCTGGGGCAGAGCTTCCAGGATTACCTGAACACTGTCAGGTTCAACCACGCCTGCTCAATGATCGCACGCGGCAACCGCAAGATGTCAGACATCTACAAGTCCTGCGGGTTCTCCGACTACAAGTATTTCGTGAAGACCTTCCAGGAGAAGTGCGGCAAGACCCCGGACGAGTACTCCAAGGTCCTGGCCGCCGATATGCCCAGGATCATGAGCAGCTCTGTCTCAAGCGTGCTGGGCACGGAGGAGAAGATATTCGACATCGAGCAGAGCCAGGACCTCCTTGCCAAGCTCGGGGAGTCAAGGAGGAAGGTATGCTGATCCAGTCCGTATATGACAGCTCCTTCAGGGAGTACGGAAAGGTCCTAGAGGGCTTTGACAACACCTGCCTCATCAGAAGGATGTCTGAGATCCCGATGCCGGAGAGCGGCACCGCATACAGACCGTCTATTGATAGCCTGGAACAGGACGATACCTTTAATTCCTACAGGGACCATGGCTTCGGAGGCATGCCGATTCAGATCGGGATGTGCTGGGGACACAACACCAGGCTCAACTGCCTTGAGTACCACCGCGACAGCGAGATCAACATAGGAGAGGGGGACTTCATCCTTCTTCTTGCAAGACAGGGCCAGATTGTTGAAGGCATGCTGGACACCTCCCTTGTCAAGGGTTTCAGGGTCCCAGCGGGAGTTGCGGTGGAGGTCTATGCCACCACGCTGCACTACGCGCCCTGCCAGACCGGTGATGAGGGCTTCAGGGTGGCTGTGATCCTTCCCAGGGGAACAAACACGGAGAAGCCGGATCTCACAGCGTGCTGTGAGGAAGACAGATGGATGACAGCCAGAAACAAGTGGCTGCTCGCGCATGAGTATTCAAGTGAAGCCCGGAGCGGGGCCCATATAGGCCTTACCGGGAAAAACATAGATATAGAGGAAAAGTGAAAGATGCTTGCAAATGTTCCTGAAGTAAGACTTGGAATAATCGCAGTTTCAAGAGACTGCTTTCCGATCAGCCTTTCAGAGGCAAGAAGAGAGGCTGTTGTCAAAGCCTTTGGAAAGGGTCTTTACGAGTGTCCTGTG
>CACZJR010000085.1 GCA_902781545.1 uncultured Spirochaetales bacterium | reverse complement strand
CGGCTGGAAGGCTGTCATAACACGCTCGCAGCGTCACAGACCTGCCGCGGACCGGGTTCTTAGGCGAGTAATCGATGTAGAAGCTCATCGGGAAACCGATGTTGTTCTGAAGGCTCACCTCCGTCCCGCTTCCCGAAGTCTGCGGCCTGTAAGTCTCAAGCCTCACGCTGCCTGCAGACCTGGTGTTAGATACAATGCGCACTGCATCGGTGGCTCCGATTCCGGAAAAGCCTCTGGAATCAAGGACCTTCACGCTGAGAATGTGCGAGCCTGCCGGCGCGTTCATGACAACCGAGGTGCCGCAGTTTGATGTAGGTACATCGCGCGTCTTGGTGATCACCCCACCCTTTGAGTCATCAAGCGATATGGAGATCCGCATCATGGACTCGCTGCAGATGCTGCTGTCCCACGTGAAATCAAGCTGCAGTGATCCTGAGCCCTCCATCCGGTCAAGGACAACGACCGCGCTGTTGTCTCCCTGACTTATCTCGAAGGTTCCGCTTCCTGAGGCGATTTCGTTGTTCTCTACATTCAGGGCCTTTGCGCTGATCTCCCAGCTCCCTGCAGCCAGGTCCTGGATGCTCATGGTGTTCTCCGAGCTCAGCACAGGTCCGAACGACGCCCCGTCAGGCCCGGTTCCCGAGACCGAATACTTTGAGATCTCCATCAGCGTCTGGGCAGGCATGATTGTGCGCGAAGCCTCATGCTCCTCGATCCTGATCTGCAGCCTTGTCTGCACAGACCCGTCATCTGCATTGCATGAGATGGCGATGATCAGGAAGACCATCAGCACGATAAACAGCAGGATGGCCAAAACAACTCTTCTTCTGTTCAATATCATATGGACTCCTCCGGGGAGACATGAGCGAGTAGATGTTCACGTTTTTCCCCTTTGCAGTCCTATACGAGAAAAGTGCTGGAAATATTTCAAAAGCAACAGAAAAAAATCAGGTTTTTTTCTGTGTAAACGGATTTAGTCAGTGAAGAAGGCCCTTGTACTCTTTCCTGATCTTCTCATAACCCTCGATCGAGCCAACATCGAACCTGTGGCCCGGCATCTCAAAGGCATGGACCTTTGTCTGCTTGCAAAGCCACTCGATGAACGAGCCGGGGGCATCAGTCTTACATCCTGAAGCAATGCCCAAGGCAAACAGAGGCAGATCTGACTTCTTGTAAATATAGAACGGAGGCACCGCCCACTCGCTCTCGGGAACCTGCGGCTTCTCGATCATCTTAAGCACAAGGTCATCTGAGTCTATGGTGGCCACACCGAACTTGCACGGCCCCTTCAGTCCGGGAACCCTGTAGCGCATGATGCATGTTGTCTGCTTTCTCTCAAAATAAGTCACGAATGAGTTGAAGGAGAAATCCATGACATTGTCACCGGCAAGGACCAGAAGGTCATCTGACAGGTTCAGGGCAGAGATAGCGAACTCTATGTCCTTCACAGCTCCAAGGCGGTTGTCATTGTCCGTGGAGCCGTCATCCAGGAGATCCATGGCAAAGCCCTGAGACCTCTTCAAGTCCACCCACTTCTCGAAATGAGGAAGATACTTGTGGTTGGAGACCACGACATATCGGCAGATCTTCCCGCCTTTGGCAAGGTCATCCACCATCCAGTCAAGGATTGTCTTTCCGCCCACGTCAAGAAGCGGCTTGGGAAAGTCCAGGGTAAGAGGATACATTCTGGTTGCATAGCCTGCGGCTAGAAGGATGCAGATCATAAGAGCTCCAAAGACAAGCATACCCCATTGCAAAGACAAAAGCAAATGACACAGTAAACATGTCACAAGCAAAGCAGCACACAAAGCAAATCAATGCCAAAGGGAAACACGCATACAAAGCAAACCCATACCCGGAGCAGCCCCACATCTCCGCAATCCCATCTTCAGCTGTGACATATCATAGGACATGGCAGCCTCTCTGCGCTTCGTCCCTGCTGTTAGGCAGGACTCCGCGTGGGTCCGTATCCAAAAATCAAAGGACGGGAATGGACACGGACCTAGACAGGGGTTCTTCCCGAAAATCTCACCTGAATCCTGATTTTTTTTTGTTGATTTGAAATATTTCCGACACTTTTCTCGTATATGGAGGTGAAAACAAAAAAAGCGAGGCAGCCCATGAACAAAACCGAGATCAGAAGAATCCTCCAGGAAAAGAGACAAGAGCTTGAGAGCCTGCTCAGATCAAAGGTCATCTCCAGATTCACCGCACTTAAGGGAACAATCAATTTCAAAACACAAAACGGAGCAATACGCTTCTTCCGCTATGAGAAAAGGAAATGCAAATACCTGAAAAAAGAAGACAAGAAGGAGATCTCAGACCTCTGCACAAAGCACTATGTCACAAGGCTCAAGGAAGCAGCCAGCAAGGAACTGGAACAGATCAACAGTTGCCTGGAAATCCTTGACGACGGAGACGGCTCCGACGTTAACAAGACCTATGGAGAGCTGCCCGAATGCATAAAAGAAAACACATCCCCGTCAATCTTCACCGACGAGGGTTACGCCAGAAGATGGCAGGAGGAGAGCTTCAACACCAGATGGGACATGAAGAACCGCATCCACGAGACACCCAGAGGAGACAAGGTCAGGTCCAAGAGCGAATGGATGATAGCATGCCTGCTCACCAAGGCAGGAATCCCATACAGGTACGAGGCCCAGCTTGACCTGAATCTGGGATTCTGCATCTATCCTGACTTCACCGTCCTCAACAAGCGGACAAGGAAAGAATACATCTGGGAGCATTTCGGAAAGATGGATGACCCGAAATATGTGAAGGAGTCATTCATGCCGAAGATGAGAGATTATTATGCCGCAGGCTATCTTCCAGGAGAAAAACTGCTGATGACATTCGAATCCGAGGGTCATCCGTTCAATATCACGCAGGCAAAGCAGCTCATAAAGCAGTTTTTGACCTGATTCTGTCTACCGAGCAAGGTGTCTGGAAAGGTCCGTGGTAGACAAAATCTACCACGCAGGTCAAAAACAAGGTGCCTTGGTAGATAATACCGGCACAAAAAGCAGCAAAAGGGCAAAAAATTGCTCCCGGAAACCGGGAGCAGTAGAATCAGTAAAGCTTTCTCAGCTTGTCTGAGGCATCCAGGGCCATCAGGGTCTTGACCGGGTCCTTGACCTTTGACATGAAGATCATGGCTGCGATCACATATGGCTTGTAGGAGGCCTGCTTGTAAAGCGGGTCGAGATAGCGGTCGAAGACCGAGTTGTCGACCTCGCCTTCCTTGCATGAGAGGCCTGAAATGTCGGCAGGCAGGCAGTGCAGGTACAGGGCCTTGCCGTCCTTGGTGAGCTTCATCTTCTCCTCTGAGCAAGTCCAGTCCTTGTGCTCAGCGTTCTGGGCAAGAAGCTTCTTCTCCAAGGCGTCGATTCCGGCCTTGTCGCCCTTCTGGTAGAGGCGGGTTCTCTCCTCCATGGCGGCGAAGGGGGCCCAGCTCTTCGGGTAGACGATGTCGGCGTCCTTGAAGGCCTCATCCATGCTGTTGCACTGCTTGAATGAACCACCGGTGGCTGCGGCGTTCTTCTTGGCGATGTCGACTACCTCAGGCATGACCTCATAGCCTTCCGGGTGTGCCAGGGTGACGTCCATGCCGAACCTGGTGAACAGGCCGATGACACCCTGCGGGACGCTGAGCGGCTTGCCGTATGAGGGGCTGTAGGCCCAGGTCATGGCGACTTTCTTGCCTTTGAGGTTCTCGACGCCGCCGAACTGGTGGATGACGTGGAGCATGTCGGCCATGCACTGGGTCGGATGGTCGACGTCGCACTGGAGGTTCACCAGGGTCGGGCGCTGCTCGAGGATTCCGTGACGGTAGCCGTACTCGCATGCGTCGATGAATGTCTTCTGGTACTTGTGACCCTCGCCGATGAACATGTCGTCACGGATTCCGACGACGTCAGCCATGAAAGAGACCATGTTGGCTGTCTCACGGACTGTCTCGCCGTGGGCGATCTGGGAGACTTTCTCGTCCAGGACCTGCTCCTCAAGGCCAAGCAGGTTGCAGGCGCTTGCGAAGGAGAAACGGGTTCTTGTGCTGTTGTCCCTGAAGATCGAGATTCCGAGGCCGCTGTCGAAGATGCGTGTGCTCTTGTTGCGCTCCCTGAGGTCCCTCAGTGCGTCTGCGACGGTGAAGATGGCGTCCAGCTCCTCATCTGTCTTGTCCCATGTCCAGAAGAAGTCATTCTTGTACATGTTGTTGATGTGAAGAGTCTCAAGATGTCTGGCAAGTTCAAGTGCTTTGCTCATTTATTCATTATCTCCTATTGAACTTATTTGATGTCGTTGCCTGTAAGCTCCTGGCGGAAGCTTGTGGCGCTCTCCTTGACTGCGGAGGGCTTGTAAAGCATAGGTGCGGCAGCGAGGACGGATGCGCAGACCACAAGGTCCTGCTTCCAGGTGATCTCGTTGGGGGCATGTGCCTGGCTCTCGGCGCCCGGTCCGAATCCGACGCACGGGATGCCGTAGCGGCCCTGGATGGAGACGCCGTTGGTGGAGAATGTCCACTTGTCGATCAGCGGGCGCCCTTCTCTCTTGGACCTTGCGGTGTCGTCGGCCCAGATTCTCTCCTGGCCCCAAAGTGCATGGTAAGCGTCAGCGACAGCCTGGACGTGAGGGGCGTTCTCCTTGTTGATCCAGGTCGGGAAGAAGCACTCTGTCTTGTAGACCTCTCCGGTCCATGCCGGGCGGTCATACCAGTACATGCTGACCTTGACGTCCTTGGCGTACTTCTTGACATTGGGAAGATCCTCAATCTCCTTCAGGCAGGTCTGGTAGGTCTCTCCGGCAGTCATTCTGCGGTCTATGCTGATGGCGCAACTGTCTGCGACGGCGCAGCGGGACGGGGATGTGTAGAAGATCTGGCTGACAGTACAGGTGCCGCGGCCGAGGAAACGTGCGTCCTCATAGTGCTCCGGGTTGTACTTGGGGTCGAGCATCTTCACAAGGCCCTTGATCTCGACTGAGTCGTCTGCGGGATTCTCGTTCAGGGCGCGGACATCCTGGAGGATGTCTGCCATCTTAAAGATGGCGTTGTCTCCGCGCTCCGGGGCTGAGCCGTGGCAGGAGATTCCCTTGACGTCGACGCGGATCTCCATGCGTCCGCGGTGACCGCGGTAGATTCCGCCGTCTGTGGGCTCTGTGGAGATTACGAACTCAGGAACGTACTTGTCGACATTGTAGATGTACTGCCAGCACATTCCGTCACAGTCCTCCTCCTGAACTGATCCCACGACCATGATCTTGTAGCCCTCAGGGATGAGGCCCAGGTCCTTCATGATCCTTGCGCCATATGTTGCGGAGGCCATTCCGCCCTCCTGGTCGGATCCGCCGCGGCCGTAGATGACCTTGTCGGTCTCATAGCCCTTGTAGGGGTCATCCGTCCAGTTGTTTATGTTTCCGATTCCGACGGTGTCGATGTGAGAGTCGATGGCGATGATCTTGTCGCCCTTGCCCATCCAGCCGATGACGTTGCCGAGGCCGTCTATCTCGACCTTGTCATAGCCGAGCTTCTCCATCTCCTCCTTGATTCTGTAGACAACACCCTTCTCCTCGCAGCTCTCCGAGGGGATGGCGATCATGTCCCTGAGGAACCTTGTCATGTCAGGACCGTATTTCTGTGCAGCTTTCTTTATAGCATCGAAATCCATGTAGAATATCCTCCGTTGAAATACTCATTAAAGGCACACAATGCCTGCTGGTATCATATTAAAGTACGATGCAACAAAATGCAACAAGAACATTGAGGACTTAAAAAAGACAAAAGAAAAAACGGGATCAGCAGCGGAGAAAAGAAAGAGAATCCTATCTGCCTATGACTATCTCATCCACAATGGCATGCATCTGGTCCATATGGGAGTCCATGCTCTTTGCAAGGGCAATGAGGTTGCGAGCCCTGTCAAGGTTCTGGGTCTTGTATTTGGCTGAGAAGTACTTGTCTCCGGTCAGATAATCGTCCAGGTATCTTGAGGCAAGCTCAAGCGTCATGACAAGACAGCTGTCTGCAAGACTGTTGATCTCATCCTCTGTAAAGAGCGGCTTGGTGTAAGACAAGAAGCCTTCGGCAAATGCCTTGTAGACATCCATGTTTAGCTCCACCTTGTCGAACTCAAGGCTTGCAGAGCCCTTGGAGTTTCCGGCTGAGCGCACCGCATCACCGAAATCATGGCCTGCAAGACCGGGCATGACGGTGTCTAGGTCCACGACACAGACGTCCTTGCGGGTGTCAGGATCAAAGAGCACATTGTTTATCTTGGTGTCGTTGTGTGTGACGCGCAGCGGAATGCGGCCTGCAGCATACAGCCTGTCCAGGACAAGGGCCTTGTCCTTCATTGACATGACATAGGAGACCTCATCCGAGCATGAGGATGCACGCCAGAGAGGATCTGAGCTGTAATCAGCTTCCAGGTCAGCAAATCTTTTTGTCGTGTTATGGAAATCAGGAATGGTGTAGCGTAGCAAGGAGGCATCGAAATCTGCCAGGGCTTTCTGGAAACGCCCGAACGCCTTGCCTGCGTTGCATACTATCACGGGGTCCTTGGACGAGTTATAGGTCACCGAGTCCACATACTTGTACATCCTCCAGAACGCGGGACCGTCCTCAAAGTAGTTCTTGCCGTTACGGGCATTGATGTATCTGAGGCTCTTGATGTCCGGGTGGTGCTCAGCCATGAACTGTGTGATCAGCGCTATGTTGTGCATGACATCCCAGGGCTTGCGGAAGACATATGTGTTGACCTTCTGGACTATGTAGGAGTTCATCCAGCCGTCAATCAGGAAGTCCGCCCTGCATGTGTGGTTGACCTTGCCCTGGTTGATCTCGCTGACATTCACAAGACCCGAAAGATTGAACTCGCGCGAGATCCTGTCTATCTCATTGAACAGTGATTCTATCATCAGTAAGCTCCCCTATCTCAACAAATAGTCATTCGATTGAGGTAATTATCGCACATTTGCTAAAGACGATGCAAATCCATTTTTATCAGGTGCCGGTCCTGATAGAACGGGTTGCCTGTCCATTTCTGCATACATCTCAGCTCTTTTTATGCAGAAAGCCAACCTGTTTCTGCATATAATATTGGAGCTGCTTATGCACAATGCCGCAGGCTTTACCTACTTGCCTAATCACATTAACACACGCAACTCCCAGATTTCCGAAAGTTTTCGGAATAAAACGAAAATGTCAGTATGAAACACTCATTTTCACGGGCCCATACTGACATTTTAGAGCATCTGCCTCATAAAGAAGGTGCTGCGGCGTTGTTTTATGCAGTCTGAGATCATAATGCAGAACAGATATAGAGCGGCGACACAGAAAGAAGCGCCAATATTTCCGGGCAACCCTTCTTCAGACAGGAAAGCCTCAGGAAGGTGCGATGAGCAGGATGGTGCCACTCAAGACCAGACTCCGCACCGTCCGAGGCGGATCAGCTCAGATCCCGCTGCCTCCGGAACACGTTTGGGAGAGAGGGGCCGGACCAATGAGATTTTGGTGAGAAAGAAGACAGTCCCAATCCAAAGAAAGCAAACCTCATTGGCCGACCCCAAGGGCATTTAAAAACATGAAGCTGGAGGAAAGGAGTCGACTGTAGCAGATGGGAATACTATTTCAGCTTTAGTACTCCTGACATCCGGCCTCCCCTGACATCATGTTGTCCCAACCGTAACCGGTACCCCGACGGGGCTTACACCATCATGATAACACATATTTAGATTTTTGGACATCTTTTTTATAATAATTAAAGACTTGTATTATAAGCAAAGCTCAAAAGCCACAAATAAAATTACAGTCAAAAAATAATAG
>CACZJR010000084.1 GCA_902781545.1 uncultured Spirochaetales bacterium | reverse complement strand
CCCTTTCGTCTATGAGGGGAATAAAGTGATTCACACTGATTTCACGGTATTGAACAGAAGAACCAGGGCTGAATACAGATGGGAGCATTTCGGCAGGATGGATGATCCAAAGTACAGGAAGACTTTTTTCTGGAAACAATCACTATACGCACAATACGGGTACATGCCTGGCATAAACATCATCTACACCTTTGAGGACAAAGATAACCCTCTGGATACAAGATATGTGGACAGGCTGATAAAGAAGTTCTTCCTCTAGCAGAGGGCTCTTTTAAGGCGGTCAAGCCCGTCGAGGAGAAGGGTGCGAGGGCAGGCGATATTCATCCTGAGGAAGCTCTTGCCGGGTTCTCCGTACTGTGCGCCGTTTGAGAGGAACAGTCCGGTCTTCCTGCGGATCTCATCCGCGAACTTCTTTGAGTCGGACGTGAAGGCCGAGCAGTCCAGCCACAGCAGGTAAGTTGCCTGTGATGGGACAATGTATAGGGAAGGGATGTTCTTTCTGACATACTCAAGCACAGTCTGCTTGTTTTCAAAGAGATATGACCTGAGCTCATCGAGCCAAGGTCCGCCATGGTTGTAGGCGGCAACTGTGGCGGCCACTGAGAATGCATTGGGCTCATTTACGTTGTCTGTGCCCAAAGCTGTCCTGATCTTCTGGCGGAGCTCCGGGTTGGCGGACATGGCTGCGGCACTCTGGATGCCTGCGATGTTGAATGTCTTTGTCGGAGCAATGGCTGTGATGCTGTTCATCATGCAGTGCTCGGAGACAGAGGCGAATGGGACATAAGACACGCCGGGGTCAGTGATGTCGCAATGGATCTCGTCGGAGAGGACCAGAACGTTGTGCTTGAGGCAAAGCTCACCCACAGCCGCAAGAGTCTCCCTGTCCCATATCTTGCCGACCGGATTGTGCGGGTTGCAGAGGAACATCATGGTTGTCTTGGGATCAGAGAGCTTTTTCTCAAGGTCATCAAGGTCCATGCTGTATTCTCCGTTCCTGTAGACAAGAGGGGACTCAATGACTTTCCTCCCGTTGGAAGTCACGGAATTGAAGAACATGTTGTAAACGGGTGTCTGTATCAGGACGTTGTCTCCGGGAGCGGTGAACTTGCGCACTGCGCTGGAGAGCACGGGGATGACACCAGTGCAGAATGACAGCCAGGAGGGATCAATCTCAAAGTCATGGCGGCTCTTCCACCAGAACACATAGGAGGCTGCCCATTCATCGGGGAGGATCGAGTAACCGAATATGCCATTGTCCAGGCGTCTCTGGATCGCCTGCAGGATTTCCGGGGCTGCCTTGAAGTCCATATCCGCGACCCACATCGGAAGCTCGCCTTCCTTCAGCAGGTCCCATTTGACTGATGTTGTGTTGCGTCTGTCTGTTACTGTGTCAAAATCGTATCTCATAATAGGTCCAGCGGGAATCGAACCCGCATCTCATCCTCCGGAGGGATACGCCTTATCCATTGGGCTATGGACCCGGTGCCGCTGATGTGGCTTCCAAGAATTATATAATCCTTTTAAGAGGTTGGGGCAAGCTATTTGAAGGCAGTTGAAAAAGCGTTGGGTTTAGTGGATAATCGAACAAGTAAACAATTATAACAGATACAGGAGAATATATATGAAACCTTCATTGTTGGTACTTGCAGCGGGTCTCGGTTCACGTTACGGAGGGGTCAAGCAGATCGATCCGGTCGGAACACATGGAGAGGCTCTTCTTGACTACAGCGTGTTCGATGCGAAGTGCAGTGGATACGGCAAGGTCGTGTTCATCATCAGACCGGACATCGAGAAGGACTTCCGCGAGAGACTCTTTGACAGGATCGCAAGGAACATGGATGCCGAATATGTGTTCCAGACCCATGAGTCACTGCTTACAGCAGATCAGATCAAGGCCTCCGAGGGCAGGACAAAGCCATGGGGAACCGTCCATGCGCTCCTGTGCGCCAAGGATGTGATCAAGACCCCGTTCACAGTCATCAACGCCGATGACTTCTACGGCCGCGAGGCATACGGGATACTCGGTGATTATCTGAGCACCCTGGAGAATGACAGCACCGAGCATGCCATGGTCGGCTATCTTCTGAAGAACACCATGAGCCCGATGGGCAGCGTCTCCCGCGGAGTCTGCCAGGTCAAGGACGGCCTGCTGCAGGGAATGAGGGAGAACACCAAGATCGAGTACGAGGGGGACAGAATAGTCTCACACCTTCCTGAGGGCGATGTGTACCTGACAGGAGACGAGTGGGTGTCCATGAACTTCTTCGGTTTCACACCGAAGGCATTCGAGTACATGACAGAATACTTTGACAGGTTCATGAAGGCCAACGCAAGTGAACCCAAGGCTGAGGTGCTGCTCCCGAACTGCGCCGGAGAGATGGTGCAGAAGGGGATTGGAACGCTCAAGGTGTTCTCGACAAATGAGAAATGGTTCGGAATGACATACAAGGAGGACAGGGACACCGTCAAGGAGAACCTTGCCCTCAAGACAAAGCAGGGTGTCTATCCGGAGAGACTCTGGGAGAAATAAGATGAAGAAGATTGCCTCTGTACTGCTTCTGGCTCTTCTCACTATGGCCTGTGCAATGGCTCTTGAGGGGCTTGTCACCTGGACATGGTTCGAGAACGATCCTGATGTTGAGTTCTTCCGCTATCAGGTTGACGGCGAGGACGATGACAACTGGACTGTAGTTGACTGGTCGGTCAATGAGGTCACATACGAGCTGGATGTATCAGTCATCCATACCCTTTATCTCCAGCAGTCCTATGACGGGGTGATCTGGAGTGAGAGCAGCATGACCGACTCCGAGATCTTCCTGCCTGAGGAGGAGACGGAGGAGCCTGTTGAGGAAGAGGTTCCGGAGCAGCAGCCTGAGAAGCAGCCCGAGCAGGCCGCAGAGGAGGTCGTGGATATCTCGGGTCTTGAGAATGGATTGGAGTCCTCTGAGGAGAAAAAGGAAGTCTACAAACCGCTCAGGGACATTGATCTTGGTTTCAGCTACATGAACTTCATCCCGGATACAAAGGGGCCGAAGTCCGTTGGAATCTTTGCCTCCTACTCACATACGTTCGGGAAGGCCGGGATCTTTGATTACGGAGTAAAGGCTAATCTTTCGCTTTACACAACCAAGGCCCTGTTCACTGAACCTTCCAGCACGCTGCTTCACTCATACCTGAATGCGCTGGCAATGCTGACCAGCAGGGTGGGCAACTGTGACATCTACGGGGCGATTGGTCCTGATCTTGGATTCCGTTTCATCAAGGAGAACTCGGTCCATTTCGGCATTGCCGCCGAGGTGGGAGTCAGGTACCACAGGTTCAAGACCGTGGCATTCGGACTGTCGCTGACGGACCACCAGTATCTGGCTCCGCTCTCAAAGCGGTTCAACTGGATGGACATCAAGCTGTTTGTGACCAAGACATTCTGATTTTTGTTCACATTTCCCATGTTTTGGGATAAAAATATAACTGTAACCTATTGGGAGGAAATATGGCTGAAAAGAAAGGTTTTTTTGGTGAATTCAAGGAATTCATCTCACGCGGTAATGTCGTTGACATGGCAATCGGTATCATCATCGGCGGTCTGTTCACCGCAATCGTCAATTCCTTTGTCAAGGATATCCTCAATCCGATTCTGGGACTCCTTGTCGGCGGAACAGATTTCGGCGAGCTGAAGGTTGTTCTCAAGGCTGCTACCGAGACAACAGAGGAGCTGGCAATCCGCTATGGTAACCTGATCCAGAACATCATCCAGTTCATCCTGACAGCACTTGTGCTTTTCTGCATCGTGCGTGCCATCAACAGGATGAAGGAGAAGGCCGAGGCAGAGGCTGCTGCAGCCAAGAAGGCCGAGGAAGAGAAGTAAGTTCCAATAAACTGAAAGATGAAAGGCTGACGCATTTATTGCGCAGCCTTTTTCTTTGCATAAGGGAAGGCATGGCATGGGTCTTAATGCTGTAGAGATAGAGAAGAAGATTCACTTCGAGAGGTTCTTCTTCTGCATGGTCGGTGGAGTAATCTATGCGGTGGGCGTGAACATGTTCATTGTCCCGTTCAACCTTTATTCAGGAGGCATTGTGGGTATCGCGCAGCTCATAAGAACGCTGCTTGCGGACTACATCCACCTCGATTTCGGCTCCAAGGATGTGGCAGGTATCATCTTCTACGCCATCAACGTGCCGATCCTCCTTTATGCCTTCCCGCGTCTTGAGAAGCTGTTCTTCCTCAAGACGATTGTGGCCGTGACATCGCTTACGCTGGCGATGTCATTCATCCCCACCACAATGGTGGTCAATGACTGCCTGGCATCGACCATCGTGGGGGCGTTCATATCCGGTGCGGGAATAGGCCTGGTTCTCAGGAACTCAGGCTCCACCGGAGGCATGGACGTGATTGGCATGCTGATCTCAAAGGCCCACGGCAACATCAGTGTCGGGCGTGTGAATCTCACCGTGAACCTGGTCCTGTACGCGATCTGTCTGTTCCTGTTCGATGTCCAGATTGTCGTCTATTCTGTCATCTTCGCCGTGGTCCATGCGTTTGCGATCGACAGGTTCCACTCTCAGAACATCAACGTGGAGGCCAAGATCATCACGAAGGTGGATCCCTCACTGATAGAGAATGTTGTCTTCACGGAAATGGGCAGGGGAGTGACCGAGCTTCAGTCCGTGGGAGCATACACCCAGGAGAGCGAGCACATCCTCTACATCCTGATCTCGAAGTACGAGGTCCATCAGCTGAGGAACATAGTGCGCAAATATGACAAAAACGCCTTCATCGTTTTCAATGAAGGCGTCTGGGTCGAGGGCAATTACCTCAAGAAGTTCTGATCTCAGCTCTCAAGGCTTTTCCTGACGATTCTTCTCGCAGGTTTCCTGGGAACCTCAATCACACGTGCCTTCTCTTTCTTGTGTCTGATCAGATAGCAGCGGTGGATCTTGCTGTTGCGGGCAAAGTCATCTCCGATCGTGCTCTCCGTGATATCCTCGATCTCGAAATCCTCGTAAAGCTCCCCGAACATCTTGAAGCGGGTGAAGTTGGTTGAGAAGATCAGCGTCCCGTTGCCCGCGAGGTGCCTCATGCATGATCTTATGAGGTAACCGTGGTCTCTCTGGACATCGAATGTGTCTCTGCCCTTGCTGTTGGAGAAGGTCGGAGGATCGCAGAAGATCAGGTCGAACAGGTCATGGTTCTCCCTGAGGAATGACAGGCAGTCATCCCTGTAGAAGAAGTGGTTCATTGTGTTGAATCCGTTAATCTGCATGTTCTTCTCCGCCCAGTCCAGGTAGTTGGAGCTGGCATCGACGCTGACTGTGGACAGTGCTCCGCCTGCCGCGGCATGGACTGTGGCGCTTGCAGTATAGCAGAACAGGTTCAGGAACCTCTTGTCCTTGCTCATGGTCTCAATGAGCTTTCTCACCGGCCTGTGGTCGAGGAAGAGGCCTGTGTCCAGGTAGTCGCTGAAGTTGACAAGGAACTTGTGGCCGTTCTCGTTGACCACGAAGAAGTTGGAGGACTTGCTCTTGCGGTTGTACTGGCTTGCACCTTTCTGGATCTCGCGCTTCTTGACGAAGATGTTGTCCAGGTCGATTCCTGTGGTCCTCTCGGTTGCAAGTATCAGCTCCTCAAGCCTTCTTGCCGCATCATCTGGATTGATGGAAGCAGGTGCCGCATATTCCTGAAGGCTGATCCACTTGCCCTCATAGATGTCAATGGCTGCGCTGTACTCGGGCATGTCGGCATCGTACAGGCGGTAGCAGGTCACGCCTTGCTTCTCCATCTCCTTTCCGATTGAGGCCATGTTCTTCTTGATCCTGTTGGCTGCCATCTGCGCTCCGGAGGAGAGCGGGGTGGCCAGGCGCTCGGCCCTGCGTGCCTTGGCGCGCTCGATCATCTGCTCGCGCTCCTCCTTGCTGAAGACGTAGTAGTGGGCAGCCTGGCATTCGATTCCGCCGTTCATCAGGGCGTTTGTCCTGTTCGGCTTCATGTCGATGAAGCCCAGAAGCTCGCTGTTGCCGCAGAGGATGCACACAGACCATCCGCAGAACACATTGTAGATTATGCTTCCGATGGACGTGTAAAGCCTCCTGATTGCCGCAGAGCCGCTGTCGAGGCGCACACCATATGGCGGGTCGGTCACTATGAAGCCTTTCTCTGAAGGAACATCGGCTTCCTCTGTCTTTGTGAAATCCCTTATCTCGAACGAGACAAGATCCTGGACTCCGGCGGCCTTTGCGTTCTTCTTTGAGATCTCAATTGCATACTTGTCGATGTCCCATCCGACTATCTTGCAGCTGTTTTCCACTCTCTTTGCCGCAGCTTCGTCCACTATTTTCTGCCAGATGTCATCATTGTGTATTGGCAGCCTAAGGAAGGCGAAGCTCTCTGTCTTCAGCAGTCCCGGCGCGGTGTTGGTCGCCATGAGGGCTGCCTCAATGCAGATTGTGCCGCTTCCGCAGAATGGATCAAGGAGGGTGGGCGCCTGAGGTCTCTCGGAATCTGAATCAGAGCTTTCCAGGAAGTCCCTGAGGCTTCTGTACCAGTCGCTTCTGTACAGCAGTGTGGCGGCCATGAACTCACCCAGCACAGCCTGTGTCTGGGCTTTGCGGTAGCCGCGGTGAGACAGGTCGCGCCCGCCGAAATCGACATACCAGCTGACCAGGTTCCTGTTCACGTGAAGGTGAAAGACAATGTCCGGGTCATCGCGGTCAACATCCGGTCTCTGGCCGTTGAAGTTGTTCCTGATCCTCTCGACGATGGCGTCCTTGAGCCTCAGGGAGGCGAAGTGGCTGTTCCTGATCCAGCGGCAGTCTGTGACTGTCTCCGTGATGGCGAATGTCTTCTCCGGGTCAAGCCAGTTCTCCCATGGGAGCTTCATCGAGTACTCGAAGAGATCGTCGGTGGACTCAAGCTTGTCGTACCTGTGGACCAGGACCAGAAGCCTTGTGGCGCATCTTGTCCACATGCAGAATCTGTATGCTGTCTCCAGGTCGGCGGAGAACTCGACTCCGCCTGAGCTGGTATGGATATCACTTGCGCCGGCTTCCCTGACTTCTCTCTCGACAAGGTCGTTCTGGTTTGCTGATGCTGCTGCGAAGAAAATCATGTGCTACTCCTTGTGACTTCCGTGGCCGAACAGGGCCTTGATTTCGGCTTCGTTGAAGCTGTACTTTGTGCCGCAGTTAAGGCACTCGAGCTCAAGCGGGAACTTGCCGTCCTTTATGATTTCTTCCTTCTCGTCCTGCGGGAGCTGTGAGAGGAATGTGCTGAAATGGTCGCGTGAGCAGGGGCATGAGAATCCCAGAGGCTCAGTTCCCAGGTCTTGGATGCCGAAGTCCGCGAAGTTTGCGGTGATGTAATCCAGCACAGAGACCCCGGCCGCGATTGCCTTGGCCATTGAGGGAAGAGAGGTGCTCTTCTCCTGAAGCTTGTCCAGGACCTCATCGCTGCATCCGGGAAGGGCCTGCAGGAAGAGTCCGGCAGCGCCGTTCACGTTGCCCTGCTTGTCGAAGTTGACTCCGAGGCTGAACATGGTCGGTGTCTGCTCGCTCTCGTTGTAGTAGAGGGCAAGGTCCCTTGCAAGGTCTCCGTACTGCATCATGGTCTGACCGGTGAACGGTGTGCGGCTGCCTTCCAGGAGCTTTGTGACACTGATGAAGCCCGGCCCGTAGAGCAAAGACAGGTCCTTGCTCTCAAGAGGTCTCTCAACTGAAATCGGATTGTTCTTGATGAAGCCTCTGACGGCTCCGCATGCCCATGATTCGACATATATTCCACCGATGGGGCCGCCGCACTCGACATTCAGCTGTATGCGGTCATTGCCCTTCACAGATGAGGCCATGAGCCCGGCTGCTATATAAGCCTGACCCAGTATGTATGTCTCAAGCATACCGAGGTTGAAATTGGCCCGCATCTGATTCACCATAGTGGTTCCGCCCAAGCCTGTCAGGCGGATCTGGCCATCAGCGAGCAATACTACCTGCCTGCCATCTTCGGGAAGCCCGTCAAGGTGATTGAG
>CACZJR010000083.1 GCA_902781545.1 uncultured Spirochaetales bacterium | reverse complement strand
CGGGCTTGAGTGCCACACGGAGAACAACGTGCAGAAGCAGGTGTGGAAGAAGATGTTCACCAACACCGCCGCAAGCTCGCTGACGGCGCTGTTCCAGGTTCCGCTGGGATTCATCCACACGGATCCGAACGCCAACTGGCTGATGAGGCAGCTGTGCAGGGAGGCTGTTGAGGTGGCGAACTCGCTGGGACTGGGATTCGACCTGAAAGAGGTCACGGATGATGTGGAGAAGGTGTGCGAGAACGCGCCGAACGGATACACGTCGATCTATGCGGACATCAGGGACGGCAGGAGAAGTGAGGTCGACACCATAAGCGGGAGCGTGGTCGAGGCCGCGCATGACCAGGGGATAGAGGTCCCGTACCACGAGATGGTGGTCAAGTGCATTCATGCTTTGGAGAACAAGGCAAAGGATAAATGAGAAACCAAGCCACAGACAGGTGGCAGGCAAAATACAAAAAAAGGAGATTTGACATGAAAAAATTCTTCGTAATCGTACTTATGATCATGACCGTTTTCGCACTGTTCGCAAACGGTGGAAATGAGGCTGCTTCAGCAGATAAGAAGGGTATTGCAGGAACAAAAGAGAATCCTCGCATCCTCAGGGCAGGAACATCAGCTCCGGCTTCATCTGATCCCACAAACGGCCTGAACGTCATGCACGCTTCCCTGAATGAGAAGCTCATGGAGCTGTCTGGCGGCACAATCGGTTATGAGTGCATCTTCGGCGGTGCTCTCGGAAACAACACACAGCTTCTTGCCCAGCTCAAGCAGGGCACACTTGATCTTATGCCTACAGGTTTCGACCTTGCCACAAACCTGCCTAAGTCAGAGAAGTTCTATGCTGTCGCAATGCCTTATGTCTTTGACAACGACGCACACATGGACGCATTCCTCAAGAGCGATCTGTGGAAGCAGATGGTCGAGGAGATCAGAGAGGCCGCAGGCATCTACATCTCCGGTCTCGGATGCCACCAGACAGCAAGAAGCTTCAACACAGTCAAGCCGGTCGTTCATCCGTCAGACCTGAAGAACCTCCGCATGAGAGTCCCTGAGTCAACAGTCCAGATGAAGCTCTGGCAGGCAACAGGCGCAGCTCCGATGGTCATCCCGGCATCTGAGCTCTACACATCACTGAGCAGCGGTCTTGTCGACGGTCAGGAGAACGACATTGTCGCTTCCGCAGCAGCCCTCAAGCTCTATGAGGTTGCACCGTACTTCACAGAGACTGACTACATCAAGCAGGCAATGCTCATGTACATGTCAGACAAGACATGGCAGGCAATGACCGAAGAGGAGCAGGGCTGGTGGAATGAGGCTCTTGCATATGCATGCGAGAAGGGCTCAGCAGCTTACGCAGCAAAGTATGAGGCTGCAAAGCAGGAGATCCGTGAGCACGGCGGAACAATCGTCGAGTTCGATTTCGACGAGTGGAAGGCTTACTTCTCACAGCTCGTACATGAGCAGTTCGACGGCCAGTTCTTCCCTGCAGGTCTGTACGATCAGATCCAGGCTACTCCATACTGATTCGATCTTGATTGACCGTTCAAGGGCTGCTATTTGCGGCAGCCTTTGACGGTTGTTTTTTTGAGGGTGATATGCTTCAAAAACTTGAAAAGTTCAAGAACATATATACAAAGGTGATTGTCGCCATCTGCGCGATCATCTGCATTGTGATCCTGCTTGTCGATGTATTCCAGGTTCTCTCAAGATACGTCATCAACGCGGGATTCGTCTTCGCCGAGGATGTCTCGGTCTTCGGGATGCTTTGGATGATGGCTCTCGGAATCAGTATCGGCACCATCAACCACGAGCATCTTCTGATCAACATAATCGACTCCATTGTCAGTGCAAAAGGCAAGAGGATCGTCATGTTCATAGTGGACATAGTCCTCATACTGGCAGGAATCATGATGGTCTGGGTCGGAGTCCTCTCCGCCAATGCGAACAAGGGCTTTGTCCAGTCAATGCTGGGGATTGATGAGTTCCACCGTTACATGCCCGTCATAGTAGGTGGTGCTCTGACTGTCATTGCCGCCATCGAATGTGTTGTGGAACAGATTCTCAGATGGAAATTTGAAAAGAAAGAGGTGACCAAATGAGTGCAATTCTAGTTTGGAAACTTGTTGTCCTGTTTGGGGTACTCTTTGTAACAATGTTCCTTAGGTTCCCCTTCTTCCTGGCATGTTTTGCATCTGCTGCAGTATATGCCCTGATCTTCCCGGGTTCCATTCCGATGTTCGTCTTCGGACAGACTTTCGTGCAGGGCCTGGGGAACTCGACCTATGCATCCATCATCTTCTACTTCCTGCTGGGTGCAATTCTCAACCATGGCGGACTCGGTGACAGGATCGTCAAATTCGGAAACGCCTGTATCGGACATGTGAAGGGCTCGCTCAGCCACATCAACATCATTGCGTCCGTCCTGTTTGCCGGAGTCTCCGGTTCTGCAGCTGCAGATACCGCGTCAATCGGAAACCTGATGATCCCGATGATGAAGAGGCAGGGTTACGACGCACCTTATTCGGCCGCCGTCACTCAGATGAGCTCAATCATCGGACCGATCATCCCGCCATCGACGACATTTGTCTTCATCGCGAGCATGATGGACCTCTCCGTCAGGAAGCTGTTCCTCTGCGGTCTTATCCCGGGACTTGCGATGGGACTCCTGGAGCTGGTGTACTCCGTATACATCTCACATAAGAGAAACTATCCGTGCACTGAGAAGTTCGCCGGATTCAAGGTAATCTGGAAGGAATTCAAGATCAATTTCTGGGCAATCCTTCTTCCTGTCCTCATCCTGATCTGCCTCACCGTCGGAATCGGAACGGTCACGGAGATCGGAGCTGTCTCATGTGTGCTCGCAGCCTTCATCTCAATGGTCATCTACAAGGAGCTTGACTGGAAGGGGCTCTGGCAGTGCATCAAGGCGACAGCAAGACAGGTCGCGGTTGTCTTCTCAATGCTCGCCGCAGCCACAGTGTTCATCTGGATCATCGGATCACTGAACTTCCAGAACTCACTGGCAGCCTGGATCGGAGGCCTTGGACTCTCACGCTTTGCAGTCTTCATGATCGCAATGCTGATAATCTTCATCCTGGGCATGGTCCTTGAGACTCTGGTCATCACAATGATCTTCATCCCGGTCCTTGCAATCCCATGCATCGCCGCCGGCGTTGACCCGTATGTGTTCGCAGTCGCAGCCGCAATGGTCTGTGCCATGGGCCTGAACACACCGCCTGTCGGAACACTTCTTTATCTTACCGCCAGCATCGCAGACACATCCGCAATGAAGGTGGCGAAAGAGAGTGTGCCGTTCATCATCTGCGTTGTCATCGCAGTAGTGCTCATGGGTCTTTTCCCACAGATCACACTGTGGTATCCGAGCCTGGTATTGTGAGTGGAGGTAATGGAAATGAAAAAGGGTACACTTTGTCTGCTTGCAGACTTTGATGCGGAGAACTACATCCGCGACATCATGAGACGCGGAGCCGTTGAGGGAGGCGTGGGCGTAGCAGCCGCAGGTCTTCCGAGACACATCTCACTCGGAATGCCCTATGAGGTCAAGGACTGGGTTGCTTACGAGAAGTTCGCCGAGAAGCTTGCCAAAGAGCTCAAGCCTGTCACAGTCAGACTCTGTGACATTGTTGCAGGCAAGATCAGCGAGCAGTTCGGCTCATACTTTCTGAAGTTCGAGGAGAGCTTCGGCCTGGATGAGCTTAGGGTTCAGGTCAGGTCCAAGCTGATCTCAGAGCTCGGTCTTGAGATTCCTGAGAAGGACGGTGTGACAGGCCAGAAGTCAATCACACTCGGCTTCGGAACCGCACCATATGAGAACTACAAGGGATTTGTCGACAGTATCGACAGATCATTCATCGGAAAGGATCTGACATTCAACGAGCTGGGAATCTTCTACTATGACCAGCCGACGATTGCCGCCAACAACTTCTTCTGCTGCAGAAGATTCAAACTTGTCTAAGTGAAAAGGAGAAACGCCATGAAGACAATGAAATGTGATTATGACAGAGAGAAAAACATGACCATTACCTATGAGGGTGGCGGTCTCAAATATGAGTTTATTGCTGATTTCGCAAAGGGACTTCCCACTAACGTTTTCTATGCAAGCGTCGCAGGTGGATTCTGTGACAAGCATGACAACGTTTATCTCGGTGTCCGTGGAATCGGTTATCCTGTCGTGAAACTTGATCCAGAGGGAAACTTCCAGAAGCTTATCGGTCTTGGCAACATAACAGTCTGTCACTTCGGAATCGCCTCTTCAGATGACACCATCCTGATGACCGATCTCGGAAAGAGCACAATCGTTGAGTTCACAGAGGACGGCAAGGTTGTCCAGACTCTGGGAAATCCGGGACATCCGAGCGATACAGGAATCAACTACCATTATTATGAAGAGCAGAGAAGACTCGGAAATCTCTATCCGCCTGAGCCGTATATGAGGATACCCGGACTGACCGCTCTCTCGGAAGCTGAGCTTCACACAATCAAGAGAATGGGAGAACCCTTCAACAGACCTACCGACATGGCCATTGACTCAAAGGGGAACATCTATGTCTCAGACGGATATGGCAACTGCGCGGTGCACAAGTTCTCAAGGGACGGCAAGCTTCTGAAGACATGGGGCGGAATAGGTGATGAGCCGGGCAAGTTCCTCATGGTCCATGCAGTGACAGTCGACTCCAAGGATCAGGTCTGGGTTTGCGACAGAGACCGCAATGCAGTTCATGTCTTTGATGGAGAAGGTAATGTGCTGGCCTA
The DNA here is from genome assembly GCA_902781545.1 of uncultured Spirochaetales bacterium. Classification (GTDB taxonomy): domain Bacteria; phylum Spirochaetota; class Spirochaetia; order Sphaerochaetales; family Sphaerochaetaceae; genus UBA9732. The sequence goes on along the minus strand of CACZJR010000083.1, from coordinate 3,484 downwards.
CTGCAAGGGTAACCTCGGACAGCCTTCAGGCATTGTCGCTGACAAGGACTACATTTACTGCGTAGGACGCGGCGGATATCTAACAGTCTTCAATCCTCAGTTCGAGGTTGTTGCACAGCTCGGTTACTTCAACAGCGAGCTCAGGGCTCACGGTATTGCCGTCAACAGTAAGGGAGACCTCTTCCTGTTCCCGACAACCGCAACAGAAGACCATCAGTGCATCTGCCTGAAGAGGGTCAAGTAATTGTTATTCATCCGGGGCGGGAGTGCTTCTCCCGCCCTGAATCTTGAGAATGGAGGAAATGGGTCGTGAAGTTGTCAGAGCTGCTGGGGGTGAAGCCTGAGGACAGGCATTTGCTTTTCAGGACCTATTTCCTCTATTTTTGCTCCGGAATCATGGCAAACGCCATGGGTTCCATCCTCAAGGACATGCGCAACCCGTCATACGGATACGGCTTCTCTGCAAGCTTCCAGGGCGTTCTGTCATCTGCGATGCAGTTCGGAGGACTGGCCGCGAACATACTGTCAGGGCTGCTTCCGTTCATCATAGGGAGAAAACGCTCGACCGTGATACTTGCGATTGCGCCGGTGCTCGGTCTGGGTGTTCTGGTGCTTACAGGCAATCCGGCTCTCCTGATAATGTCATTCATCTGCGTGGGAATAGGGAAGGGCGTAAACTCGAACATCACCAACATTGTGGTGAACCACACCGCCAGGAACCGCGGCATTGCCCAGAACTTCCTGCATTCCTTCTTCTCGATCGGTGCGGTCCTGGGACCTGTCCTGATGGCAGTGTTTCCGCAAAAGAGCTGGCGGTTGCCTACTTTGATAATCGCAGGTGGAATTCTTACTGCAGTTACCCTTATGGGACTATCATCTTTATCAAATCAGAGAGAGGTCAAGGAGAAGGAGTCCATTGCAATCCCAAGGTCATTCAAGTACTGGTACAACACCGGGATCATGTTCTTCTACCTGTGTGAGGAGGCCTGCCTTCTGTCATACACGGTCTCTTACTTCACATACACCGGGCTTTTCTCAGACTCCTCTTCCAACCTGCTTGCATCACTGCTGTGGGTGGCGATCCTCACCGGAAGGCTGACCTGTGTCTCGATAATGCAAAAGGTGAAGAAACAGTACCTGATTGCGGTCCTGGGGGCATCGTTCATTGTGTCATTCATATTCCTTGTGAATGCAGACACACAGGTCGGAGCCCTGATCTCACTCTTTGCGGTAGGTCTCTCAATGAGCGGCATTTACCCGACCACAATGTCGACCCAGGAGGACAAGTACATGAGGTCATCCTTCTGCTCGGGTCTTTGCATAGGCGTCTGCACCGCGGCGACGATAATAATGCCTGTGATAATCGGCAACGTCACAAATGCCACAGGTTCCTACAGGAGTGGGCTCAAGACCCTGCTTATCCCGCTTTCATGCATGTTCGCGCTGATGCTTGTGAAGCTTTACATGGAATGCCTTAGAGGCAGGGATAAGGGGAGCAGCTGATGGGTTTCTTCAACAGGGCGAACTCCTTCATTGAGAAGTGGATGCAGCTGATTATGCCTTTATGCGTAGTCATCGGATTCCTTCTGGGAGACAGGATTGCTTTCCTCAAACCATCGACGAACTGGCTCTTTGCATTCGCGTGTTTCTCATCTGCACTGACACTGTCAATGACAGAGTTCAAGACCGCGTTCAACGTGAAGGCAATCATCCTGCTTATGATACTGGGCCATGCAGTGCTCCCGGCCATCGCCTGGCTGGTATTCAGGCTTACAGCCTCCCCATCATCGGAGATATTCATGGGCCTGATGCTGTTGTTCGCCGGCCCTTGCGCCACGACCAGCTTCATCTGGAGCGGGATCTACGGCGGGAACAAGGGGCTTTCAATCGCATTTGTGATAATAGACACCTTTGTGTCAATCCTGCTGACTCCGTTCATCATGAGGCTGGCATGCTCTGCCGCAGTCACGATGGATTCCGTGTCCCTGATCTGGAGCATGACCAAGATGGTCCTGATCCCATCAGTGGCAGGTGTTCTTGTGACAAAGCTGATAAGGCAGGAGCATCTTGCGGTTGCGACGCCTGTGATCAAGTTCATCACAAAGGTATCGCTGCTGATCATCATAATGATAAGCATCGGAGGGGCATCGGGCCCTGTCAGTGAGAATTTCTCTTTCAGTTATCTCTGGAGCCTTGTCGGGGTGTTCGTTGTCCTGATCATCGGATATGTGATGGGTTATCTCTCAAGCAGGTGCCTGCTGAGATCCGATGTCTCAGACGCCATATCAATGGCCTTTGCGCTGGGATGCAGGAACGTGGGTCTTGCGATCATTCTGGCTGGCAGTTATTTCCCACCGCTCGCAGCTGTCCCTCCTGTCATAACATTGTTCTTCCATGACATTGTGACGACTGGGGCGGGAAGGGTGTTCATAAAGATAAAGGAAAAGCAGACATTAGGTTCAGGAGGAAAACATGCAGCATCACGTCATAGTGAAGTTCAATGAGACAGTCAAGGACAAGATCGCCCTTGCCAACGAGATCGGAAACCTCTTCAAGGGGATGGAGGGGACAGTTCCGGGCGTACATAAGGTAAGCCCCCACAAGAACTGCATCAACATGTCCAACAGGTATGACCTGATGATTATCGTGGACATGGAGAAGGATGCCCTTGAGGCTTATTCCAACAGCCCCATCCATGACAAGTGGATCAACGAGTATCCGCAGTTCCTAGAGTCAAAGGTCATTATGGACTACGAAGACTGATTATTAGCAGGGATCCTGATATGGGAGAGGAGATGTCCTCTCCCTTTTTTTTAAAAAAAGTTGCGTTGTCAAAAAAACAGTGTGATAATGAGAATGTAATTGAATTCGGTTGCAATTATTATTGCAACAATTTCAACGGTTTCAAGACGGGATTGAGAATGAGAATAACGGTATTAGGCGCAGGGGCAATGGGATCGCTTTTCAGCGGCTATCTGTCCCTGAATAATGAAGTTACTGTCGTTGATGTCAATCAGGCAATGGTTGATGCCATCAACAGTGGCGGTGTGCGTATAAGGGAGCGTGACGGTTCCATTACCGTCAGAAGGCCCAAGGCGGTGGTCAGCTCCGAGGGCATGGGGCCTCAGGATCTGATCATAGTCTTCGTGAAGTCGATGTTCACGATCAGCGCGCTGGAGGGCAACAGGAACCTGATAGGACCGGAGACCTACCTGATGACGCTCCAGAACGGGGCGGGGCATGAGAGCAAGCTCCTGAGGTTCGCCGACCGCAGGCACGTGATCATAGGATCCACCCAGCACAACAGCTCGGTCATAGAGCCGGGGTTCGTCAGCCACGGCGGAAGCGGCATGTGCAGCATAGGGCTGCTTGACGGGGACTCCGAGGTCCTGAGGCCCATAGCCGAGAACATGACAGGCTGCGGGCTTGAGTGCCACACGGAGAACAACGTGCAGAAGCAGGTGTGGAAGAAGATGTTCACCAA
>CACZJR010000082.1 GCA_902781545.1 uncultured Spirochaetales bacterium | reverse complement strand
AGGCGTTCAAAGAGTACTGGCCAGACATCAAGATTGTCTACGACGGCTTCCACATCATCAAGAACTACAACGACATGGTTCTCACGGAGGTCCGTAGAGCCGAGCAGCGCAGGCTTGATGAGGGAATTGAGAAGGCCTGCATGAGCGGTGACAAGGTTCTTGTCAGAGAACTCCGGCAGGAGAAGAGATTTCTCAAGGGAAGCAGGTATCTGATTCTGAGTAACAGGAAGACTCTGGAGCTCAAGGATGCCACCGCGAAAGAACACAACCAGGCCCTGTTTGAGAAGTTCGAGAAGAGAGGGCTCAAGTTGCCTGTCGGAAAGCATTATCTGTCATGCAGAAATGTTGAAAGACTTAATGATGTTCTCTCCTCAAATGAGAAACTTCAGACCTGCTACATCCTGGGAGAGATGCTGAAGTCCTCTTTGTCCTGCAGCAACAGATTTGTTTTCATCGAGAGTTTCAGGAAATGGCTTGCGATGGCCAAGGCGACAGGCTATGAGGAACTTCAGAAGTTCTCCAGTCTGATCACAAGACATTGGGATGGAATCCTTGCAAGAACTGAGTATCTTCTTTCAAACGGTCCCTTGGAAGGAACGAATCTGCTTATCAAGAACATCAGAAGAAAATCCTACGGAATCAGGGATGACGAGTATTTCTTCCTCAAAATCTGGGAGGCTACAAGGAAGCATCCAAAGAACAGGACTGTCTATGAATCCCCCATTTTTTAGCAAGAGCCCATTTTTGGGCAAGAACCAAACAAAATGGGAGCTGGCTTTAGCCAACTCCCATTCGTTTCGGGCAGAGTGGATTTGAACCACCGACCCCTTGGTCCCGAACCAAGTGCGCTAGCCCCTGCGCTACTACCCGATTTGAAAAACCTTGTTCAATATATGGTTTTTGACTTCCAATGTCAACAAGACAGATGCATCAAGTGGATTCGCTTTACATTGACAATACTCTCCATATAATGATATTTTTATTTGGTGCGCCCTCGCGTGGGCACAATACTTATTATCAAGAGGTCTTCCATGGCAGATAAGAATGTCCCTTCAGCAGACAGCAAGAACAGCAAGCTGAAGGCAGTGGAATCCAAGCAGAAGAATGAGAAGAAGGAGAAGATGTCCTTCAAGAAGCTGATCACCATCATCATCATCGCGGTGCTCGCAATGCTGATGGTCGGAGGCGTCTATTACGTCGTTGTCCTGATCTCACAGTCAAAGGCAGAGAAAGCCAACTCATGGGGCTCATATAACGGCGAGTCAATCATGATCGAGAACAACAATGTGTTCTACAACACGCTTGTAAATGACTCAAACCTCCAGAAAGCATACCTGAACGGTGATTACAACACCCTCCTCTCAAGCTACTACAGCGCATATCAGGCACAGGTCGCATTCATGGCACTCTCCAAGGACGCCAAGGAAGCTGGAATCGTCGCACCGCAGGATCTCGTCAATGACCTGATCATCAGAAGCGGCGTCTACAACGGAGAAGACGGAACATACAGCGCAGATGTCTTCAACGCATCATCAGAGGCAGACAGGATCGCCGTCAACACATATTACACAAAGTACTATCCGTACACAGCAGTCCTCTCAGACCTCCAGTCCACCATCGTCTCAAAGCAGGAGCGTGACTTCGTCGAGGATATGTCAAAGAAGACAAGGTCCTTCGAGTACTTCGTGATCAACTTCCTCGCCTATCCGAACGAGCTTGCCGAGGCTTACGGAAAAGAGAACCCGGATCTGTTCAGGCAGGCAAACATCTCAGTCATCAGCTGCACTTCAGAGGAGAAGATCAACACAGCTTACGAGGCACTTCAGGCCGGTGACGAGTGGAACCAGGTCGTAGCCACATATTCCGAGGACTCCTATGCACAGAACGCAGGAGCTATCGAGGATCTGGCTCTCTTCTCAATCGTCCCGAACATGAGCAACGCCGATGACATCGAGATCATCAAGGCTCTTGAGGTCGGACAGTACACAGCTCCGATCCAGAGCCCGAACGGCTACACGATCTACAGGCTCGACGGTGAGATCCATGACGCTGATTTCTCAGATCCTGAGACTCTTGCATCAGTCAAGTACTACATCAACCAGAACAACCCGGAGGAGGTCCTCCCCTACATCGACGCTGCAGTCGGAACAGCCTCAGCACAGGCACAGACCGATTTCGAGGGTGCCGCCAATTCAGTCAACGCAGAGATCGTGACAATCGCAGCTGTGGCGAACAACATCGGCGGAAGCCAGTATCTCGGCGGAATCGCAAGCTACGACTCACAGGGATACCTCGCAAGCCAGGCTAAGGACGAGGCCATCAGCAGAGAGCTGTTCACAGCTGAGGAAGGACATGTGACAGCAGCCCTTGCTGTTGCTGATGCGGAGAACACATACATCGTCGCAAAGGTCGATCAGATCGATGACAACAACACAGCCAACGCATATGTGACCACAATGCTGTACAACTACTATGCATCACAGCAGCCCGCATATGACAGGATGAACAACGCTCTGGCAAGCAACCTGCATGTGAACAACTTCTACAATCAGTTCTTCGCAACGCTGTTCTCATCAACAACATGAGAAAATTGAGCTGAAAAAACAAGCCGGGGCAGTTGCTCCGGCTTTTCTTTTATGATATAGAGATAACCGGCATGAAAGAGATAAAGAGCTGGCAGGAGACAATCAATGGAGGATGGGCACGCCATCCCCTGTGGGCATATTCAAGACATCACTCATCATATGAGAGGGACCTCTATATCATCACCAGCGACAGCAAGGGATGGACTGTCTGTGCGTCGATAATGGAGGCCGGCAGCTCTTACGAGTACCGGATCACATACTTTGACCGCAGCAGCGGAAAACTACTTCAGAAGAGAATCCAGAGACACTTCCTTAAAAACCACAGGGTCCTTCCGGAGGCCTCAGAGAACCGGCAGAGCTCGAACTTCTCCTGTGAGGAGATGCGTCTCTCATTCATCAGGCACAACGACAAAAGAAACATCCTTCTCTGTGCCCCTGAGCTGGAGTTCCTGGACGCACGCTTCACATTGATCCAGCCGGATGACCTTGAGAGTCTCTGCACAATGAGATCCTGGAAGGACACCAGGACAGCCTTCCTCTTTGACAGGAAGCTGAACTGCATGAAGGCTTCAGGAATCCTCAGGCTCAGAGATGAGACTATAAGCATCTCTGAGGATGAGAATGCCTTCGCATCATTGAACATCATCCGTGGCCGTCTCCCGCGTAAGACATCAGACAGATGGCTCACATGCTGTCTTTACAAAGATGATCACACACTTGGAATAGACATTGTCCCGGGCGGAGAGAGCACGCTTGTCTATGACGGAATGCTTCAGAGAATAGCCTCCGTAAAAGAGGAGACCGGAAAAGAGTTCCGCTCTTCTGACGGAAGACTGGATTTAAGCTTCAGCATCATCCCCTCCTCAGAGACTGTCAGTGACATGCAGTTCGGATACTGCACAGGAAAGGTAATCATGGATGACGGAACTGTGATTGACATCAGGGATGTGCCTGCGGTGATGGAGACAACACACAGATAAGACAAAAACGGGACTGAGAGAGTCCCAGTCCCTTGAGTGGAAAACTATGACGCCTTTGGCGGATCATCAGGAGGGTCGTCAGGTTCATCGACCCTTAGGACCAAGTCATCGTCCTTGTCCAACAGACTTAACTCGTCCACATCATCGCTTCTCATCAGGCGCGTCACAACCATCTGCCGTGAAATGCCATAATCCCTAGCAATCTCCTTTACAGATCCTCCTGCCAGCCATGCCTCAGCCAGCGAAGAGATACTGATGTCATCATAGTGCAGGTACCACTCCTTCTTGTTTGTCCTGGCAGAGAAGGTGCGTCCGCAGTTGATGCAGACGAATCTACGTATCCTGCCATGCTGTCCGGAAGCATAGTAACCGTGCTTCTTGTACCACACCAGCCCTCTTGGGATCTTCTCCGGGTCACTCCAGATGCAATCGGGATTCGGACAACTCTCGATCTCATCCTGCATCTCATCATTGCCCATTCAAGACCTCCGACAGTGTTTCTCTTCCTTCGGTGAAGGACAATCAAAGATTAAGTTCTGTTTTTTTGCATTGCAACAAAAAAAACAGATAAAAATACAGGTACGCTATACTTGTAATTAATGGTTACTAAAAAACACTAGCCATCTTAATTCTTGTTGCAAATGTAAATGTTTTTTAAACTGCGCTCTTTATACAAATGAAAATTTATACACTTTCACGAATAATCCTCCTAAGGGTGTTCACAAAGCTTCTTTTCTGCTATGCTCTTGTCGTTATATGCAGAACATACAAGAATTTATAGACCTTGGCCTCTCAGAGAAGAGCATAGAGGCAATAAAGGCAAAGGGTTTTGAGACACCCACGGAGATCCAGAGAAGATGCATCCCTGTGCTGCTCAGCGGCCACGGGGACCTGATAGGCCAGGCCCAGACCGGAACAGGAAAGACCGCGGCCTTTGCTCTTCCCATACTCGAGATGATAGACGGCATTCCGGCAGGAGAGAGACCTTCCGGACCCATGGCCCTTGTCCTTGTGCCGACAAGGGAGCTGTGCATCCAGGTCTGCGACGAGATCCAGAGCCTGGCGCTGGGACGAAAGATCAGAACCAGCGCAATCTACGGCGGAGCCTCCTACAACATCCAGTTCAGGGACCTTAAGGCAGGCGTGGATGTTGTTGTGGGAACTCCCGGAAGAATACAGGACCATATAGAAAGAGAGACACTGTTATTAAACAACATAAAGGTTTGTGTGCTTGATGAAGCTGACGAAATGCTAGATATGGGCTTCATTGAGGACATTGAGAACATCCTCTCAAAGATGCCTCAGGAGAGACAGCTCCTGTGTTTCTCAGCCACCATGCCGGATCCTATCCTGAAGCTTGCTGCAAACTTCATGACCGACTTCGAGCTCATCAGGGTCCAGACCCAGGACATGACCAGCACGCTGACAAAGCAGATATTCTATGAGCTTTACGAGGAAGACAAGTTCGAGGCACTGAGAAGGACAATAGACATTGCCCCGGATTTCTACGGCCTTGTCTTCTGCAAGACAAAACTCCAGTGCGACGAGATCGGCTCAAGGCTCATCTCCTCCGGCTACAACGCCGAGGTCCTTCACGGAGACCTCTCCCAGACACAGAGGGAGCTTATAGTGCACAAGATGAGGGAGCACCGCATCAGCATCCTTGTGGCGACCGATGTGGCCGCAAGGGGAATAGACATCCCTGAGCTTACGCATGTCATCAACTACAGCCTGCCCGATGAGCCTGAGAGCTACATCCACCGTGTCGGAAGGACCGGCAGAGCCGGCAAGGAAGGCCTTGCAGTGACCTTTGTCACACCAAGGGAATTCCGCAAGTTCTCCTTCATCAGGAAGATCGCCAAGTCGGAGATCGAGAAGAAGCGCATTCCAACCGTCAACGACATCATAGAGAAAAAGAAGAGAATACTCCTTGATGACCTTCTTGCCATGGTTGAGGAGGCGGAGAAAGGAAACTGCCCGCAGTCGATGTTCTCCCTTGCCAAGCTCCTGTGCGAGACACACCACACAACCAACATCATCGCGGCTCTTCTGAATGACAAGTACAACAGGCTGGTGGACCTCTCAGGCTACAGGGAAATCCGTGACCTCTTTGACAGAGACAGCTCAGATCGTCCCAGGACCGAGCGCAGGCTCAGACCCGCCTTCAGGCTCAGGGCAGACAGGAAGGCCTCCAAGGAACCCAGGGCTCCGAGAGAGCCAAGGGCACCCAGGGCCAAAGGCAAGAGAAAGGCGAACGTGAGCAGGTTCAAGTGACACTTCCTCTTGGAAAACGGCGTCAGTAGTTGTATCCTTAAGCCATGGAAACCATCTTCACTAAAATCTGTCAGGGAGTTATCCCAAGCACAAAGATCTATGAGGACGAGACATGCTTTGTCATCATGGACATCAACCCCGTCAAGAAAGGCCACTGCCTTGTCATAGCACGTGAGCCCTACCCCAACGTGGCGAGCTGCCCGGATGAGGTCCTGACCCATATGATCCTTGTGGCAAAGAAGGTCGAGGCAAAGCAGCGCGCCGTTCTGGGAAACGACGGAAGCAACATCATCATCAACAACGACCCGGCTTCCGGTCAGGAGGTCCCGCACATCCACATCCATGTCATCCCGCGCTTCACAGGTGACGGAAGAAAGCACTTTGCCGATCATGACAAGTATGAGGACGGTGAGATGCAGAAGATCGGGGATCTTCTGAGGCTTAGCTGAGGCAAGTATGGCAAAATGTCCGTTCTGCGGAGCTGAGATCTCCGTTCCTGTCCATCACTCTGATGAATGCCCCTCATGCAACAAGGTCCTGCATTGCTGTAAATGCTGTTCTTTTTATAGCCCTGAAGCTCATTTCGGCTGTCGTGAAACAATAGATGAGCCTGTATGGGATAAGGAGAAGGCAAACTTCTGCGATTATTTCAGGCTCACTGAGAGAGCTTCTGCAGGCAAGGATGATGAGCGTGCCAGAAAGTCACGTGAGGCGCTTAAGAACCTTTTTAATTTCTAGATATGGGTCTCGTCGTACATGTCGGAGAGGACGCGCTTAATCACGGAGTCGTCCTTCTTGAGTGTCTTTGACCCGCGTGTGATCTTGCAGAGACTGACCTCCATGTCCTTGGCAATGCGCCTCTGGGGAGTCCCCTTGTACAGCTCCTTGAAGATGTACCAGCGCTTGGCTATGTCGGTGCGCTCTGCCTCCGTAAACATATCCTCGAAAAGACTACGCATCTCCCTTCTGTCTGTTGTCTCAGAGAAGATGTCAATTATCTCGGAAAGATTGTCCATGGGTTACTCCTGATCCTTTTGTTACTACATATAGTAACATCTAAAGTTGGCAGAATCAAGCCGGAAGATTACTAAACATTTAGCTCACAGCATCGGGGCAGCGATCTTCGACAGCTGCGCAAGGACCTTCTGCCCCCACGGGCGGGCCTCGAACTCCTTGTATGTGATCTCCTTGCAGAGGTCGAACGTGTCATTGAAATCGGACCTGACATCGTCCACAACCTTTCCACCGTAGAAGATGGTACCGCTCTCAAAGTGCAGGAAGAAGGAGCGGAAGTCCATGTTGGCAGTCCCCACTATGGCCGTGTTGTCATCCACGACGAACATCTTGGAGTGGATGAAGCCCGGCACATACTCGAAGATCCTTATGCCGTTGGCAAGAAGGCGCCTGTAGTTGGCCCTGGTGTGCGCGTAGACGGACTTCTTGTCCGGGATGGACGGTGTTATGATCCTGACGTCAACCCCGCTACGTGATGCAAGGATCAGGGCATTGACCATGGAGCTGTCCAGTATCAGGTAAGGAGTGCTTATCCACACATACTTTCTGGCTGAGTTGACAATGCTTATGTACACGTTCTCGGCTACGGTGAACTCATCAAGCGGGCTGTCCCCGAAGCTCTGGATGTAGCCGTCATCGGCCTTCCACTTCGGGACAAGCGTGGGCATGTAAGGCGAGAAATCATCGACATGATAATCGGAAGGCGCCGAATAGGACCACAGCTGGAGGAACATGAACGTGTAGTTCCACACCCCGTCTCCTCTGAGGATGAAGCAGTTGTCCTTCCAGTGTCCGAAGCGGATGGACCTGTTGATGTACTCATCTGCCAGGTTCAGCCCTCCGCTGATTGCAACGTTGCCGTCTATTATGCAGACCTTGCGGTGGTCACGGTAATTGAGTTTGGGATTCAGTCTTGGCCTGACAGGATTGAAGGCAACGGCCTTTATCCCGTAGCCCCTGAGGGTCTTGTAGTAGTTGCGCGGCAATGTGGTGATGCTTCCCATGTCATCGTACATCAGGAGCACCTCCACGCCCTCAGAGACCTTTCTCTTGAGGATCTCAAGGACCGAATCCCAGAAGACGCCCTTCTGGTAGATGAAGTACTCCATCAGGATGAACTTCTGTGCCTTCTCCAGCTCCTCCAGGAAGACCGGGAAGCAAGGATCGCCAAGCGGATAGTACTCGACACTTGTGTTTCCGAACACCCTGCTCTCGCTCAGGCCGCTGACATAGCGGGAGAGCTTGGCGTTGTCATCGGAGAGCACATCCTCGGCCGCCACTGATTTCGGGAACGAGTCTATCATGTGCTGGGACTGGAGCTCCTGGTACCTGCGCATGCGCTTCTCCTGGACAATGCCCTTCTTCTTGTTCCCGAAGATGAAGTACATGCTGCATCCGAAGAACGGGACCACCATGATCAAGAGTATCCAGGACAGCTTGTACTCTGACGCGTCATCACGGATGAACACAAGGACTGATACGATTATGCCTAATGCGGAGCTGACAATGCTCAGGCTGAAACGGGACTCCACGTAGGCCAGAAAGAGGTAGATCATTCCCAGCTG
>CACZJR010000081.1 GCA_902781545.1 uncultured Spirochaetales bacterium | reverse complement strand
TGTTTGTTATAACCTGAAATTCCCCAAAGTTATCGTGAGGAATTCCCCATAATTATCCTGCAGAAGAAAAAGAAGGACACGGAAGATTCTTCAAGATAAACTCCTTGATTGAAAACGAAACTGATTAAGGAGAAAGGAGAATGCTTACCATGTCCCAACAATCAACTATATGGGAACTTTGGCAAAACGGGAAGAACAAGAGCGAGATATCGGATGTTCTTCATATCGACAGGAAGACGGTGACGAAGTATCTGGAGAAGAAGGACTTCTCGGAGACACTTGAAAGCTATGAGCACAAGGAGAAGGACTCCAAACTTGATCCTTACAAGGAAATCATAGACAGCAAGATGGAAGAGCAGTCCAGATACTTTCACAAACAGAGGTTCACTGCTGCCAGAATGCATGAATACCTTTGGAAAGATCTCGGACATGCAGAGCTCAGGAACTCCTATCAGCTTGTCCAGCGCTACATGCGTCACAGGAAGAACGAGCTCAAGCGTCTGGGATATGAAAACGGAGGGACACTTCCTCTGGTATGGCATCCGGGAGAGGCCCAGGCTGACTTCGGAGAAGCCGACTTCGTGCACGGAACCGGGGAAGTCATCAGGCACAAGTATCTTGTGATGGCATTCCCGAACAGCAACAGGATGGTCAGCCTGATTATGCCGGGAGAGAACTGCGAGTGTGTCTGTCAGGGACTGCAGGACATGTTCGAGTTCGTAGGCATGGTTCCGACACGGATTGTATTCGACAACGCCACCGGAATCGGCAAACGGGTATGCGGCGAGCTTCAGGAAAGCGAGAGTTTCACCCGTTTCAGGATGCATTACGGCTTCTCTGCGACCTATTGCAATCCAAGCGCAGGATATGAGAAAGGCTGCGTCGAGAATGCGGTGGGCACATTCCGCAGGAACTTCATGGTTCCGCCGAAGACAATCACATGTGACATCCGGATGTTCAACAGTACAGTGATGCTGCCGGAGTCCTTTGCCTTCCGCTCCGAAAAGCAGCACTACAGAAAGAAGAAACCTGTGGAAGCACTGTTCGAGGAAGACCTCAGTGCGATGCACAATCTTCCGGAGACCCGCTTCAGGGTGGCAAGGATATCCAGGTTCCAGCTGAGCAATGTGGGCAGATTCGTCACTGACAACAGCAACGGCTACAACCTGGGCCCCTCTCACAGCGGAGAGACCATAATCGTGGAGAAGACCGCATGGGATGTGATCTGCTACGATCTCAGGGGTAACCATATCAAGACATTCGAGAGGGCCTACGGCGCTGAGGTTGCTGAAAGTTATGATTTGGAGAGCATCCTCAACGGGACATGGGCCAAGCCGAACTCATGGATGAACAGCATAGTCAGGGACCGTATGGAGGACGGCTGCTTCAAGGACTATCTGGATTCATCCGGCTTCAGGGACAGGCGGAATGCATTGTTCATGTTCGCCCAGATCTCCGATGAGTTCGGATTCGGGAATGCCAGCTTTGCGCTGAACAAGCTTGCCTCCGGCGGCAGGCTTCCCACAAAGGATGACGCAAGGGCCTTCTGCAACAGAATCATCTCCTTCCCTTACGGGATGTCTGATAATCCGACGAACGTGAGCCTCTCGGGTTTTGATGCTCTCCTGGGCAAGGAGGTCAGCGATGCCGTATGTTAATTCAGCGCTCAGAAGCGAACAGTCCGACAGGATCCGTGCCAACATCAAGAGATTGAAACTGTCACACAATCTGGCAGACCACTGTATTGCCAATGCCACAGCCAAGACCCTTGACTTCATCGATGTGATGTTCGCCGACGAGGCCACAAGGAGAGAGGCGAACAACCTGTCCATGCGTATCCACAATGCAGGGTTCCCGACAATGAAGAGCATCGGAGACTATGACTTCTCCGAACTCCGCATGCCGGCCAGCATGACACGAGAGCAGATGCTGAGCCTTGATTTCATCGAACAGAGGAACAACCTGATCATGTATGGTGTCTGCGGAAGCGGAAAGACCATGCTTTCCACCTGCCTGGGCATCATGGCATGCAACAGGAAGAAGACCGTGAAGTTCATCACGTTGTCCCAACTGGCAGTCAGGCTCAGGACCGCAGCCGAGGAAGGCAGACTGGAGAACTGCATCAACAGCTTCAGGAAACTTGATCTGCTGATCATCGATGAGTGGGGCTATTGCCAGCTGGACAAGCAGAGCGCAGGCTATGTCTTTCAGGTCATTTCAGACAGCTATGAGAACAAAAGCCTGATCATCACGACGAACCTACCTTTCAGTGAATGGGGTCGTATTGTCACTGATGAACAGCTTGCCGCCGCCATCATTGACAGGATTGTCCACTATGGTCATTTCATCGACTGCGGCAAGAAGGATTGGCGGCTTGCCTCTGAATGCATGTAGGAATCTTCCCCGACTTTTCGCCTGCCACGATAATGTTGGGGAATTCTACGCGATTATTATGTGGAATTCAGGTTGACTAAACACAAGCGAGGACATGAGCTGCTGGATCGACGGTCACATCCATGCCTACTCATTCTTCGGAGGAGTGCCGCAGTTCACCATTCCGGACAACTGCGCCACGGCGGTGGACAGGAGGCATTTCGATGAAAGGGGCATCCTGAACACAAAATATGTTGAGTTCCTGAACCACTACGGAACGGTCCCGAAACCCACACGCGTCAAGCGTCCCAGAGACAAAGGTCATGTCGAACGTCATGTCGGAATCGTGGAGAAAGACATCATCCGCGTGATGAACGGGCTGGACATCTACACATTGAGCGACTTCAATGACATCCTGCTCAGAAAGGTGATCAGCAGGAATGCCAGACCATACTCGAAGAAGATGGGCTCCCGTACGGAGATCTTCGAGCAGGAGGAACGGCAGGAACTGTTGCCCCTTCCCACGATGAATTACCGGTCCTACGTGGAGAAGGAGGCAACTGTCTGGCGTGATTACCACATTCAGTTTGAATGCGCCTTCTACAGTGTACCTGCAAAGTACATCGGAAACAAGGTCCGGGTCAGGGCGAATTCAGATGAGGTCCGGATTCTCGACGGGCAGAACCATCTGATTGCAGAGCACCGCAGGGCGGTCAGGAAATGGGAGCGGATCACCGATCCGTCACATGTTCCTGATTACGGAACGGCGGGAGATGGAGCCTACAGCACGCCCGAGATACTGACATGGGCCAGGAAGTTCGGACCTTTCACCGAGAAATGGATAACCTCCGTCCTCGGCAGATTCCAGTATGAGGTTCAGGGCTACCGGCCCGCCACGACAGTCCTGCGCCTGCTGAACAGGCACCCGGCTGTAGCTGAGAGAACGTCAGAGACAGCAATAGAGTCCAATGTCTACACTGTCAAGGGGTACAGGAGCATACTCTCGGCACAGGAAAGGAGACATCAGGAGCAGAGTTCTCCGGAACCCGACCTCAACAGTCTGTTCTGCTGTCATGACGGGGAGGTATCCTGATGACTGCCAATCAGACAAAAGACACGATCAACGGAATCTGCGGTGCCCTTGATGATCTTGACCTGGTCAATGCAGGCAACATGATCAGACAGACCATCCAATCATGCATGGACAACCCGCTTTCCGTGGTGGAGCTCTCCCTGAAGGATGCCGCAACCAGGCGCAGGAATGCCATCTATGAGAGAAGGCTTCGCCTTTCAAGGCTTGAAGGAGCCGTGGACCTGAGCAATCTCCTCACCTACAAGGTGAGGCAACTTGATGTGGAGTACATCCAGAATCTCGGCAGACTGTCTTTCGTCAGAGACAGGAGGAACCTGGTGATCTGGGGTAACCCCGGCACAGGGAAGACATGGCTGGCACAGGCTTTCGCAACCGAGGCATGCAGGAACGGAATCAAGACCAGATGGGTCACTTACCCGTTTCTCTGCCGGGAACTGCACAGGCTGGCAGCAGAGGATCCGAGACGGTTCGAGGCACGGATGGCCTACTATTCAAGATTCGAGCTTCTCTGCATCGACGAGTTCCCTAACTCTGAGTCTGCAGACAACGGTTTCATGATGCAGGAATTCTTCAACGAAAGAAGCATCAGAGGGTTTTCCAACATAATCGTAGGTCAATCGGCACCTGCGGCCTGGGATGCTCTTTTCCCTGTGAAAAGCTTCGGCCAATCCATCAGGGGAAGAATCCTCAGGAATGCAATCGAGCTTGAGATGAAGGGTCCGGATTTAAGGCTCTACAAGCCCGAAAGCTAGATCAAGTCGGAGTCTTGCTCAGGCGAGACTCCGCAATTCTCATTTCTGGCGGTCTGTCTTCCTATAACTGGCGGTCCGATTCCCCATCAAAAGCGGTTTGCATTCCCTTTTGAAATGGTGTAGACACTTGTAATATGCGATAAAGGGCTGCCGTCAAAGGAGCTTACTGATGATAGAATCACTGTTCAATGAGATAGACAGGATCTCACGCTAGTTCAATCTTTCGGGTCTTGTGAATGTCAGCGAGATCAACCAGGGCAAGGTCAACCACACATGCAGGGTGGACTTCCTGATTGACTGCGATTATAAATCATGATTGCACTCAGAGGCATCGTTCTTGATGATGACGTCGTGAAGTCCGGATTTCTACTGTTGGGTGAGACTTGTGGAGGGGGTGTCCGGCTGGCTATGGAGTTGAGGGGTGTTATACGTGCTGTTAACTTGTAATAATCCTTGACATCTGCGCTTTTGCATATTAGTGTTAACTTGTAACGTTTAAGATATGGGGGACCAGGCATGAAGGAGTTTGACATTGAGTTCATGAGAAGGGTGGTTGACCTGTATTACTCCACCGTTGACGATGATCATCCGGAAGGAGTCATGGCTGAGGTTGCAAGGCAGATGGGGATAACCAGGGCAAAGGTCCATAAGATCCTGATCACCATGGATGTGATTGACTCTCCGCTTCACAGGGATATAGTCGAGCTTAAGGACAAGGGCTATGACATGGAGGATATCGCCCGTGTTCTCGGAGTCTCCCGTCCCACTGTGGTGATAAACCTCCCTTATGAGAAAGTCATCTACGGAAGTGAGGTCAAAAGCCCTGAGGCCATGCGTGTCCAGGATTTCCGCCGTCGTGAGCGCATCTTCATGAAAGGGGAGGTCCGCCGTCCGACTGACCTTGAGATCCAGCTGCTGTGGTTCCAGAAGACTCATCCTGAGCTGTTTGAGGATAATGGAGGCAAGAAAAGGGAGAAGTCCGGCCCCTCCGCACCTGAGGAGGACATCAGTATGCTCATGCCATTTTTCTCCGAGGAGGAGTCAAGGCTGTTTGCCGTAAGGCCTGATGTCATGCGCCTTCATATCGAGCTCAGGGAGAGCTTCACGGAAGACCAGATAATGATCCTCAAAGAATACGGCGGGGTGAGATACGGCACAAGCATCTCCCGCGATGTACTTGTGCATGAAGAGATGCCGCTTCACAACCTTCATTATGTGATTCAGGTTCTCTTCGGCTTTCTGAATTACCACCTGCACGATTTCCAGCTTCCTGAGGAGGTCCTGGAGAGGATAACGGACTCAAAGGCGGCTAACTGGCTCAAGCTCATGGGTGTGTTGTTCAAGGACCCGCTCCGGAATCCGGACCTGGATTTCTGGGACGACGATTACAATGGCGGCAGTGTGAGGAAATACATGAGGGGCAAGTACACTGGCCCTTATGTCTACTGCACCCCTCACGAGAGCTACCAGAAGTGCAGGGAAAGTGCAAGACATATCAGAGTCGGCGGAAAATCAGTCAATGATGTCAGGATCATGTTCGAAACAAACCCGTTTGATCTTCTTGAACGAATTCCTGTAGG
Source organism: uncultured Spirochaetales bacterium (assembly GCA_902781545.1). Lineage (GTDB taxonomy): Bacteria > Spirochaetota > Spirochaetia > Sphaerochaetales > Sphaerochaetaceae > UBA9732. The sequence goes on along the minus strand of CACZJR010000081.1, from coordinate 5,165 downwards.
AGAGATCCTCTCTGCATCAGGCAATCTCAAGGACAGTGATGGGACCGAGTATGAGATAGATCCTCTTGAGTTCACTTGCTTTGATGAATATATGAGTGAGGAGACTGATTGCATAAAAGAGGTTAGAGGCCGGCGCTTTGATGAGTTCGGAAGCCAGCCGTTTGTATGTGCCGCATCCCGCGAGCTTCTGTATCACTATGACTACGGAGACGGCTGGGAGTTCAGCATAACGGCCTCATATGATGTCTCTGACCTGCTTTCCTCTGGCCGTGTGACGGAGCACCGGATCCGCGAGGCCGTCAAGGACATATGCATGCTGAACAGGCCTGTCCTGCTTGCGGCTGACGGCTATCCGCTTGTCGAGGATGTAGGCGGAGCTTTAGGCTACACGGAGTTCCTTAATGCTGTCAACGGACACCCGAGCTCTTTCTTTGAGTATAATGATCCGGAGTCAGCTCTTGCATGGGGGCAGTCTCTGGGCTGGAAGGCTGCAGTTCCTGAAAAGAGCCTCCTGTGAGCGGCCGGGGTGATGTTGTTTGAGATTTAGTTATTGTGCAAGTGGGGATTGTTCTGATTATCATATTACTAGATACAATCTCCACAAAGGTTTTTTTGATCAGAGATCATCAACAAAAGGTACTTTCTGTATTGCCTGTACCGCTCTTGTTCTTTCCGACGAAAGAATGGGGCACAGTTGATTTCATATCCATATTATCCACGAGGAGGGAACGGATCATTTCCATGACTGTCCTTGGATGAAATTGTGCCATCCTGATTGTGGATAATTAACTCGGTACCTTGTTTTCTGCTGATTTCCCGCCCTTTGGCAATGGCCTCAGCTTTCGTGGTAGTGTGAGCAGAAGCTCGACTTGCTCCGCTCTTTTTAACATTCCAGCCGCCATTTGACGCTGGTACAACATGATGAGAATTCATATTCAAATTCTCCTGTACATGGATTTGCTTGCATACCTGGTTAACATTCGTTAATCTTGTGATTACCTCTTAGCTCGATGTAATATTGACTTGCTACGGTCATGCAGCAAGCTAAAAAGCTGCAAGTCTTTTAGAGGGAATGAGGTGCCAACGGCAGTTGCTCATTCCCTCATGTTTTATTATATCATTTTCCGATATTATACTCAATATATTGTGTGTAATTAAGCCTGATAACACTACGGGTGTGGTTATTAAAGCTTTTTCCTCAGCTCTGTTGCTGAATGGTCAGTACATTGCCGATTAATATAATTAATCGGCAATGTACTGACAGAATTGTTATGAAAATAATAATTGAGTCTAGTTGGAAAACCAGGAAATAGAGACTGACGCATCAAACCATACCCCAATCGCATAAAACTGCTGGATGAGATATCTTAATTCTGCTGGATAAAAAGCTTGAATCCTGCTGGATGATATTATACAATCTAGTTGCATTATAAGGAGTTGATTTAATTGAAAAAACTTATAGATAAATCGCATTATAAACCTAGAATCATGGATGAAGCTGTTGAAAGATATCTTAAGTTGTTTGGAGCAGTCTGCATCGAGGGGCCCAAATGGTGTGGCAAAACGTGGACTTCTTCCTTCCATTGCAAGAGTGAGTTCTTTATTGGAGACCCGAAAAACAACTTTCAAAATCGACGCCTGGCGGAGGTTTCACCAGACTTAATACTAATGGGCGATGCACCGCGTCTTTTGGATGAGTGGCAGGAAGTTCCTTCAATCTGGGATGCTGTAAGGCATACAGTGGATGAGCGTGGAGAGAAAGGCCAGTTTATCCTTACCGGTTCCTCAACCCCGAAACGGAAAGGAATAATGCATAGTGGAGCCGGAAGAATCGGCAGGCTCAGAATGAGGACCATGTCTTTGTATGAATCAGGAGATTCAAGTGGTCTTGTTTCCCTCAAAGATCTATGTAACGGTAAGCTCGAACAAGCAATGACGGGAGACGTGGAACTGCTTCATCTGGCATATCTGATTGTCAGGGGAGGGTGGCCTGGGAATATCAATGTCTCAGCTGAGAACGCATCTGTGCTGCCAAAATCTTATATCAGTGCGATCCTGGAAGATGATTCGCAGAGGCTTGACGACCGAAAGTATGATGTCCAGAAGATGCGTCTGCTATTGCATTCTCTTGCACGAAATGAGAGTACAACAGCCTCGCAAAATAAGCTTATAAACGATATTAAAGGCGATAGCGGGAGAAATGAGGATGATTCAGTCAACAGAGAGACAGTGCAGGTTTATCTTGATGTCTTTAATCGTCTGTTCCTGCTTGACAATCAGTTGCCGTTCTCTTCAAACCTGAGGTCTCCCATACGCCTCAAACAGGCAGAAAAGAGGCATTTCTGTGATCCTGCTCTTGCATGTGCATTACTTAAAGCCACGCCTGAACGATTGGTTGGCGACCTAAATACTTTTGGATTCATGTTTGAGGCTTTGGTGGAAAGAGACCTTAAAATCTATGCCGAATCATTTGGGGCTAACGTCTATCATTATCAGGACTATGGGAATAGGGAGATTGATGCGGTTGTTGAGTTGGATGACGGGCGCTGGTGTGCCTTTGAGATTAAGCTCGGCGCCAATCAGATTGATAAGGCTGCAGCTAATCTTATTTCAATCAGCAAAAGCATTGAGGCTGCCGGAGGTGTGGCGCCTTCTGTTTTGTGTGTGATCTGCGGTCTGACCAATGCTGCATACAGGAGACCTGACGGAGTGTTTGTGGTTCCTGTCACTGCATTGAAGAGTTGATTTATTGATAGAAGCTCTTAATGAAACCACATTTCCCTTTATGTAACAAGAAAATGATGCTATGCTAAATACGAGAAAGGCGGAGGTGTTCCTGATGACCTCAAAGCCCAACTGGCCGACAAATACGGCATCAACCTCCAGTGGCTCATCACCGGACAGGGGTCGATGCACATAGGGGAGGGCTCCGGGGAATCGGCCTTTACGCATGCGCGCACGAATGATGATATAAAGGGGGACGTGCTGAAGGACAACGTGGTCGTGGCCATGACAAGCCTCCGCGTCAGTGCCGGGCCGGGGCAGAGCTGGTCGGATGCGGATGTGACGGGCGAGAAGCTCGGCATCCCCAAGCGCATGGCCAGACGATACCCTCGGAACTCGGACTTCGCCGGGGCCCAGGTGGTGGGGGCAGCATGGAACCGACGCTGCATTACGGCGAGCCTGTGGTGTACGTGCGCGAGTTCATCCAGGGCGACGGCATCTACGTGCTGGCAGTCAACGGGGAGCTGCTGGTCAAACGGCTGCAGTTCTACAAGATCTTCAACAGGCTCCACATCATCAGCGACAACACCAAGTACCGGTCTGTGGAGATCCCGCTGGAGGGGCTGGACAACGTCCGGATCCAGGGCAAGGTTGTCATCTGGGTGCATGGGGAGGTGTGAGAATGACTGCAAAGAGCAATGAAGTGTTTTTCGGCAAGAAGAAGCAATGGTCGGAAATAAAAGATAATCTGCTCAGGTGTTACCTGAGTCCATACATGAACAAGATACTTGCTCATGGTGGTCCTGTCCGCTATGTTGATTGTTTTGCTGGTCCAGGCAGATTTCAGGACGGAAGGGATGGTTCTCCTCTGATAGCCGTAAAGGAGATAAGAGAGGCAGTCGGACGTTCTCATGCATCAAGCAAGGATGTCAAGCTCTATTTCATCGAGAAGGAGCATGCTGCGGAACTGGCTGAGGTACTGGGCAGAGATCCACTGATCGGGGAAGTTATCAGCGGTAGTTTTGAGAATGAGATTCTTCCGCTGGCTAAAAGACTGCAGAATTCAAACATTTTCTGCTATATTGATCCTTTCGGAGTAAAGGTTCTTGATTCAAAACTTCTGGAAGAGTTCCAAAGACTCAGGTTCAATACAGTGGAGATGCTGATCAACTTCAATTCGTTCGGGTTCTTCAGATGGGCGTGCGCCCATGAACACATCCAGATAGACAAGGAGACCAACGAGGAATTCTCGGATTTTGATGATGACAGCGATCAGGTTGTCGATGCTACGGAGGAATCTTTGAACAGAATCCTCGGCACATCAGAATGGAAGGAAACCATAGCACGTTACAACCGGGAGAAGAGCAGGAACAGATTTGCCGGGAGGGAGGCCGTGGACGAGATTGCATTCCTTTACTGGCGGTTCCTTAAGGATAGATTCAAATATGTCCTCAGCATCAAGATCTCGGTCAAGCAAAGTGGAAAGGCAGAATACCACATGTTCTTTGTTACCAGACATGAGGACGGTGCCATCCTTATGGGTGATTCGATGGGCAAAAGAGAAGGACAGATGCAGAACATCAGGGAGGGAGGACAGCCGACTCTCTTTGATGTGGAGCCTGAAGAGAACAATCCTTATGATGTCATTGATCACGTCCTCGAGGATCTTAGAAAGAAAGGCAGATCCAGAATCCATCTGAAGGAATTCGAGGCTATAGCATACACTTATATGACGAAGTTCATTCCCGAAACAGACTTGAAGAAGTATCTTAAAACCTTGGAAGATGTTGGACGTATTAAGGTCGATAGATATCCGGAAACAACTCCGAATACAGGAAGAAAATCTGGTTTCTGGGAGGAAGGCAGGGGTAAATCATTGTGGATTATCCCTTAGTTGAGTATAATACTACTCAGTTGATAAGGAGAACGAAAATGGAAACCAAAGACATTCTTTTCGGCACAAAGGAATGGGCGCCGTTCAACTTCAACTTCATGAGCGGCTGTTCAAACGACTGCGTGTACTGCTATGCGAAGGACATGGCCATAAGGTTCAAGCGCAAGACTCCGGATACGTGGAAGACAGAGGAGCCTGTGGACATGTCCGGGAAATCATACTCAAGGAAGAGCGGAGACATCATGGTTCCGTCCTCACATGACATAACACCGGGCAACATTGAGGTTGCAATGCCGGTTCTGGAGAAGCTGATTTCCAACGGGAATAATCTGCTGCTTGTGACAAAACCCAATTACGATTGCACAAAGCGCATTGTGGATGCATTTATGGACAAAAAAAAGCAGCTGAAGTTCAGATTCACCATAGGATCTGCCAATTCTTCATTGCTGAAACTATGGGAGCCGGGGGCTCCGAGTTTCGATGAAAGGCTGAAGTCCCTGAAGTATGCCTTTGAGGCAGGCTACTCGACAAGCATCTCTTGTGAGCC
>CACZJR010000080.1 GCA_902781545.1 uncultured Spirochaetales bacterium | reverse complement strand
CATGAATGAGTCAAAGCACTCAGAGTCCAGCTGGGAAGCACAGTCCTCACAGACCACAAGTCGCTTATAAGTCGGGGAACCGCATACAGGGCATTTGCTCAGTAAATCAGCCATATGCTGATTCTATCACAGATTCTCTGCCTCTTCCTTAAGTTTCGAGAGATGGATCAGGGCCTGCATCGGGGTGCATTCATCAAGGTTAAGGTCCTTGAGATAGCGCACTATCTCGGAATCGGCAGCCTGAACAGGAGAATCATAGTCCACAGGGGCATCGGTTGTGAAAAGACTGCCCTGACTCATGGTGTAATCGGCAAAATGCCTGTTCTGGAAGGACCTTGCGTCCCTCACCACGGAGGCAGGAACACCGGCCATCTTGGCCACATGGATGCCGTAGCTGGAGTTTGCAACTCCGTCCTTCACCTTCCTGAGGAACGTGACGCTTCCCTTGTCCTCAAGGACATCCAGGGTCAGCAGCCTGATTCCGGAGGTATCCAGCATGGTAAGCTCATGATAATGGGTGGCAAAGAGTGTCTTGGCACCCTTCTCTATCAGGCTTTTCATTATGGCATAAGCAATTGACATTCCGTCCTGGGTGCTTGTGCCGCGGCCTATCTCATCCACTATGACAAAAGACCTGGCAGTGCAGCTACGAAGGATGAACGCGGCCTCCTGCATCTCCACCAGGAAGGTCGACTCACCGCGGGCAAGGTTGTCCATGGCCCCCACGCGGCAGAAGATCTTGTCCACAAGGCCGATCCTGGCATAGGAGGCAGGGACAAAGCTGCCGATGTGCGCAAGCAGTATTATCAGGGCGTTCTGCCTCAGATATGTGGATTTTCCGGCCATATTGGGGCCTGTGATCAGGCAGAAGCGCACGGACATGTCAAGGCCGTTCGCCACGAACTTGCCCGGTCCAAGCTGACGCTCGACCACAGGATGCCTGCCGTCCCTGATCTCAAGGACATCGTCCTCCACCACCTCTGGGCAGACATATGAGGAATCCACTGCAAGAGTCGCAAGGCCCTGGTAGACATCGATGTTGTTGAGGAAGTGGCCAATGGAGTTGAGCCAGGCATCGAGCTCCAGCACGTTGGAGAGTATCTCGTCGTAGAGCTTGCGCTCGCGTTCCTCGGCAAGGGCGTTGGCCTGCATGATCTCCTTCTCATACTGCATCAGCTCCTCGGTGGTGAAACGCTCGCCGTTGACCAGTGTCTGCTTTCGGTAGAAGTAGGACGGGACCTTGGAGACCTGCCCCTTGGGGACCTCAAGGTAGTATCCGAAGATCCTGTTGTATCCGAGCTTGAGGATTGTCAGGCCGCTGTCGGCCTTCACTTTCTCAAGATAATCCTTGAGGATGGTGTCACTGTGGTCGCGGACATCGCGCTTGTGGTCCAGATCCTCATCGTAGCCTGGGAGTATAACCTGCCCTTCCTGGAACTGCCCGAGGCATTGGTCGTTGATTGCCCTGTCAATGCGGTCCATCAGAGCGGCGCAGGCACCCAGGGCATCCTGGTCCATCGAGGTCTCCAGAAGTGTCAGATAACGGTCCGTGTTGGCGGAAATCAGGCTGAAGAAGCTTCCGATTGTCTGCTTAATGCCCACAAGGTCATGAGGCACGCAGCGCCTGAGCATCACACGGGTCACAAGGCGGTTGAGGTCCATGGCCCCGCTCAATGCCTCACGCACCCGCGCAAGCTCCTCCGGAGATGAGACCAAAAAGCTCACCCACTTCTGACGGAAGGCGATCTTCTCTACATCATGCAGCGGGAATGCGATCCAGTTCTTCAGAAGACGGCTTCCGCCGCTTGTCCTTGTCCTGTTGACGGAGTCAAAGAGCGAATAACGGGAGGAACCGTCAAATAGGTTGTTGAAGAGCTCAAGGTTCTTTCTGGAGCTCTCGTCCATGCTCACATAGGACTGCTCATAATCCACCTTATAGTCAGTCAGGTGGCTGACAGAGCTCTTCGATGTTTCTGTAATGTAGCGGATAAGGGCACCGGCCGGGCAGACAAGCTTGTCATTCTCTTTAATTCCATATGCGGCAAGGGATTTTACCTTTGCTTGCTCGCAGAGAAGCTTGTAGCATGCCTTCTGGGTGAAATACCAAGGGGCAAGCTTTGTCACCATGGCGGGATACAGGTCAATGACGTCCTTGAAGGCATAGTCCAGGAAGTACTCGTCCTCGCAGACCAGGATCTCCCTGGGCGAGAGTTGCTCAAGGGCAGTGCGGACTGACTGGACCCTGTTCTTCTGGTCCAGGGCACGCAGATGGAAATCACCTGTTGAGACATCGCAGAAGGCCATCGACTGCTGGAAGAAGCAGATTATGTAGTTGAAGCTGCGGTCATCAAGGTAATCCTCATCTACGACGGTGGCAGGGGTCACAATGCGCACAACTTCCCTACGTGCAAGGGACTTGGAGTTCTCCGAGAGCTCCATCTGCTCGCAGATGGCTATCTTCTTCCCCGCGTCAAGAAGCCGCTTGATGTAATTGCGCGCAGCGTGATAAGGGATGCCGCACATGGGGTCATCGCCCTTGTGTGTCAGAGTCAGGTTCAGGAGGGCCGATACCTCCCTCGCATCGTCATCGAACATCTCATAGAAGTCGCCTACACGGAAAAAGAGCACCATGTCGGAGTGCTCCTTTTTCATTTCGCGGTACTGCTTCATCAAAGGTGTTTCAGCCACAGATCCTACCCTTTCCCCGGCAATCATTTTCTCATCTGCCAGCCTGTGTCTTGCATCAGTGCCTACCAGACAGGTATGGCACTTCGCTGCGACGCAACCTGACAGCGATTAAATGATTGCTATCATCATTATTTATATCAAACTGGTGGAGATAGCAAGGACCAGGCTCATTCCGCTTGTCGGGCTGTTTCCATGGAAGTAGTTTCCACCGATCCAGTTGAATGTCCTCTCTCCTGCCGTGCTGGAGACGCTCGGGAACTTGTATGTGGCGTTCTTGACCAGGTAAAGACCGAGCGGGAATCCTGAGATCTTGAGCTTGAGTCCGCCGCCTGCTGCGAAGTACCAGTTGATGCCTTCCTTGATGTGTGAGAGCTCGGAGTTAACGCCTGTGGCACTGACAAAGAGCTCGGCCTGAAGGATGTTGTCCACAAGCATGTAGCTGATCTCAACCATGTTGTCCCAGAGGAAAGCCTGGTCAACAACCATGTTGAAGCCACGGCCGATCGTCATACCGTCGATGTAAAGCATCTCATACTTTGTGGCACCGAGCTTCGGGTCCCAGAATCTCAGGCCCTGCTTCTCGTAGTTGTAGAACTGCGGGAGCATGAAGTTCGCGGATGTGGACACGCAGAGCATGATGTTCTTGACGGTGTCCTCGTTCAGGTTGAATGAGAAGAGCTTCAGGTAACCTGCGGCGTTCTGGGAGACCTTGATGTAGTTCGAGAGACCTCCGAGAATACCTCCGGCATATGTGAGGCTGGTTGAAAGCACATATCCCTTGGTGGTGTTGGTGATATAGTCCCTTCCGTCCCACTGGAGGCCGAATGAGAGCTTGTTTGAGAACTGCCACTTAAGCCCGTACTGGTAGATCAGCTTCTCGAACGGCATGTACTTTGGGTCATACAGGGCCTTGTTCAGGCTGACTGAGGCTCCGCCGTAGACAGAGAGACGTCCGACATCGAAGATGAACGTGTAACCCGTGTTGTATCCCACTGAGAATGTCATGAGGTCATACTTCATCAGATCCCTGCTTGCAGGATACTCGTTGTTGGATGCAGCCCACTGCTCCGCGCTGGAATATCCCAGAGGCCATGTCTCTGAGCTGTTTCTTCCGTTGTAATAGACAGGCGCACCTGTTCCGAGCTGAAGCTCATCAGCATATCTTGAGTGGGAGAATCCGAAACTGAACGTGTTGGACCATCTGTAGTCGCGGAACCACTTGTCTCCGAAGCTGATGTTGACTGACTGCGTGTCAGGTGACAGGGAAAGGTTAAGGCCAAGCTCCTGCCCTCTTCCACCCAGGTTGTGGTCTGTCCACTGCATGAAACCGGATACCGGGAAGGAATTGAGCGTGCCTCCGAAAGTGGCACCGAACTGGATGTCCTTTGAGTTGCCTTCCTCAAGCTTGAACTCAAGGATGACACCGTTCTCCTCCTGTCCGTACATCAGGTCGTAGTCAAGGTTTGCAAGAAGACCTGTGTTATAGAGGTTCTGGGCACTTGTGATAAGCTTCTGCTTTGAGAAGATGTCACCGGGCTTGATCTCAAGCTCACGCCTCATGACATAATCCTTGGTCTTCCCAAGACCGGAGATCAGGATCTGCTCCACAACAGCCTGAGGACCCTCTGTGATGTCAAGGTAGAACTTGACTGTCATGTTCGTGTCATCCCTGATGTTGTAGACATCCATTCCGTTTGAGATGTAACCCTCATTGTAGTAAAGGTCGGCGATCTTGCTGTATTCGTTCTGAACGGATTCGAGGTTAAGCACGGAACCCTCTTTCATGGACTGGACCTTGCGGATCTCGGCGTCCGTGAAGATGGTGTTGCCTTCGACCTCCATTCCGCCGTAGAACCACTGCTGGCCCTCGATGATGTTGAATGTGACAACAGCCTCCCTGTACTTCTCGTTGGAAGACTCGACATAGTCGATCTGAGGCTCTGAGACGATGACATCAATGTAACCGTTGCGCTGGTAATATGCGACGATGTTGGCCATGTCCGAGCGGAGCTTGTTCTCATCCAGATATCCGTTGTTGAAAAGGGACTTGACCTTGGACTTGACCTCTTTCTTCAAGGAGGAATAGTCAAAATGCTCGTTTCCGGTGAACTCAAACCTGACGATACGTGTCTGCTGTCCCTCAGTGATTGAGAAGTTCACGACGTAGGTGCTGTCCTCAGGATTCTCGATGATCTCATATTCGACAGGGACAGTGAGAAAACCCTTTGAGCTGTAAAGATTTACAATCTGCTCTCTTGCGGTCTCGAACAAGGCCTTCTTACCGGGGTCGATGAAGCTTCCGACACTTATTGACTGGACGGCCTCTCTCAGTTCCCTTGTCTTGACGGCGCTGTTGCCCTCATATGTGATCTTTGAGATCATCGGGATCTCGTAGAACTCAAAGGTGATCCTCAGGTTCCCGGCCTCATTGCGCTCGGCGTCGGCCGTGAAGAAGTCTATTCCGTCTATCTCATAGAGCTTTGACTGCAGTTCGGCAAACAGCTCGTCCGTGAAAGGCTTGTATCTGTAGACATAAAGCGCATTGTTGATCTCTGATTCCGAGACATTCTTGAGCCCCGAGAATGAGAACTCGGAGATCTCCATGTTGTAATACCAGTCGTCTGCGGCTGCGGCACAGAAGAGCGCAACCAGTGCCAGAATCAGGATCAGGGCCAATTTCTTCTTCATCTGTATATTTCCTCAAAACAACGAATTCAATCTATTCAGTATAACTAAAACTGTATCTGCTTGGTTACACTGAAACCAATAGTATCTAAAATATCGAAAACAGACAACTCACGCGGGTTCGTGAACATGCTCCACGTGCCCATCGGAGTATCCCAGTCAAGGCTTATCTCCGTGTCCAGGATAAGGTCCTTGGACAGGAAGTTGCCCACATTGCTTGACAGCCTGGAATGGCTGTCGGCCTTCAGCATCAGACGTACCTTGATGAACCAGTCAAGCCCTATGTACTTGCCCGCAAAGAGCGATGTCCCGTCCAGATAACGCGCCAGGAGACTGATGTCTCCTCTTCCCGCCAGCTCTCCTGGGAGGGCATCGATTATGATGTTCGAAAGGATGTTGGACCTTGCGGAGAAGATATCCAGTCCCAGGGAGTTTCGGACTATTCCGGTTATGGAGTAATTCTTGTTGGACTCAAGCATTCCGACTCTTGTGAGGGTCTCCGTGGCAGTTGCAGCGAACGTTGCAAGAGATGAGAGCGAGAGGTTCTGGTCCAGGGCTCCGGATGACATGACGCTCTGCCCCAGCATGGCCAGGATCTCGTTCTCCGTCTTCATAGGAGTGCTCGAGAAACGCGGGCTCAGGTCATCAAGGGTGGCGTTCTGGAGTATCATGCTGATGACAACCTTGTTTCCGTCGGAGTCATAGTCGGTTATCTCTGCGATGAGGTTAAGGACAAGCGGGATGGCGGAATCGCTTCCGGAGAGCTTCTTCTGCGTGAGGTCAAGGCTTCCCTCCTTGATTATGAAGTCGTTGTGGAAGTAGTAGACCTGACCGGTTTTGAGTGATATTCCGCCGTCCGTGCTGAAGGAACCGCCCTCTGAGATGACCCTTACGCTCTTGTCCTCCGCAAGGGTGAAGTTGATGAATGAGTTGTCTTTCTCAGGATAATAGAACTCAACATCCTTGCCGGTGGTAAGCCGTACGTCCATGTCCATGGAGAGGTTCCTTTTCTGGTTATAGAACCAGTCAGGCATCTCCTCATCAAAACGGAAGTCAATCAGCATTGACGATGCCTTGATGTCAGTTGTCAGCTTGGATGTCCCGCCTGAGAACTCAAATCCGATATAGCCGGAGATATCGCCCTTGACCTCCAGGTCCGTTCCGATATTCATGGGAAGCCAGAAGAAGATGGGAGTGTTCTCATTGATGTTGATGTCAATGCCGAAACTCTCTATTCCCAGCCCCTGCATGACGATATCAAGAGAGACATCACCGTAGAAATACCTTCCGTCCGACTCGCTGTAGCCGGAAAGCAACGTCCTGGACAGTGAGAGCTCGTGGTCATGAAGTGACAGTGCCACGTTCTTGACCGAAATCATCTGATCCGGGAGATAGAACAATGACATCTCGAATGACTTGCAGTATGCCATACCGTAGAAGCTCGGGTTCGATGCCGGACCCTTGATGATCACATCTCCCTCAATCGTGCCGTTGGTGAACTCCATCAGGGTTGAGTTCATCAGCTGGTTCAGTATCGGCAGCGGGAAAAGGATGTCAGAGACAAGAAGGTCGAGCTCAGGACCGAGATAGCCGCGGGCATTGAAGCCGAAGAGAAGCTCCCTGTCGATGCTAATATCAATATATTTCTCTTTGGAGTCGTAACTGCCCCTGACCATGTTCCCGCTGAAGCTCAGGCCATTATTGCTGAGATTCATGTCTATCGAGAGATCTGCAAGCTCATAGCCGTCCTCAAGGGTCACATCCGAGATACCGACATTGAAGTCGATGCTATAGTCATTTCCGGTGAAGATCTGGATCAGCCTGTCAGAGATTGACTCCCCTCTTGCAGAGACCGTCAGCTTTCCCTTCTGGGTGCTGTATGTCCCATCTGCAGTGAGAACCTGGTTCTTCACATCTACGGATCCGTCTATCAGAAGATCAGCGAAATCAATGACAAGGGCTATGTTGTCAAGACTAAGGCTCCCAATCTGGCCATTTGAGTCGTAGAGGGTCAGAGTCCGGTCATCGAACATGGCGTTGAGGATCACGCTGTTGGCGTAATCATTTCCCCAGTTGAGAGTGGTCCTGAAATGGAAGGCATTCTCACGCTCCCCCAGCATTGAGAACGCGGCCTTCATGGCTCCGTCAGTGCCGTTGACCCTGAAGTCCATGTAAATCTGGTTGTCTACAGCTGAGCCAAGCAGACTGTAGGCCTTGTCCTCTGACACCATGTCCACCTTGCCCTTGAGCCCTGTGGAGTCGAGTCTGATGAGATCTCCGATCCTGGGGAACGTGTAATCCAGCGTTCCGTCAAAGCGCACCCTCTTCTCAGAATTCTCAAAGGCCAGGTTCTCAATGAAGACGCTGTGGTCTGTCAGATTCAGGTCAAGCGATGCCCTCAACCTTTCCCCAAGCTGAACAGAGAAATCCCTGAAAGTTACGCCGAAACCGGAATCATCCATGCTGTAATAACCGTTCACAGCTGAATCCAGTGTCAGGCGCAATGATTCTGAGGCTATTATCGTTAGGTCCTTTATGGCACCTTCCGCGTTCACAAGGCCGTCATTCATCTCCACATCAAAATCAAGCTTGTCGCCTTTGAGAGAGAGAGAAAGCGGGTCAACCTTCAGGATCGCGGTGAAGTTGAAGTCTCCGTCAATGTAAGGGGATGCAAAGACGGCCTCGGATGAGATCTCTGTTGCATCCGCCCAGTTGACCGTCCCGTTGAGCTCGGTTCCGACAAGAACAGGAGAGGACACGTGATAGTCATATGTCTTTGAGCCCTTCTCATGCTCGAAAAGCATGCTCATGTACTCGCTTCCGTCATTTGCGTTCTGCAGCTTCAGACGGCCATAAGGGACCATGTCCTCAAAATCAATGCTCCCGTCAAAGGAAAGCCTCAGGCCTTCCGCCGTCACGGCAAGGGTCGCTATATCAGCTATGCTCCTGTCAACTGTTGCCTCAAATGTCAGGGCACCGTTAAGCATCCTCTCCCCCACCTTTATGTCCCTGGCTGCTGTGTTTATGGAGATTCTGCCGTCGGCAAGGACATCAAAGACCTCCTTGGCCTGAAAGCTCCGGCCATAATCCCCGCCAAGGACAGATGATGCCCAGTCATCAAAGGATTCAGTCAAATCAGATGACATGATGATGCTGCCGTTAAGTGATGTGGATGAGGATACAGCTCCTGCAGATGCCAGGAACCTGTCATAAATGACTTTGTAGTCAGACAGCACGAGGTCAGTCAAAAACAGGCTCAGGTCAGCCTTACCTTCCTTATAACTGAATGAACCTGAGGCATCATCCTTTACGGTAAGCGAGGCAGATATGCTTCTGTCAGTGTTTATCCTTAATGAGAGGTCCGCATCAGGCAGAGAAGCCATGCTTATGTCATTCAGGTCCACATATGCGAAATCCAGGCTCCTGAAATCGCTTGTCTGCGCTGATACGGAAAAAGACGCATGCATGGCACCTGCAAGATCGTTCTGGTGACGGGC
>CACZJR010000079.1 GCA_902781545.1 uncultured Spirochaetales bacterium | reverse complement strand
GTCATTCTACAAGAAGAACAAGTCCTCATTCATCGCTCCGGAGAACGTCAAGCTTGCACACATCTACATCAAGTTCGGTGAGGACAAGGATGCCGCCTTGAAGAAGGCTACCGATATCGCGAACCAGATCAAGAGCGGAAAGATTACTTTCGAGAAAGCTGTCTCTACATATTCCGAGGATACTGACTCAATCTCATCCGGCGGTGATATCGGCTGGCTGTCAATCAGCGACACCAACACCATGTCCTACATGGGAGAGAACTTCTTCGACAAGGTCTTTGAGCTTGACGCAGGTGATGTCAGCGGTGTCATTGAGAGCCTTGCAGGCTACCATATCGTGAAGGTCTCAGTCCATAACCAGCCCAAGTTCCTGGAGCTTGACGACAAGACCTCTCCGACCGAGACAACCACTGTCAGGGATTACATCACAAGTTACCTTGCACAGGAGAATGCCAACACAGTTTACCAGCAGGCATTCATGTCCCTTATCGCGGACCTAAAGGCACAGGCCTCCATCAAATATCTTACAAACTGAGAGGCGGTGAATGAAATCTAGGCATCTTGCCAGGGCAATAGCAGTCCAGACTCTTTACTCTTTGGATTTCAACGGCAGAATCCATGATTGTCAGCTCCCGTATTCCGAGGGCTTTGCCGGTTACACAAAAGAGGAGCAGGATGCCCTTGAGACCGATGTTGTTCTCTATGCCTCCTATCTCATCAACGGAGTTCTTGATCATCTCTCGGAGACCGATGAGATGATCAACAGGTTCTCCACCAAGAGGAGCATCGAGAACATCAATCTCGTTGACAGGAACATCCTGAGACTAAGCATCTACACCTTGCTTTACTGCAAGGACATCCATCCTAATATCGTCATTGATGAGGCCGTGAAGCTCTCCCAGGAGTATAGCACCGAGGTCAACTACCGCTTCATCAACGGATTATTGGATACAGCAGTGAGGTTTTTGCATGATTCTTCTGAAAACTGAGGAGCAGATCGGGGGAATCCGTAAGTCCTGCAAGCTTCTTGCACAGTTGTTTGAATCACTTGACGGAAGGATTGTGGCGGGCATGTCAACCTATGACATCGATCAGATCTGCCATGATTTCATAATCAAGCACGGCGGAAAACCGGCATTCCTGCATTATGAGGGTTTCCCGGCATCCGCATGCGTCAGCGTTAATGAAGAGGTCATCCACGGAATCCCCAAGAGGAAGAAGACCATCCATGACGGGGACATCGTCTCTGTTGACCTGGGCATAAACCTCGGAGGTTACTTCTCGGACAGCGCAAGGACCTACATGGTCGGTAATGTCGCTCCTGAGGTGCGTAAGCTCGTCGAGGTCACCCGTGAGTGCCTTTATAAGGGCATTGATGCCCTGAACAAGCCACGATGCAGGATTCAGGACATTGGAGCCGCAGTCTATGAGCATGCGCACCGCAACGGATTCGGAGTTGTTCGTGAGTACACGGGACACGGAGTTGGACTGAAGGTCCATGAGGAGCCTGAGATCCCAAACTATGTCAGCCATTTCTCAGCCAATCCCAGGATCAGGGAAGGCATGGTGATAGCCATTGAGCCCATGATCAACCTCGGAAAGGACGGGATTGTGGACATGCCGGACGGCTGGACTGTGATCACAGCAGACGGAAAGCCGGCAGCCCACTGGGAGCATACAGTAGCAATTACAGCCAACGGACCGGAGATATTGACTCAATTATGAGTTTATGCCTCCGGGCTTTTTTTATATAATGGTGTTAACTGGAGGACCGCATGAAAGAATTCATCCCGCATGATGTTATCAGAGACAGCGCTCTGAAGCTCGCACACAAGATGTACAAAGAGGATCATTTCATTCCAGATGTCATCTACGTCTCCCTGAGAGGCGGCGTCTACATGGCAAACGTGTTCTCCGAGTACTACAAGATGGTCTGCATGAAGGAGCACAGACGTCCTGTGCTTTATGCTGCTGTTGTGGCCCGCTCATACAACGTCCTCCGTGACCAGACACGTGTCCAGGTCGACGGATGGACATATTCTCCCAAATACCTGAGAGCAGGGGACAAGGTCCTTCTTGTGGATGATATCTTTGACACCGGAAACACCGTGAATGCACTGGCTACAGTCATCATGGATAAGGGTATTCCCCGTGATGACCTCAAGATCGCCGTCTATGACTACAAGGTCCCTCTCTATAAGGAGACCCCGCCGCTTCCGATCCAGCCTGACTACTGGTGCCGCAAGCATGTCCTGAACAGCCCTGCGGACGAGAACTGGATCCATTACCTCTGCCATGAGTTCGTGGGCCTGACAGGCCAGGAGATAGATGAGCAGTTCAAGGATCCCGAGGTAAGGGCGATCCTGCACGAGGCCAGAGGGGAGTGAAGTAACTTATAACTTCATTCCGGCATAAGAGTCTGTCCGGTCTTACATTTTCCTTTTCCTCCATATTATTTCCTTTTTATTTCCTTTTAATCATGCAATAATAAACCAGATTTTCGCTTCATGGAGGAAAGAGAGAGTGAGAAGACTTATGTTACTGTTATTGGCAACAACCATTCTGTTGTGTGCTGTTGCCTGTAATAACGATCCGAATCTTTATAAGTATGACAGCAGCTCGTATCTTGGCAGCTGGGAGATCGATATTGCACCTATAGAGGGTGATGTTGACGGCTGTATCCAGCTGGTCCAGTATACTTTCAATTCAGATTTCACATATGAGGTTGTTCAGTATAAGTTTGATGCCCAGACAAAGCAGATTACAATAGTTGAAGGTGCTGATGGTGTTTACGAGTATGTCTATGATGATAATACGGGAATCGGCACACTGACTCTTGACTATACAGGTCTGGCACCTACGGAGTATTTCTGGTCAATGAGCTCCGGTAAACTGTTTACGTTTCAATATGGAACAGTTGGAAAACAGTATGTTTTCAAGAGGCCTCAATACATAGTCAAGAAGGCCGCGGACCAGAGAGATATTGTAGGTATATGGGATCACACTGTATATCAAAAGAATACTGTTGGAGAAGACATAAGACAGTTAGAATTCAAGTCCGATGGTACTCTTGAGGAATACTTGTGTCTTGGAGTAGGCGGTCCGGTTCAGCACAGTGTCACCACTAGCTGGAAATACAAGGTCGCTGATGAGGAGAGATCATATTCCAGGACTTATCATAGCAAATGGGAGTATGGGTCTGAGATTATTGTCTCCGCGACTCCTTCGTCAGTAGGCGCAGATCTGCATGAGAAATCAAACAGAATCACAAGAAACGATTATGCTGTCTATGTTGATAACGGAGTAATGGAGCTAGTTGATGAACTCCCGATTATTCAGGGCATGCAATATGTAATCTATCAGTATGGTGACAAGCAACTTCTTGTAATGGGGGGAGACACATATGTCAAGGTTTTCAATCATATTGATATGAGTTCCAAGACAAAGGAAGTTGTTTATCCTTGGCATCATAATCCCACTGACACAAATTTATATCTGCGATCCGATGGAACTTATTCATCTGATTTCGTCGATCTGCTCAACTATTCGCAGGATAATGATGACAATTTCTATAGCGGGACATATTCCACGTCATATAATGAGGTTGCTACAGCAGATTATGTCGCATTCATGGTACAGAAATTCAAGGATGAGTACCCCGGAGTGGAACCGCCCGGAGGCTGGGATGCTTGGTGTGAGGAACAGGCTGCTTATATTGAAACGATGAAAGAGGACAATCATGTCCAGTTGTTCAATGGTTCAATCACATTCAGACCTGATTTCGGTTTTGAGGAGACATTCAAATTCTTCATGCTTTTCAGAACTCCGAAATATGGAATTGAAGACCATTTAGGTAACCCTGAAACACAGCATCGCATGATCATCAGAACCAATGATAATGAAGGCGATGTGGATTACTATGAATTGATCTGATAGTCTGATTGATTATCAATTGTGGGACTGCCGTAGGAATGCGGCGGTCCCTTTCTTATATGTTTGAACATCTCAGGAAATCACATTCAGGTCTGTCGAATATACTTTTTTCTCGAAATTTTCATTAAAAAGTATATTGAATATACTTTTTTGTCCGAAAAAAAGAAAAAAAGTATATTTGTCCGGTGGATCTGGCAAGGGGACAGAGTGATTAAGGAGCCCCAAAGTCAAAAATATAGGGGCTGAGCAGTCAGCCCCTTTATGTCAGTTGACACCCTGGTTGCGTCCGCAGCAGTTCTTGTACTTCTTGCCGCTTCCGCAGGGGCATGGGTCATTGCGTCCGACCTTTGGGGCCGTGCGTATGACCTGGACAGGGGAGACAGCCCCTGCGTTTGCGCTGGCACGGGCCGCAGCCTGCTGGCTTGCGACATTGGCACCGAACTGGTAGCCCTCACGGTGTGTCTCAACGACCTTGCGCTGTGCTGTCTGCCTGGGACCCTCCTGCCTGATCTGGACCCTGAGGACAGTCTTTGCAACTGAGCTCTTGATCTGGTCGATCATCTTGTCAAATATCTCAGAGCCCTCGAGCTTGTACTCGACAAGCGGGTTCTTCTGGGCATAGGTCCTGAGGGAGACGGAGTCCCTGAGGTCCTCCAGCTCCTCAAGATGGTTCTGCCAGCGGCTGTCTATCTGCTTCAAGTAGATCTGCCTGATGAACATGCTGAAAACCTCAGGTCCTGTGATAGCTACTTTCTGGTCAATCAGTGAATGCACTGAGTCCTTGATGCTCTCTGCAAGGGCGGAAGGGGATTCCTTATCATCGTTCTCAGATGGGGTGTAGTCATAACCTATGCTGTCCAGAAGGCTCTGGTGCAGGGCAGAGAGATTGAGGCTTCCCTTGGTCTGCGATGTCTCCGCGGCAAAGTCAATGTACTCGTCGCAGGCGTTCTTGGCACGTGTGATGATGTCATTGTCGACAAGGATCTCATCTCGCTGGCTGTAGATGAAGTTCCTCTGCTCGTTCAGAACGTCATCGTATTCAAGAAGGCGCTTTCTGATATCGAAGTTGCGTTCCTCGACACGCTTCTGGGCTGTCTCTATGACACGGCTGACCATTGCGTGCTCCAATGGCTCTCCGGTGTTCATGCCCAGCCTGCCGACCATGGCCTTGAGGCTGTCCTTGGCGAAGAGCCTGAGAAGGGTGTCGTCAAAGCTGACGAAGAAGCGTGACGTACCGGGATCTCCCTGACGTCCGGCTCTTCCGCGCAGCTGGTTGTCTATGCGCCTGGACTCATGTCTCTCGGTTCCGAGGATATAAAGGCCTCCGAGGTTCTTGACCTCCTCATAGGCGGCAAGCCACTGATCCTTTGTCTTCTCCCTGGCGGCCCTGAGCTCTTCCTCAGTGGCCTCGGAGCCGCAGATCTTGCGGGCTAGGGCATCTGGCGAGCCTCCGAGCTTGATGTCGGTTCCACGTCCTGCCATGTTGGTGGCGACTGTAACAGCTCCCTTGGCACCGGCATTCTCTATGATTGTGGCCTCACGGGCATGGTTCTTGGCATTCAGGACCTCATGGGGGATTCCCATCCTTCTTAAGAGGGCGGAGATGAGTTCAGACTTCTCGATTGAGACGGTACCTACGAGAATCGGCTGGCCTGTGGCGTGCACACGCTGGATCTCCTCACAGATGGCCTTGTACTTGAACTGCTCGTTCAAAAACACAAGGTCATCCATGTCCTTCCTGATGACAGGAAGGTGAGTGGGGATCACAACGACATCCAGGTTGTAGATCTGCATGAACTCGGTTGCCTCTGTATCAGCTGTTCCGGTCATTCCGGAGAGCTTGTCATACATGCGGAAGAAGTTCTGGAATGTGATTGTGGCAAGGGTCTTGTTCTTGCCCAGGATCTTGATGTGCTCCTTGGCCTCTATAGCCTGATGCAGGCCGTCGGAGTAGCGCCTGCCGTGAAGGATACGGCCTGTGAACTCATCGACTATCTGTATCTGGTTGTCAGCTATGACATAGTCGGTGTCCTTGTGATAGAGGTGCCTGGCAACCATGGCCTGTGTGACATAGTGGATGTACTCGAAGTTCTCGTCATCATAAAGCGAGCCGTGGATTATCCCGAAGCGCTTGAGAAGCTCCTCCATGTGGACCATTCCTTCCTTTGTGAATGACACGCGCTTGGACTTCTCGTCCAGCATGTAGTCACCCTCGGGCTCAAGCTTGGCGCCTTCCTCGAACCTCGCGAATGCTGAGACAACAGGGTATTCTCCGGTCTCAGGGTCTTTCTCACATTCCTTGAAATAGGAAGTGATCTTCTCGGCGTTGCGGGCAAGCTCTGTGTCATCGTCCGCAGGACCTGAGATGATGAGAGGCGTCCTGGCCTCGTCTATGAGGATGGAGTCTATCTCATCTATGATGCAGTAGTGGTGCTTGGGCTGGATCTTGTCCTGGGCGCGGAGCTTCATGTTGTCACGCAGGTAGTCGAATCCGAACTCATTGTTGGTTCCGTATGTCACGTCACAGCTGTAGGCCTGACGGCGGCGCTCATTGTCCATGTTGGAGACTATGACGCCTACGGTGAGTCCCAGGAAGTTGTAGATGGGGCCCATCCATGACGCGTCACGCTGTGCCAGGTAATCGTTGACGGTGATTATGTGTACGCCGTGGCCCTCAAGTGCGTTGAGGTAGCCGGCAGGCACGCTTGTGAGGGTCTTTCCCTCACCGGTCTTCAGCTCAAGGATCTTGCCCTCGTGGAGGACAATGGCTCCCATGATCTGCACATCGTAGTGGCGCTCTCCAAGGACCCTGCGTGATGCCTCACGCACAAGGGCGAATGCCTCGGGAAGGATCTGGTCGAGTGTCTCGCCGGCCTTCAGGCGCTCACGGAACTTCTGGGTCTGAAGAGGGAAGTCCTCGTCCTTGAGGCCCTGTGCCCAGCTCTCATATGAATTGACTTTGTCCACTATGGGACGAAGATGCTTGAGGTCTTTGTCTTTCTTGCTTCCGAAAAGCTTTGTAAAAATACTCATAAGGATATAGTACTAAAAAAACACTTAACAGGATAGTCAGTTTAGCGCGTGTTGTGTATAATAAGTGTGTATATTTGACACAGTTTGTCATTTAAGAGGGAGTTATGAAGTATCTGACTACTTTGGATTATATACTGTTCATCCTCTTCATGATCGGAGGAATCTGGGGTGCCATCAAGGGATTCCTGGATGAGGTCTCGTCCAAGTTCGGTTATGTGCTTGGCTTTATCCTTGCCCTGATGTACACGCATCTTCTGAGCCCGGTTTTCGTGAATAACCTCGGATTCCCGCTCTGGTTCGCATCCTTCACATCATATTTCCTCATATTCATCACAGGATATCTGATCATGAAGGGCTTCGGATCCATCCTGAGCCATATCGTTGACACGGCGAACCTGTCTGTTGTGGATAACCTCCTGGGTTTCTTCCTGGGACTGCTGGAGGCTTTCTTCCTCTTTGCCGCATTTGAGTTCATCCTCGGGTACCAGAACCTGTTCAACCTGAAGCAGCTCTTTGATGAGAGTCTCTTCTCCAGGAAGCTGATACAGCCGTTTGCAGAGCTCTGCGTCTCGACCATCAAGAACATAATCTGAGATGCCTATGCTGCTTGGAGGACTTGACAGGACACAGCCTGAGATCGCCGCCCAGCTCGAGGAGCTGGCATCTTCAGGATCATTTCCCAACGCCATGCTGTTCTCAGGATCACCGTGCTCCGGAAGGATGTTCGCCGCACGTAGGGTCTGTGAGCGTCTGGGAATACCTGATGAGAATGTGGTGATTATCTCTGACCGTAACCACGCCTACAGGATAAGGACCGCTCTGGAGCTTTACCGCAGGCACAGGAACACAAGCTCCAGGAACTTCCTGAATGAGTGCATCGCTGTGCTCCTCCAGCAGTATCACGGGGCATTGATAGACGGTCAGAGCACCACGGCGGGGAAGAAGAAGTTCTCTGACGCAGCCGAGGTAACTGATATCCTCAGGGACCTTGAGAGCTCTGATGAGGCCACTGCCTCAAAGACCGCTGACAGGCTTGAGAAGGCGCTGTCTCCACTGATGGACTCCAACAGGACATCGTCCATATCCATCGGACAGGTGAGGGCAATCAGGGACTGGTGCAGCACTTCATCAATGGACGGAGCCGGGAAGTTCGTGATAATCGAGGGCCTTGAGAACGCAGGTGATTCTGCCGTGAACGGGCTGCTGAAGACTCTTGAGGAGCCGCCTGCCGGAAGCCATTTCATCCTAATATCATCCAATGCAGGGCGTATTCCAGCCACAATCCTCAGCCGTGCGCGCAAGCTGCGTTTCAAGGATGCGGACCAGGATATGAAGCGCTATGTCCTGAACTCCCTTTTCGTGGACCCGTCCAAGTATGACAGCCTTGAGGAGTTCTTCCTTGAGGGAAGCGGCATCAATGACAGGCTCCTGCTGGACGCAGCCAAGGCTCTTCTGATGAAGCAGCCCATGGACATGAGCGCCCTTGTCTCAGAGCTAGAGAAGAACCAGGGCTGGGACCGCTTCTTCAAGCATGTGCAGGACCAGCTGTACCTGGCGTTCACGGAGGGCCGTCTGGACCAGAGAAGGACCGAGTACCTCATGAAGGCGGTAAACGATGCCGTCCTGAAGGGACGCACCTTCAACCAGACAAAGCGTCTGACATTCGATTATGTCGTGTACAGGATTCAGGAGGTCAACAGATGAACCAGTTCGTAAAAAAGGCATCAAGCAAGATTGAGAAACTCTCTGACGAGGAGATCCTGAGGATAATCGACTCCCAGAACGCAGAGCTTAGGATACGCAATCTCATCCTTGACAACCTGATAGCCGGGTGCCTGATGGTATCGCCTCAGGGGAACATCCTCTACATGAATTCTGCCCTGAAAGAGCTCACAGTCCTCTCAGAGAGGAAGAAATACACCGATGTTAATG
>CACZJR010000078.1 GCA_902781545.1 uncultured Spirochaetales bacterium | reverse complement strand
CTTTGGCTGTACACCAAGGAAGACTTCGAGGCCTTGAACAGGGAAGTCAACTACGGACCTCTTGCAGTATTCAACAAGAAGGCAAGGCTGATAGACATGATGGTCATATCACCTGCCAGAGAGGTCGAGCTTGACAAGACCGGAAGACTGAGCATCCCGCAGATCCTCAGGGAGTTCGCGGGTCTTGAGCCGAAGTCAGAATGCGTGATACTCGGCTCGATGTCCAAGGTCGAGATCATCAGCGCAAAGAAGTACGAGCAGATGATGATCCAGTATCAGGACATGCTCTCTGACCTGGGTGATGAGCTCAGTACCCAGAGGATGGGACAGTAGTGCAGTACGTCCATTATTCGGTGATGCAGGATGAGGTTCTGTCCTTCCTGAATCCCGGGGACAAGGATGCGCTTCTGGTCGATTGCACTCTCGGAGAGGGAGGGCATTCGAATCTGCTTTTAGGGCGTTACCCGAACCTCCGGGTCATAGGACTGGACCGTGACTGCCGCATCATGGAGAAGGCGAAGAACCGCCTTGCCCCATATGGTGAGCGGTTTCAGGCACGGAACATCTGGTTCGATGAGTTCTGGAAGAGCTATGACGGTCCCGCAGTGGACTATGTGCTCTTCGACCTGGGAATAAGCGTCTTCCATTATGAGGAGTCAGGCAGGGGCTTCAGCTTCAAGCGTCAGGAGAAGCTTGACATGAGGCTGGACGTCAACGGGGATCTTGATGCGGCGCAGGTGGTCAACACCTACGATGAGAAGAGCCTTGCTGACCTGATCTTCAACTACGGTGAGGAGCGGTATTCCAGAAGGATTGCCGCCGCTATCTGCTCTTACAGGCAGAGTAAGCAGATAGAATTCACGAATGAACTTGCTGACATCATCTGGAACGCGGTTCCGAATGAGTACAGGCATAGAAGGATCCATCCTGCGACCAAGACATTCCAGGCTCTCAGGATTGAGATCAACGGCGAACTGGACCGGATAGAGCCCGCTTTGGAGGGTGCTGTCAGGGCCCTGAAGCCAGGTGGCAGGATAGCGGTTATTACATTCCATTCCCTGGAAGACCGGCCAGTCAAATGGTTCTTCAAGAATCACGAGAACATTCTTGAGATCCTGACAAAGAAGCCGATTGAGCCGGCCCCAGAGGAATGCGAGGCAAATCCTCCGTCACGGAGCGCAAAGCTCAGGGTGGTGGAGAAACTTGAGAAGGAGAGAGATCCTCTGAAGAAGAGGAACAAATACAGGGCAGACTGAAGACAACTGCGGCACTAAGAGGGAAAAGGGAAATGAGAAACGCCAAACTGGAAAGGACTATTATCGTCATCACCATATTGTTCATCAACATATGCCTGCTGATTCCTGTATGGCAGTCTGCACGTAACTCCCAGCTCAGATGGGAGCTCGCACAGAGCGAGAAACAGCTGAAGGAGAAGGAGGAGCAGAAGATGGTCCTCAATGCATCCATAGCCAAAAAGACAACGCCTGAGTATCTCATAGAGCAGGCGGCGGTACAGAATATAGTTTTCAAGCAGATTGATGCACAGGTGTCTGCACTTGTGGCCAAGCAAGGAGACGGTAATGGCAAGGGCCAGTTATGATGACTGGAACTTCATGGGAGAGGTGCACAATGAGGAGCTAAGGCTCAGAAGCGCCCGAGCATCGAAGTCACAGCAGATAAACAGTCAGCGCAATTCATTCATATTCCTCTGCGTTGTGATTCTTCTGACCCTCATGGGTCTTGTCTGCGTTTATTCGGCAAGTTTTGAGACTGCCGTGAGCAACGGCCTTCCTCATTATCACTATCTGATGATGCAGGGGATCTATGTGGCCATAGGCATAGCGCTGATAGTGATCGTGAACATCGTTCCGGAGGTATTCATCAAGGTCATGTCACCTCTGATGTTCTTCCTCTGTATAATTGTCCTTGCTGTTGACCTGTTCGTCAGAAAGACAATGATCATCAACTCCGACACGATAAATTTCCTTTTCCTGTCAGGAGTTATGTACATGTCCCTTTATTTTGCGGGACGTGAGAACAGAATAGACAGGGTTCGCCAGATCATACCGCCACTTGTCGGGTGCATACTCACGCTTGTGCTTGTGTTGCTTCAGAGGAACTTCTCCTATGCGCTGATGTACATGGCGCTGATGGTAACGATGTTCGCCGCAGGCGGAGTGGGGCTCTTCGGTGTCATTCTCCTGATTCTTTATGCTGTTGTTCCGGCAGCATGCCTGATATTCTCAAAGTCAGAGCGCATCATAGCAGCTGCAAATTTCCTCATCCCAGGATTCGGGACAAATCCGAGGGCAGACAGCATACTGGTTGCCAAGAGCGCAATAGCAAGCGGCTCATGGTTCGGAAAGGGCCTTGGCGGAGGTGTCTACAAGAACGGGGTCATAGCTGACCTGGCAGGTAAGAACATCCTTGCATGCATATGCGAGGAGCTGGGCTTCTGGGGAATTATCCTGATTGTATTATTCATTGCTTTCTATGCATTTGTAGGTTATTCTGCAGCAAAGAACGTAAGAAAACAGAACATGTTCTACTCGAACCTTGCGATTGGAATAACAACAATGGTCGTATGGCAGTTCCTGCTCAATGTGGCATGGGTGATAGGGCTCC
The DNA here is from genome assembly GCA_902781545.1 of uncultured Spirochaetales bacterium. Classification (GTDB taxonomy): domain Bacteria; phylum Spirochaetota; class Spirochaetia; order Sphaerochaetales; family Sphaerochaetaceae; genus UBA9732. The sequence continues at coordinate 6,334 of CACZJR010000078.1, read as the reverse complement.
TGCCTGCAGAGGGCCTGCCGCTTCCGTTCTTCTCATACGGAATAGGCATAATACCGGTTCTGCTTGAGAGCGGCATCCTGTACAGGATCACACGAGTTAAGGTCAACACAGCAGAGTCGGACAGGATCATTGAGTCTATTCAGGACGAGCTTATGTTCCCGGAGAGATACGAGTTTGAAAACCATTGAGAAGATACTGCTTGTCCTTGTGCTGGTCCTGATAGTGGCCGGCGCCTTCATTGCCTTAAGGAATATCGATTTCTTCAACATTGAGGAAATCGATGTTTCTGTATCCGGGCCTGTGACAAATGTAACTGCTGACATGCAGCGCGTTCTCAAGCCGCTGAAGGGAATGAACATCTTTGAGGTGAACCTCGGGTCCCTGAGGAAGACGCTTGAGTCATTTGATGGCGTGAAATCAGTGAAGATAAAGAGATTCTACCCTGACAAGCTGATTATAGATATCGATTACAACGAGATAGCGCTCAAGGCCTACAGCATCTCCGACAGCGGTGAGGTGACTTACTATTTCATCCACGATGATATTCTGGAGGTGGTCAGGCAGGACACATGGGAGGGTTTTGACAAGCTCGCGACTGTTGAGATCAATCCCGCATATGCCCAGATGATGCTCAAATGGGGCTCTGATGAGGGCTTCCGGGCCATGGTCATGATGGGCCAACATTTGAGTGGCAACAACTTGATAACAAGTATAAAATACGATAATAATATGGGTAACGAATTCGGAAGACTCGTTATCGATCTGTCAGCGCTCAATTCGGTTCTTTATGTGAGGGAACTTGTGAGCGTTCAACGTCTTGATGAGATGCTTGATATCATCAGTAGCCAGTTTTCCGCGGGTGGTGCTGTGGTCGTTTATGACCTCTATGCGAACACCTGGGTCAAAAGGACTTAGGAGGTGGGCATGGCTTCTGAGAGAATCATGATGGGATTGGACATCGGCTCCTCATGGGTGAGGGCTGTTGTCGGATCACTGTCTAAAGACGGCCAGCTCATGGTCGACAGCATCTGCGAGCGTCCCAGTGAGGGCGTCAGGTCAGGTGTCATCGTCAATGTGGAGCAGACTCTCAAGACTATTTCATCAGTTATCCAGGAGGCGGAGCTTCAGGCGGGTGCCGAGGTTCAGAGCGTCATAACCGGTGTGGGCGGCGGCTCGGTAGGCGGGACTCAGTCACAGGGCGTTGTGGGAATCAACACCAAGGACCTGGAGATCTCATCCAATGACATCTACCACTCACTTGAGGTCGCAAGGGCCTTCGAGCTTCCTGTGGACAGGGAGATCCTCCATACCCTGGTCCAGGATTTCTCCGTTGACGGCAAGAGCGGCATAAAGGATCCTGTTGACATGACAGGCCACAGGCTTGAGAGCAAGGTCCTCATCGTCACAGGCTCAGCAAGCAACTGCTCAAACACAAGAAAGACACTTCAGAGAGCCGGAATCAGCACATCAAGGCTTGTCCTCTCATCCCTCGCGGACGCGGAGGTTGTCCTGAGCACGGACGAGAAGGAGATGGGGACCATCCTCATCAACCTCGGCGGCTCCACAGCCAACATGATCGTATACCAGAACGGCTCGCCTTATTACGTCGGCGGCGTGGATCTCGGATCGGGCAGCGTCACAAACGATATCGCATACATGCTCAACAAGCCCAAGATGGTCGCAGAGCAGGTCAAGGTCGAGAGCGGAAGCTGCTATATCCCCAACGTGCAGGCGGATGAGAAGGTCATAATCCCGCAGGTCGGCGGTCTGCCGGCCATCCAGATGCCAAAGAGCGAGCTCTGCAAGATCATCGAGCCTCGCATGGCTGAGATTTTCTCTCTCCTGAAGAAGGATCTGGATTCAAAGCTTCCGCCAAGCACATATGGCGGCGGTGTTGTCCTGGTCGGCGGCGGATCACTGCTTTCCGGTGTCACTGATCTTGCATCCGAGATCTTCAGGATGCAGGCAAGGATCGGCTTCCCGGAGGCTCTTCCTGGCCTTGACCGCTCATACATCAATCCTAAGTACACAACGGTGCTCGGACTTCTGAAGACCGAGGCTAAGAAAGTGGGTTCCTCTGCAGGAAACCGCAGCAATAAAGACAAAAGATCGGCGAAGTCCGGAGGTCTTTTCGGTAAGATCTCAGGCTTCTTCAAGACAATAATCTGAGAGGATAGACATGGATTTCGGAATTATTGAGGATTTGCTTCACGACGAACAGACTCCACCTACCGACATCAAGGTTATCGGTGTCGGCGGCGGTGGCGGAAATGCCATAAACAGAATGATTGAGAGCGGGCTCAAGAAGGTCACATTCGTGGCCCTCAACACTGATGTCCAGGCTCTTCAGCGCTCAAACGCACAGGTCAGGATCCCAATCGGAAAGGAGCTTACCGGCGGACTGGGAGCAGGCGGAATCCCTGAGATGGGTATGAAGGCCGCGGAGGAGAGCAAGGATGAGATCCGTGAGATCCTCGAGGGCACTGACATGGTGTTCATCACTGCCGGTATGGGCGGTGGAACAGGTACCGGTGCGGCTCCTGTGGTTGCAGAGCTGGCCAAGGGCCTTAATATCCTCACTGTTGCCGTAGTCACAACTCCGTTTGCGTTCGAGGGCCGCAAGAAGCTCCAGTTCGCCAACGAGGGAATTGACAGGCTCAGGAAGAACGTTGACACCCTGATCCTGATCCCGAACCAGTATCTTCTCAAGGTTGCTGAGAACAACACTCCGATCAAGCAGGCCTTCCTCATGGCTGATGATGTCCTCAGACAGGGCGTCCAGGGCATCTCAGAGCTCATCACTGAGCCCGGTGAGATCAACATTGACTTCGCCGATGTCCGCACTGTCATGAAGGGTAAGGGTGATGCAATCATGGGTATCGGCCTTGGAGAGGGTGCCAACCGTGCAGTTGACGCCGCACGTCAGGCAATCAGCAACCCGCTTCTTGAGAATGCCAAGATCGATGGCGCCAAGAGCGTTCTGGTCAACCTCACCGCAAGCGACGGCCTTACTCTCCAGGAGTACCAGGACGTTGTTGAGATGATCACCGAGAACTGTGATCCTGAAGCCCTTATCATCGCAGGTCAGGCATACAATCCTGATCTCGGGGACAAAGTCAAGGTCACAGTCGTTGCCACAGGCTTCGAGCGCGAGAGCGTGTCAGTCGACATGCCTCAGTACGAGAAGAAGCAGCCCAGGTTCGACCAGTTCATCAACAACTCCGAAAACAGGGCACAGGCCTCACCTGCAGCAGCTCAGCAGAATATCTCGAAGGAGCAGCCCAAGAAGCCGGATGAGGTGATCTCCATCAACAGATGGCAGGACCTCCAGTCCCAGCTCGGACGCAGACAGGCCCCCAACGCGAATCCGACAGATTATTCAATCCCTTCAATTCTCAGATATCAGAGAAATGATGAGGACAACAAGTGATTCTTGACGAGTACAAGCAGAGTCTTCTGATAGAAAAGCATGCATCTTCAGCAACACGTGACGTGTACGGGCGGGAGATAGCATGCTTTCTTTCTTATCTGGAGGACAACGGCCTTGATTACAGCACAATAGGTACGCCCGGACTGAAGGAATATCTGATCTGGAGATCACACAACGGCTCAGGTGACGACGGATCTCTTTCTCCTAAGACCATGTCCCGTGTCATTACGATTCTCAGGTCCTTCTTCTCCTATATCCAGGAGGAGCGTATCCGTGACGATGACCCTACGGAGCTTCTTCCGCAGAACAGGGAGCCCAAGAGGCTTCCCGATGCCATAGACTACAATGCCGTACAGAAGATCCTTGATGTGATAGACACCGGTACAGACCTCGGCTACAGGGACAGGACCATGTTCGAGCTCATCTATTCCTGCGGGCTAAGGGCAAGTGAGTGCGCCAATCTTAAAGTCAACCGTTATTACAGCACAGAGAAGAAGATAGTTGTCTTAGGCAAAGGCTCAAAGGAGAGAATGATTCCTGTAGGTGATGTCGCCGCCTCATATCTTGAGACATATATCTCAAGTGTCAGGCCAAGGATCCTGGGAAAGACAAAATGCGCGTTTCTCTTTGTTAGCCAGGAGCGCAAGGGGATAACCCGTCAGGAGATCTGGCACAGGTTGAAGAAATACTGCGATCTTGCAGGTGTTGACTCCAAGGTCCATACATTACGTCACAGCTTTGCGACTCATCTGCTTCAGAACGGTGCGGACCTGAGGTCTGTGCAGGAGCTTCTGGGCCACAGCGACATCAGGACCACCGAAATCTACACGCATGTGAACACTGATGACCTCTTCAAGGCCTTTGAGAAGGCCCATCCGGACGAGAAATAGGTCCTTTTTTACCCGGCAACAGAAAAAAAACAAATTTTTTTCGGGAAACTTGAAATATTTCCTGCACTTTTTTCGTATAGAAGGGCATAAGGAGTTTCCCATGGATATTGACTGCATTGAAATTGAAAGAAGGCTGGCTATCGGGTTCAACGACCATCTGAGTCTTGCTGCAAGGCACAGGCTTGTCTGCAGCGGAAGGCAGGTCGATGAGATCTCTTATACGGATCACAGGTTCAAGCCGTACATCCGTGAGACGCGGGACATCCTGCATTGGCTGAGCAGGAGTCCGGCTCATACCATCATCTGGTACGGAGACATGGAGTACCCGTCATTCAATCCGCTTCGCGCCCATCTGCCTTACATGCTGCTTTGCGATGGGCATAGACCTGACATCTCTATACCATGTGCCGCGATAGTGGGGACAAGACATGCCACCTATGCCGCGCTTCAGCAGGCCTTCAGGCTGGGGCTTGAGGCTACTGAGAACGGACTGTCTGTGATCTCAGGGTTTGCGGAGGGCATTGACCAGGCAGGGATGACAGGTGCCATCAACGGTCACGGACCTTGCATCGGGGTTCTTGCTTGCGGACATGATGTGGAGTATCCCTGCCTGACCATGGATATGAGAAGAAGGATGATCGATGAAGGCGGATGCGTGCTCTCAAGGTTTGCCCCGGAGACTACTTCATATAAGTCTAATTTCATATCCCGGAACATGATAATCGCCGCATACGGATCTTTTGTCATCGCAGTGCAGGCACCGGGGAAATCCGGTACGCTGAGCACATGTGATTATGCCATGCAGATGGGAAAGGATGTATATGTCGGCTCACAGGGCATTGGCGACAGGTTTGTTCAGGCGGGCACTACGGCTCTCTTCAATGAGGGGACTAAGGTGATTGGCTCAATCACTGAGGTTGAAGGGCTTCAGCATGCAAGCATAGTGGTGGAGGCAAAGGGCCGCATCTCTGGCTCCAACATCAGATTCGGTGACTGTGAATACATGGTAAAGAAAGAGGTTTCATGATAAGATAACGGTATGGCGGATAACGGAAAACAGGCACAGAACAGGGCATATATCGATGCCTTCCTGACATATCTGAGGGATGTCCAGGGTTATTCTGAGAAGACGGTGATCTCCTATGCCCATGACCTTGGCCGTCTTGAGGATTTCCTCGTCAGACATGATCTTGCTGTATCTGAGATGGTCTATGAGGACGCACGTGAGTTCACATCCGGCCTTTACGATGAGGACCTGAGTCATGCCACAATCAACCGGATCCTCAGCGGCAACAGGACGTTCTTCCATCATCTTCTTGAGGACGGTGTTGTGAGCTCTGATCCTTTCAAGAGGGTCTCAAGCGCCAAGAACACCCGGAAGATCCCCACGGTCCTTGCCGAGGAGGAGATCGAGAGGATTCTCTCAAGTCCGACAGACGACTACACCTCACTGATGGAAGTCACGATGTTCAACCTGTTCTATTCGACAGGCTGCCGTCTCAGTGAGATCGTTGGGATGAGGATCCAGGACATGGATCTGGAGAAGAGAAGGGTGAGCGTAATAGGAAAGGGCAACAAGCAGCGTTTTGTCTTTCTGACAAAAAGGGCTGTCGGGTGCCTTGCAGAATATCTGCCGCAGCGCTCAGAGGTCCTTGAGAAGAACAATAAGCGTGACGACGGTATTGTTCTTATCAATGCAAAGGGAAATCAGTTGCCGCTTTCAACAGTTCACAGTATTTTTGACAAGTACAGGTTGAGGCTTGGCCTCACCAAGAAATTCACACCTCATGTGTTCAGGCATTCGTTCGCTACCCATCTGCTGGACAATGACTCGGATATAAGGGTTGTGCAGGTCCTTCTTGGTCATGAGAGCATAGGGACCACGCAGATTTACACCCATGTCACGGGAAAGAGACTTGAGGAAGTGTATAAGAAAAGCCATCCGCACGGGAGGAAAACGGAATGAGTTTCAGGGGAACCACAATCATTGCTGTCAGGAAGGACGGCAAGGTCT
>CACZJR010000077.1:6932-16198 GCA_902781545.1 uncultured Spirochaetales bacterium | reverse complement strand
TCCGGCTTTCATTCCCCTTATGAATGCATCCCTCTTAGTCATGGAATTAGTTCTAGCCAGATTGAGTGATGAATGTCAATAAGAATACAGAAAACGTGAATATTTATGTGGTAGCCGGTCTAAGTTTCCTGTTCGTTGTGACCTTCATCGTCACAAAGCATGCCGTGGCGCCAATGACATCGGACACAGGCTCTGCGGCGAATACTCCCAGAACCCCGAGGTTGAACATGTTCGGAAGGATGTAGATGAGCGGAATGACAAGGATCGCCTTGCGGAACAATGAGAAGAAAAGCGCATAGCGTGCCATTCCCAGGGCGGTGAATGTGCTCTGGCCTGTTGTCTGCATGGCCATGAAGAACTGCAGGCAGAAGAAGACCCTGATTGCAATGATAGAGCACTGATAGACAGAGCTTTCTTCTGTGAACAGGCCTGCGAAGAACCCCGGCCAGACCATGACAAGGACCCAGACTATCAGGAAATATGCCAGGACCATGATGAACAGGTAGTTGCTTGTGGCCTTTGTGCGGTCGAATCTCTTTGCCCCGTAGTTGTAGCTCATGATCGGCTTGGCCGCACCGGAGATTCCGTGCATGACTGTCAGAAGGACCTCCCTCATGGAGGATATGACTGTCATGGCACCTACCCAGGAGTCACCGCCCAGCAGCTGAAGCCTTGCGTTGCTGAACATTGATACAGCACTGTTTGTCAGCGCGAAGCAGAAGTCCGTCACACCCAGTGCCATTATCTTCCCGATCAGCCTGAAGTCAGGCTTAAGGCTCTTGAAGGTCAGCCTTACAGGTACTCGTTTTCCACATAAAAACAGAAGAACCCACGTGGCACTGACAAACTGGGCTATTATTGTGGCAATAGCCGCACCCTTTACTCCCATGTTGAGGACAAAGATGAAGACAGGATCCAGAACAATGTTTATCACTGCTCCTATCATGACCGTGACCATGCCGGTATGGGCATAGCCCTGTGCGTTGATGTAAGGGTTAAGGCCCACCGATATCATCACAAACACAGTGCCTATGAGATATACATCCAGATAGTCGTTTGCATAACTGAACGTCACATCGGAGGCTCCTATTAGCCAAAGCACGTCCTCCTTGACGGCATATGCAACAGCAGTGAGAAGCAAGCCTGTGGCAACAAGCATGAAGGCTGCATTTCCCATGTACCTCTGGGCAAGGTCCTTATCCCCCTCTCCGCTTGCCATGGCAAAGAGCGGGGATCCTCCGTTTCCGAACAGGTTCTGGAATGCGGTAATGATTGTGATAATGGGAAACGCAAGCCCTATTCCGGTGAGCGCGAATGAGCCTGCTCCGGGGATGTGGCCGAGGTAAATCCTGTCGACAATACTGTAAAGGGCGTTGATCAGAACTGCGGCAGTCATGGGCACTGCCATCCTGAAGATGTTCTGCGGGATGCTGCCCTGAGTGAAATCGCTTCTGTCCTTTATTACTGCCCTGGCCATGTCAATTTTTTAGTATATCCCAACTTCTGGTCAAAAAAAACCCATGCGGCCAGATGACTGCATGGGTTTTTTGCTCCCAACGGGAGATCAGTAGTTCTCTGCGTTGACCTCGAAATATGACTGCGGATGAGCGCAGACAGGACAAACCTGCGGAGCCTTGGTTCCGACGCAGATGTGACCGCAGTTGCGGCACTTCCAGACCTTGACCTCACTCTTCTCAAAGCACTTCTGGGCCTCTACGTTCTCAAGAAGGGCTCTGTAGCGCTCCTCATGATGCTTCTCAATGGCACCGACCATGCGGAACTTGGCGGCAAGGGCCTTGAATCCCTCAGCCTCAGCTGTCTTTGCAAAACCCTCGTACATGTCAGTCCACTCGAAGTTCTCTCCGTCGGCTGCTGCCTTGAGGTTGTCAGCTGTTGTTCCAATCCCCTCAAGCTCCTTGAACCACATCTTGGCGTGCTCTTTCTCATTCTCAGCTGTCTCGAGGAAGATGGCTGAGATCTGCTCGTATCCTTCCTTCTTTGCAACTGATGCGAAATATGTGTATTTGTTTCTAGCCTGTGACTCACCGGCGAAAGCGGCCTGCAGGTTCTTCTCTGTCTGTGTTCCAGCGTACTTGCTCATTTTTTTCTCCTTCTGAATTATTCAATATTTAAAAGATAACATTTATGCCTTAAAAAGCAATAGTAAGACCTTACTTTTCAGCAGGAACCTCAGCCTTCTCTGTCTTCTCCGGCTCCTTGTTCTCAAGCTCAGAACCGTACTCAAAGACGAATGAGAGGAGGACCATGGCTATTCCGAATCCAACTCCGAAATCCAGCCTGATGTCATCCCAGCACCTGAATATGGCACCCAGGATGGCGCTGACAATGGCGCATGCGACAGGTACGACGATGTTGACGATTCCAAGTGTCCTGAAGGACCTGGCACCCTCAAGCGTGAACGGTGTTCCGGCCTTCTGCTCCATGATGAAGTAATCCCTGTGGGCCCTCATGACCACAAAGCCCGCAGCAGAGACGATGAAACCAATCACACACTCCCCGATTATCTGATAAAGGGCACGTCCGCTGTTTGACTCTATGTCAGACACCACCTTCGGGAATAGATACATGACGCACATCACCACTACCGCCACCAGACAAGCGATGGCACCGACAAGACAAAGGATTGAGAAAACCCTGCAGATGATCTCAAGAACACGTGACGTCTTCTGGACGACATTAAGACTCTTTGACATTTTTATCCTCCATACAATCAGAGAGGAACTGCCCCGGAAACATATTCCGAACGGCAATTCCTCTTGATTATCCTTGACTGAGATAAGTCAGTTTCAGTTCTTGGAAAGCTCCTCGGCCTTCTTTGTCTCGGCCTCGATCCTCTCCTCGACCTTCTTCTGGAATTCAGCAGCCTTCTCCGGGTTGGAGATGATGAACGCCTTGCTGTAGTAGACCTCCTCAGCCCTGAACTCCTCTTTCATCACTGAAGGCGGAAGCATGATGTCCTCCTCAGTGTCCCAATAATAACTGTTGATGATTTTTTTGATCTGCCTTTTCTTCATGCCTAATCAATACCATAAGAACATGATATTTTCAACCGTAAAGTAATCTATGCAACATGTGAAAAACGAATTACAATTAACTGGATGCTTGTTAACTTCAGCTATCAGACCCAGTTCGAACTCTGCTCATTGATCTTCCTCGTGGGAATCACACTCCATTACTACCTTGTCAGGAGATTCCCCACATTCAGCAACAAGCTGTTCGGCGTGATACTGATTCTCTCGATAGCTGATCTGAGCCTGGACATCATCGGTTGCATCACGATCGAGCACATCAACGAAGTCCCGGTCTGGGCGAATTATCTTGTGAACGGGCTGTTCTACCTCATAGAGACGACTCTGCCCATGCTCATGTGCATCTACATCGTCTACCACTCGGGCATGACGTTCGTCCGCAATCCGCAGGCAAAGCTGATCATCATACCGTCACTGCTGATGGCCCTGATCCACATTTCGAATCCGCTGACCGGACTGATCTTCTCCATCAGGATGACTGATGGCGGGCTGGTGTTTGTCACCGGACCTATCTATTACTCGCTTTATATCGTCCTTGGCGTGCACGTGGTGATAATTCTCTCACTGGTGGTGATACTGAGATCAAAGCTGTCCCACAAACAGATGCTGACGGTGCTTCTCTTTGTGCTGATTGTCACGGTGGCGTCCCTGATCCAGCTGAAGATCCCGAGCCTGATTCTCTCAGGTACGGCAACGGCACTGTCATTGCTGTTCTGGGACCTGACGCTCCAGAGCCCGGAGACCATGACAGACGAGCCGACAGGAGCCTACAATGACTCCGCGCTCCGCCTTTACCTGGACAGCGAGATACGCAAGCACCATGTCTATGCAGCGGTGGTCTCCATAGACGGCATCTCCAATATCGAGCAGGGATACGGGAGCCTTGCGGGCAATGCGCTGGAGAAACAGATAGGCTATTACTTCTCCGGCATGGTGATGGGAAAGTCATCTTACTACTTCAGGCAGACGGATTCCTGCTTCTGGCTCATCTTCAAGAACCAGATGGAGCTTGAGGATGTGTCACTCAAGTTGGTGGACAAGTTCAAGAGCGGCTGGAAGGCGGAGGGAATCAAGGTGGACCTCATGGCCAAGATCCTCTGCATCATAACAAACACCAGCATACAGCTCTCATCGGCAGAGCTGATATCAATTGTCAATGACACACTCTACTCAGAGAACATCATGAACAACCAGAGGATAAGGCTCTCGATCGACTCAAAGCTCCTGTCAAAATACAGGAGGATACAGCTGATCGAGGAGTCAATGAGAAGAGCCGTCAAGACAAAGGAAGGCCTTTACATCTGCTTCCAGCCAATAGTCAACACCGCGGATCCCAAACGCAACACCGCAGAGGTCCTTCTGAGGTACAACGACAAGAATCTCGGGATCATCCAGCCCTCGGAGTTCATCCCGATTGTGGAGAGACGAGGCCTTGCGCTGTTCATAGACTCCTATGTGGTTGAGGCCGGCTGCCGTTTCCTGGCCGCGAATCCCGAGGTGGACATGCTTCACATCAACCTGTCCGCCACCGAGTTCTTCCACAACCCGGTCCAGCGCATAACCGCGATTGTAAATAATCACGGCGTTGACCCGCACAGGATCTGCTTCGAGATCACCGAGTCATCAGCAGCCAAGAACCCCGAAATACTGCTTGCCTTCATGAAATCCATGATCAGCAGGGGCTTCTCATTCGCCCTCGATGATTACGGAACTGGATACTCCAACGCCCTTCAGGTCATGTCAATGCCGTTCAAGTTCGTCAAGATTCCTTCTGTGATCTCATCCAAGCAGGAGAGAAGCAGGAGATTCATAGACGGCACAATCAGGCTGTTCATGGATCTGGGGATCTCGACTGTTGTCGAGGGTGTTGAGACAAAGGAGCAGCTTGAGGAGGTCAAATCACTCGGAGTCAACTACATCCAGGGCTTCTACTACTCAGTGCCGCTTGAGGAAAACGACTATATCGCCTACATAAAAGGTGGGAGAACAATTGGCTGAGCTCAAAAGACAATTCTCGGAGAAAGACATCAGGATAGCGGCCTTTGACCTTGACGGTACTGTGCTGAACCAGGGCTGCATGTCCGATGCCGTGGGACGGGCCATTGACAGACTAACAGAAAAAGGAATAGCTGTTGCCATCTCCACCGGCAGGGACATCTCTCAGATTCCGTTGGATGTGTTTGCTCATTTCAGGTATTTTGTCACTGCAAACGGCGCCATTGTCACAGATTCAGACGGAAACACGATATTCAGCAGGCCTATGGACCCAAGGACCACCAGGCATGCGCTGAAGATACTGCATGAGAACGGCGGGAAGTCCTGCATCTACCTCAACGGCTTTGTAGTTGTGTCCCCCCTTTTCCTCCTGAGGCTGCTCAGAAGGACGAACTACCTAGCAAAATCCCAGCGAAAAGCAACAAAGGATGTCCGTAAGAGCGGCATGCGAGTCAGGATGAGGCATTACATCAAGAAGCATGACCTGAGCGTCTACAGGATCCAGACGTTCTTCAAGAGCATGGAAGAAGCCTCAAAGGCAGCGGAAATGCTCAGGGCAACTGGAATCCATCAGGCGGTTCTCCTGGAAGACAAGTCCATAGAGACAACAGCTGACGGGATAACCAAGGCAAACGGACTTCTCAGGCTCTGCGAGCATCTGGGCTGCGGACCGGAGAACATAATTGCGTTCGGAGACAGCGCGAATGACCTTGAGATGCTTTCAGAATCAGGTTATTCAGTCGGAATGGGCAATGCCGAATCCTGCGTGAAGGAAAAGGTGGACTACATCACCGACACCGTCGAAGATGACGGTGTGGCAACTGCGATCAGAGAGCTCTTTCAGGTCTGAGACCGCCCCGTTGTTGCACTTTGTTGCGTTTTAGTTATTTTTTCTTTACTTCTAAAAAATGCGGGTTTAAAATCATAGCTATGGAGAACCACTTTTAACAAAAGGAGTTAAGTATGGAAAAGTTCTTTAAGCTTAAGGAAAGGGGTACGGATGTCAAAACCGAGATAATGGCCGGAATCACAACATTCATGACAATGGCCTACATCCTTGCGGTAAATCCGGGCATTCTTTCAGCATCAGGAATGGCGTTCGGAAAGGTATTCTCCGCAACAGCCATTGCATCCGCAATAGCGTGTCTTGTCATGGCACTGCTCGCGAACCTGCCCTTTGCTCTCTCCGCCGGAATGGGCCTGAATGCGTTCTTCGCATACACGGTCTGTATCGGAATGGGGCACTCATGGCAGTTTGCGCTGACCGCGATATTCTGTGAGGGAATAATCTTCGTCCTCCTCACCTTCTTCAATATCAGGGAGGCAATCGTAAACAGCATTCCTGAGAGCCTGAAGAAGGCAATCGCCGCCGGAATCGGACTGTTCATAGCGTTCATCGGACTTCAGAACGCTGGAATAATCGTCGGCGGTGCCACTCTGGTCGAGCTCAGCGCCAGCTGGTTCAAGGGCTCCGCAGGTGTGGCCATGATCGGACTGGTCATAACCGCGGTGCTTCTTGCCCTCAAGGTCAAAGGCGCCCTGCTGATCGGAATCGTGGTCACCACCATCATCGGAATCCCGTTCGGTGTGACCACATATGCAGGCGGATCATATCTCCCTGACGCACCGTATTTCTGCAGCTTCGCGTTCAAGGAGATCTTCGCAAGCGGCCAGGCCACATTCGACTTCATAGTCGTCATGTTCACATTCCTGTTCATTGACATGTTCGATACAGTCGGAACACTGATCGGATGTGCCGGAAAGAGCGGTCTGATGAACAAGGACGGCACAATCCCCAACTGTAAGGAGGCCCTGTTCGCCGATGCCATAGGAACAACAGTGGGTGCAATGCTCGGAACATCTACCGTCACGACATTCGTTGAGAGCGCATCCGGCGTCGCAGAAGGCGGAAGAACCGGTCTGACGGCCCTCACGGTCTCAGTCCTGTTCCTGCTGTCTCTCTTCCTGGAGCCGCTCTTCGGATCAATCCCAAGCGCCGCGACTGCTCCGGCCCTGATAGTCGTCGGAGTCATGATGATCACTCCTGTGACAGAGATAGACTTCAGTGACTTCTCAGAGGCAATACCGGCATTCCTGACCATACTGTTCATGTGCTGTGCCTACAGCATCTCAGATGGAATCATGTTCGGAATCCTGTCCTATGTCATCATCAAGGCATGCACCGGAAAGATCAAGTCAATACCGGTGACGACATGGGTTGTGGCCGCGCTGTTTGTCGCAAAGATAATCTTCAAGGCAATAGGCTGATCCTGGCCGTTGCAGATTTGAAAGACATGCCGCAGGTCCGCCTGCGGCAATTCTACGAATACGAATAAGGGAGTTCTTCTGATGGACAAGAGACAATTGAAGCATCTGATCAATGTTGCGGCAGGAAGGGAGAGCGCAGACCTGCGCATAACGAATTGCCATGTGGTGGATGTCTTCAACAAGGAGATATTTGACAGGGATGTCTACATAACGGACGGGATGATAGCCGGATTCGGAAGATTCGACATGACTGAGGCGAAGAAGACCGTTGACGCAGGGGGCCGCTATCTGGTTCCGGGCTTCATAGACAGCCATCTTCACATCGAGTCATCCCATGTCTCCCCTGCCGAGTACTCAAGGCTTGTCGTTCCCTGCGGGACCACGACCATTGTCGCGGACCCTCATGAGATAGTCAACGTCTGCGGACTTGACGGATTCGATTACATGCTTCAGGCAACTGAAGACCTCCCGCTCTCAGTGTTTCTCCAGATACCGTCGTGCGTCCCCTGCTCCCCATATGAGAATGCAGGTGCGGTGATAACCGCAAAGGACATCGAGAAGAGAATCAACAATCCAAGGGTCCTGGGCCTTGGTGAGATGATGGACTTTGTCGGCGTCTGCGGTGCGGATGATGCCGTCCTGGACAAGATAATGGTCGCAAAGAAAGCCGGAAAGATCATTGACGGGCATTTCCTTGGATTCTCATTCAGCCTGGACGCATACTGCTGCACAGGCATAGCGAATGATCACGAGTGCTCCACGGCCGAAGGGCTGAGGGACAGGATCCGCAGGGGCATGTATGTGCTTCTGAGACAGGGAACCGCAAGTCATGACCTGCTGAACCTGCTCAAGGGCATGGACCAGAGAAACACGGAATACTGCCTGCTGTGCACTGACGACTATGCCGCAAAGACAATCATCGAGCTGGGACACATAGACAACAACGTCAGGCTGACGATTGCCGAGGGCATTGACCCCATAACCGCAATCTGCATGGCCACCATCAACGCCGCCAAGTGCTTCAAGCTTGATGACCGTGGAGCCATTGCTCCGGGACGCAGGGCAGACTTCCTGCTCCTGTCGTCCCTGGACAAGGACTTCACCGTGGATGAGGTCTACACCGCCGGCGTGCATGTCGCATCCAGGAAGAATTACCTGGTGGATCCCGTGCATGCCCCGATAGACAAGGTCAGCGGCAAGATGAACATCAAGGGGCTCAGCAGCAGGTCATTCCAGCTGAAGCTCAAGAGCAGGCATGTCAGGGTCATGGAGATCCAGAGCGGATCTTTGGTCACCAAGGAGACCGATGCCTATGTGGACCTGGATGAGAACGGAATCTGGCACCGCAACGATGACGACATAATCAAGATCGCTGTCGTGGAGCGTCACAAAGGTACGGGAAATGTCGGAATAGGCCTGATCAGAGGCTTCAACCTCCGAAGCGGTGCAGTTGCGACATCAATAGCTCATGACTCCCACAATGTCATTGTCGCAGGAGACAATGACAAGGACATGCTGATTGCAGTGAGGGAGCTTGAGAAGCTTGGCGGAGGAATGACCGTTGTCAAGGACGGCAAGGTGATAGAGTCCGTGCAGCACGAGATAGCAGGCCTGATGACCGACATTCCCGGAGAGATCGTCGCCGAGAAGCTCTCATCCATAATAGAGACCGCAAGAAGTGAGCTCGGAATAAGCGGCGGAATTGATCCGTTCATGACACTGTGCTTCATGTCCCTGGTGGTTATTCCAGAGATCAAGATCACAGACATGGGCCTGTTCGACCTTGCCAAATACAGCTTTGTCCCCCTGGAGATCTGATTCCGGACAGGATTCAGGCAAAAGCCATCATGTGGTTTCCGCCTGAGAGCTTGCCGTAATCAAGGTCAAGAAGGCCCAGAGCGCTTATGATCCCGCGCGGTGTCAGGTCATAGCCCTGCACCACCTCATCACTGA
>CACZJR010000077.1:0-6924 GCA_902781545.1 uncultured Spirochaetales bacterium | reverse complement strand
CGTCTGCAAGTATCCCTATTGCCGAGACAGAGACCGGGTGGCTCACACCGATGGCATATGCTATCTGCACAGTGCAGCTCTCAAAGCCGTACTTACGAACCATGTCGACCGCGATCTTCCTTGCGGCATAGCAGCCGCTTCTGTCGACCTTTGAGGGATCCTTTCCGCTGAACGCTCCGCCGCCTACCGGCGCATAGCCGCCGTACTGGTCGCACACTATCTTGCGCCCCGTAAGTCCGCAGTCCGCAGCAGGTCCTCCGAAAGACCATGTTCCTGCCGGGTTTATCAGAAGCTTCCTGGGCACAGGGATGCTGTTAGCCGAAAGCAGGTCGCAGACATACTTTCTCACATGGTCAATTGACAGCCCTTCCTTATGGCACACGGAGACAAGGATCGTATCCACCGGCTTCACGAACCCCGGGGCGGAGATATCAGTGGTGACCTGGGTCTTCGCATCTCCCAAAAAGATTGAGTCGGGGTTATGATCAATGTCATTCTCTATTGCCTTAATGATGTCAATGGCAATCTCCTGACCGTATGGCAGGTAATATTTTCCGCCATTTACAGCAAATCCGAACATCATTCCCTGGTCACCTGCACCAATGTACTCATCGGCGTCCACGGCACTGCCGATCTCAGGGGACTGCTTTGTGATGAGGTTTATCACCTTGTCCACCTTGTAGCCCAGGGAGTCACCCACCCTGCGCGCAACAGAGTCATAGTCAATGTCGCAGCAGGCTGTGATCTCGCCGGCAAGGATCACGGTGTTGTCCTTTGCCATGCACTCACATGCCACATGGGCCGATGGGTCTTTTCTCAGGATTTCTGTCAGGATCGAATCGGATATCTGGTCCGCGTATTTGTCAGGATGGTACTTACTGACCATTTCGGTGGAAAACAAACTCATGTTTTCGCCTCCTTTAGCTATTTGTTAGACGGAGCAAGTAGAGCTTAAATCCCGTCGTCGGACACTATATCGCAAAAACAAAAGAAGATAAATACAGGATCAGGGTTTTCATGAAAAAGTTGATTGTTGCATATTCTGCAACATATTACTGACAGAAAAGGACTTGCAGTTGTTTTTTTCAGCTATTTCCCGAATACTTGTTGCATTAATCATTCATTTTGGTTATTTTGTGTGCAGTTTGCCACAACGAGGTTCATACATGGAGAAAGGATATCTGCTTCTTTCAGATGGACGGCTTTTCAGCGGCATGCTGTTCGGCGCCACAGGGATATGCTGTGGAGAGCTAGTATTCAACACCAGCATGTCAGGCTATCCTGAGATTCTCACCGACCCCTCATACAACGGACAGATAGTCCTCATGACCTATCCGCTGATAGGTAATTACGGAGTTGACCAAAACTGGAATGAGAGCTGTGGAATCAAAGCCACAGCTCTTGTTGTAAAAAGGCTCTACCAGGGCCCGCTGCCGGCAGGCAGGACCAGCCTTGACGACTTTCTGAGAGACCAGGGAGTCTGCGCCATAACGGACGTGGACACAAGGGCCCTCACCCTCCATATCCGCCGCAACGGCAGCCAGAACGCCGTGATCTTCCCGGAGGGAAAGGAGAGCCAGGCAAGAGAGATGCTCAGAACCTTCCCCAAGATCACCGAGCGCAATCTCATAGAGGATGTGAGCGTCAAGGAGGCAAAGAGCCTCTCTGAGGAGACTCCAAGGCCCAGATACAACATCGCGCTGGCAGACTTCGGAATCAAGAGATCAATCGTGGAGAACTTCCAGAAGAGAGGTGCATCAGTCACGCTTCTTCCTCCGACATTCAAGGCGGAGGACGTACTTGGCAAAGGATACGACATGCTCTTTCTCTCCAACGGTCCAGGAGACCCGGAGCTCCTTCAGGACGCTGTAGCCCAGGTCAAGGCCTGTCTTGGCAAGATCCCGGTCTGCGGGATCTGTCTGGGGCACCAGATCATAACATGGGCGCTTGGAGGCAGGACCGTGAAGATGGCCTACGGGCACCACGGCGGAAACCACCCGGTAAAGGACCTGGATACCGGAAAGACCTTTGTAACCAGCCAGAACCACGGCTTCATGAGTGACATAGAGAGCCTTCCCAAGAGCGTGCACATCTGGTTCGTGAATGCCAACGACAACACGGTGGAGGGCCTGTATGACTCCGGTCTCAGAGTCAGGAGCGTGCAGTTCCATCCGGAGGCATCCCCCGGACCGCAGGATGCGACATGGATCTTTGACAAATTCCTTGAGGAGCTGAAGAATGCCTAAGAGAGAAGACATACACCACATTCTGGTAATAGGGTCAGGCCCCATAATCATAGGTCAGGCCTGTGAGTTCGACTATTCCGGCAACCAGGCGGTCAAGGCACTGAAGGACGAGGGCTATGAGGTGTCTCTCATAAACCCCAACCCCGCCACGGTGATGACAACTCCCGGGATCGCGGACCACATATTCCTGGAGCCTCTGACCGTCGATTATGTCGAGAAGATATTCCAGCAGGTCGGACCAGATGCAATCCTGTCCACCATGGGCGGCCAGACAGCCCTGAACCTGACAATGGAGCTCCAGAAGAAAGGCATTCTGGAGAAGTACGGCGTCAAGGTCATAGGAGCCTCCATCGATGCCATTGAGAAGGCCGAGGACAGGGGCGCATTCAAGGACATTGTGACATCAATCGGCCTTGAGAGCGCAAAGAGCATGGTCGTCCACAACCTGGATGAGGCAAGAAAGGCCCATGAGCAGATCCCGCTTCCCATAATCATACGTCCTTCCTTCACCTTGGGCGGTATGGGCGGCTCAATAGCCAACACTGAGGACGAGTACCTTGATCTGGTCGAGCATGCGCTTGACATCTCCCCTGCCCATGAGGCCCTTTTGGAGGAGTCTCTGATAGGCTGGAAGGAATTTGAGATGGAGGTCATGCGTGACCACAAGGACAATGCGATAATCGTCTGCTCCATAGAGAACGTGGACCCCATGGGCGTCCACACTGGAGACAGCATCACAATAGCCCCCATACAGACTTTGAGCGACAGGCAGTACCAGAGGATGAGGACCGCCTCCATAGACATCCTCAGGGCCGTCGGTGTAGATTGCGGAGGCTCAAACGTCCAGTTCGCAATGCAGCCGGACACTGACCGCATGATAGTAATTGAGATGAACCCCAGGGTCTCCAGGTCCTCTGCCCTTGCCTCCAAGGTCACAGGATTCCCCATTGCGAGATGCTCTGCAAAGCTTGCGGTCGGATACACGCTGGATGAGGTGATGAATGAGATAACAGGCCAGTCAGTCTCATGCTTTGAGCCTGCACTGGACTATGTGGCGGTCAAGGTCCCCAGATTCGAGCTTGAGAAGTTCCCGCTTCCCTCAAGTGCCCTCGGGACCCAGATGAGAAGCGTCGGAGAGGCGCTTGCCATAGGACGCACCGCTCAGGAGGCGATCAACAAGGGAATCCGTGCAAGCGAGAGGAAGTTCGAGGGCCTGGTTCCGCTGGACAGGTCATCAAATGATGTGGATACACTGCTCAGGAGCGCTCATCCGCTGAGACTTCTGGCGGCATATACGGTAATCTCTGAGCAGAAGGATCCGGAGGCAATGGCCGCCTGCATAGACAATATCAGTACCATAACCGGCTTTGACAGGTTCTTCCTCTGGACACTTGTCGAGCAGGCCGTCCTGGACAGGAGGATCAGTGAGGGCCTTGATGAGGCTCTTCTCAGAGAGGCTAAGATCCAGGGGATGTCAGACAAGAGGATAGCCCAGCTGTGCGGGAAGGACACCGCGCAGATCAAGGCCATGCGTGACAGCCACAGGATCAAGAGCTGCGCCCACTTCGTGGACACCTGCGCCGGCGAGTTCGAGGCCCTGACACCATACTGCTACATGACATACGGAGAGGAGGACGAGGGACAGCCTCTTGGAGAGAATGCCGTGGTTATTGTCGCTTCAGGCCCGAACAGGATCGGCCAAGGTCTTGAGTTCGACACCTGCTGCACCCTTGCATCCCTTGCCTTCCGCAAGGCAGGAAGAAAGACCATCATGGTCAACAGCAACCCGGAGACAGTCTCAACGGACTTCAACATCTCAGACAGGCTCTACATCAGCCCGCTCACGGCAGAGGAAGTGATTGCCATCCTTGAGAAGGAAGGCACCAGGGACGTGGTGGTCCAGCTCGGAGGCCAGACCCCGCTTAACATGGCAAAGGACCTTGAGGCCTGGGGTGCCAACATCATCGGCACACCGCTTGAGGGAATAGATGCCACAGAGGACCGCGGACAGTTCTCCGAGCTTGTGAGGAAGCTGGGGCTCAGACAACCGCGCAACCACATGGCAGGGACCCCCGGAGAGGTCTTCCAGTGCTCACATGACATAGGTTTCCCCGTGCTGCTCAGACCCTCATTCGTCCTTGGCGGCAGAAGCATGTTCATAGCCTATGACGATGCGGGCCTTGCCGAGTTCTTCGAGAAGTCAGGCGTCTCAATCAGCCCGCAGGCACCGGTGCTTGTGGACCAGTTCCTGGAGGATGCGTTCGAGTACGACCTGGATGCAGTCTCAGACGGAGAGCATGTCTACGTCGGCGGGATACTGCAGCACATAGAGGCAGCGGGAATCCACTCCGGAGACTCCGCGTCCGTGTTCCCGCCTTACAAGAGCAAGCCCGAGATCCTTGAGCAGATGAGGCAGTGGACGCTGCGCCTCGCGCGCGAGATCCCGGTACGCGGAATGATGAACATACAGTTCGCCGAGAAGGACGGACTGCTGTACATAATCGAGGTCAACCCAAGGGCCAGCAGGACCGTGCCGTTCATCAGCAAGTCCTCCGGAGTGAACATGATAGAGACCGCAGTGAGGGTCTGGAACGGTGATGACTTGGTGAAACAAGGACTTGTAAAGCCTAATCAGGACATCGCTGAGGGTCACTGCATCACAGGCTGGGCAATCAAGGAATCCGTTTTCTCCTTTGACAGGTTCGTCAATGTGGACCCGCAGCTGGGACCGGAGATGCGCTCCACCGGAGAGGTTGTGGGAATGGGAAGGAGCTTCGGCGAGGCCTACGCAAAGAGCCAGGACGCCGCAGGCAACGAGCTTCCCACAAGCGGCAAAGTCGTCATAAGCGTGAACAAGAAGGACCGTAAGACAATAGTTCCGATCGCAAGGGCGCTTCAGGAGATGGGGTTCTCAATCTCCGCCACAAGAGGCACTGCAAGGGACCTGTTCGACGAGGGCGTCCTGACAGATGTTGTCCTTAAGACCCATGACGGACATCCGAACATAGTGGACATGCTCCGCCATCACAGGGTGGACCTTGTGATCAACACGCCCATGGGCTTCCACTCAAGACGCAGTGACGACGAGATCCGTTCAGAGGCAATGCGCAACAAGGTCCCCTACACCACAACCACATCGGCAGCCAGTGCCGCGGTGGAGGCTATCAGGTACCTCAGAAGACAGGAGCACATAGTAAGGGAGCTTCCGGACAGGAAATAAGGAGCCTTTCCATGGCACTACATGGAATTTCTCAATTCACGAAAAAAAATGTAAATTTTACATGTTTTTTCAGATTTCAGGAATTTCCATGTAATACGGAATCAGTCTTCGCGTTGCTGCGACCTTGCACCCACAGGCTTCCGGCCTCAAAAAAAAATCCGGGCACAGAACACTGTGTCCGGACATAAAAAAAGCAGCAGGCGAGATTCGAACTCGTGTAGGCCACCTTGGCAAGGTGGTGCGTAACCACTACGCTACTGCTGCAAGACGAGATTGTTTATAACATTTTTGTAGAACTTGCGCAAGTGCTAGCTGCTTTTTTTGTCGCCGATTGCCTCAAATGCCTCAAATGTCAAAAATTATCTCACGCATATAGATTTCTTTTTGTAATTTCTATATATTAGTTGAGCGACAAAAAAACGAAGCATTTTTACATCAATAGTTGAGAGGAATAAAATGGAAATCAAGAAACTTGAGAACTCTTCTGTGGAGCTCACACTGACACTCAGCGCAGCTACAATCGAGGAAGACTATTCAAAGACAATCAAGGATTACGCCAAGAAACTCACCCTCAAGGGCTTCAGGCCCGGAAAGGCCCCTGTCTCTCTTATCGAGAGCAAGTACGGCGATGCAATCCGTGAGGAAGTCACCTTCAGGCTCATGGAGAAGAACCTGACCGACTCATACAAGGACATGGACGCAAAGGACCGCCCGCTTCCTTACAGCACACCCGAGCTGCAGAACGAGGAGGCTCTTCTTCCGTTCAAGCCGAACACAGACATCACATACAGCGTGATCTACGATGTTCTCCCTGAGGTCAAGCTTCCTGAGTACAAGGGTCTTGAGATCGAGTATCAGGCCAGAGAGATCACAGACGCCGACGTCAACGAGGAGATCGAGCGCCTCAGACAGCAGAACGCCATGGTCATCACAAAGAACGGCGCAATCGCTGAGGGCGACATCGTCACCATCGACTATGCCGAGCTCGATGCCGACGGCAACGAGATGCAGGCCAACAAGCGTGACGACTTCACATTCACAGTCGGAAGCTCATACAACTTCTACAAGCTTGACAAGGACATCATCGGAATGAAGAAGGGAGACACCTCCGTCATCGAGAAGACATACGGCGACGACAGCGGAATGGGAACCGATTATCTCGGAAAGACCGTCAAGATCAAGGTCGCTGTCAAGGAAGTCAAGATCAAGGAGGTCCCGGAGCTCGATGACGACTTCGCACAGGACGTCAAGGACGAGTACAAGACAGTCGATGACCTTCTTAAGGCCACACGCAAGAACCTCGAGGAAGCCGCAGAGTCCGACAACAGGGCCGCGAAGCTCGATGCCGCAGTCAAGGCCATCCTTGACAAGACAGACATCGTTGTCCCGAAGAGCATGGTCGAGGCCCAGCTCGAGCAGGACTGGCAGAACTTCATCTCACGCTTCGGCATGAGCGAG